>JACPZD010000001.1 GCA_016195665.1 Gammaproteobacteria bacterium | reverse complement strand
CGCCGTGCCGGTTGCCTCCTATTTTGTCTCCACCCGCGCTACCGCGCGGACTCCGACAAAACATCCGGCCCTACGGCTACGCGGGGGGCGTCGCACACCGCTCGTCCGCTATCGCTCCCTCGCTTCCATGTGCTCCTTCAATGAGAACTACTTGCATTTATAATCAAGAATGATTATCATTTAGTCATTACTTATTGAGATGAAGGAAGAAAGGTCCCCTATGAAATATTTACTAACCGCCGTCCTGCTGCTTCCAATCGCCAGTACTGCAGCTGATGCCGACTTCACCCTCACGATTCGTGACCACCGCTTTCAGCCTGCGGAACTCATTGTGCCGGCGGGCAAGAAGATCAAGCTCACTGTCGTAAACCAGGACAGTACGGCGGAAGAATTCGAGAGCCACGCGCTTAACCGCGAAAAAGTGATTGCGGCCAACAGTTCCACAACCCTCTACATTGGGCCGCTCAGCCCCGGTCGCTACTCATTCGTGGGCGAGTTTCACGAGCAGACCGCGCAAGGCACGGTCGTTGCGCAATAAACTGGAGTCAAGATCATGTTCGCCGCATCCCTGATCGTTTTCCGTGAAGTCCTTGAGGCTGCCCTGATCATCGGCATCCTCGCTGCCGCCACCAACGGTATCCCCAATCGCAACCGCTGGCTCTGGGCGGGATTGGCTGCCGGGCTGGCCGGTTCCATCGTGGTGGCAGGCGCCGCCGACACCATTGCCAGCCTGGCAAGCGGGTTTGGACAGGAGCTGTTCAACGCCGCCATCCTCGTCCTTGCCGTGCTGATGCTAGCCTGGCACAGCATCTGGATGACTGTCCATGGCAAGGAGCTTGCCGCCCAGGCGCGCAACGTCGGACAGGGAATTCGCGACGGCAGCAGCGAATGCTCAACGCTATTTATCATTATCGCTGTCGCCGTCCTGCGCGAGGGATCTGAAACGGCGCTGTTTCTCTATGGCATCACCACAGCGGATGGTCACGGGGCGTTTGCCACGCTGATGGGCGGCGCATTGGGGCTGCTGGCCGGCGTGGCTGTCGGCTGTACCCTCTATGCCGGCCTGCTGCGCATTCCCGTGCGCTGGTTTTTCAGCGCCACCGGCGCCCTGGTGCTGCTGCTGGCCGCCGGTATGGCGTCGCAATCGGCGCGCCTGCTCATTCAGGCCGATCTGCTGCCCAGCCTGGGCTCCCCCCTGTGGGATACCTCGGCGGTGCTGCCCGCGGAATCGGCATTAGGTGTGCTGCTGCACGGGCTGGTGGGTTATGACGCCCGGCCCGCCGGCATGCAGATTGTTTTCTACGCGGTTGCGCTGGCGGCGATCACGGCCGGCATGCAGTGGGCGAAACGCCTCTCATCCAATAAATCACTTCAACCAGGAGCAGTATCATGAAGGCACGCAGTTTCATCCTTGGGCTCAGCGTGTTGATATGCGGACCCGTTTTGGCTGGTCCCGCTGACTATATCTTTCTCCCGACCGTCGAGTACGGCGAGCGCGAAATCGATTTCAAAATCGGCAGTGCCCGCCAACCGGCCGGCGATCGATTAAGCGCGGCCACGCTCGGCTTCGGCTACGGCGCAACCGAGCGGTGGTTTACCGAAGTGTATCTCAAGTACGAAAAACAAGGCGGCGAGGGCGCCAAGCTGGACGCCCTGGAATGGGAAAACAAGTTTCAGCTCACCGAGACCGGCAAGTACCCTGTCGATGTGGGCCTGATTACCGAGATTGAAGTGCCGCGTAACAGAAGTGCGCCATACGAGTTCAAGATTGGCCCGCTGCTGCAGACCGACTTCGACAAACTCCAGCTTAACGGTAACCTGCTATTTGAACGCAGATTCAGCGGGGATGACCCGGATATGCCGCACAATACGGAAATCGGCTATCAGTGGCAGGTGAAATACCGCTGGCAACCGGCCTTCGAGTTTGGCCTGCAGGGCTTTGGCGAGATGGGCAAGTGGAACGATTGGGATCCGGCGAGCGAACAGAACCATCGCTTCGGCCCAGCCGTGTTTGGCAAGATCGGCCTGGAAGGACGCCGGGCGATTAAATACAACGCCGCCTGGCTGCATGGAGTGAGCGATGCCGCCCCCAACGATACGCTCAGGGCGCAGATCGAATACGAGTTTTGATGGCTTGACTCGTCGAGCCTGTCGACGTAGCCCGGATGGAATGAAATCTGGGTATCAAACAAATCACCGATTCCGTACCACGATGATCTCGACCCGCCCGCGCGGGCCGATGAAGTGCGACGCGAGCCATCCGGTTATGCTCACGACAATGGAGCCGAACAACGCCGGCCAGAAACCCGCGATGGTGAAGTTGTCGAACATCCACGCCACCAGTCCCAGCATCGCCGCATTGATCACCAGCAGAAACAGCCCAAGCGTGAAGACAGTGGCAGGCAGCGTCAGGATAATCAGCACCGGCCGCACCACGGCATTGACAATGCCAAGCAACAGCGCCGCCCCGAGCAACGTCCCTACGCCTTTCACCTCTATGCCCGGCACCAACTCAGACGCCAGCCAGAGCCCAAGCGCAACAATCAACAGACGTAATATGAATCCGGCCATGGGCTTATGTTCTCACTTTGAGTACGGGCCCAAGAAACGGCTGCCATTGAAGTGGATAAGATGCGTTGGTGCATCCGCGCTCCACACCTCCGTTTCCCATGCAATCACGGACAGATATTTCCGCATGACTTCGCCGCGGCTTGGGAAGGCCGTGACATAAACGAGCCCCGCGGTCGAGTCCCTGAACAGCTCGGATATCTCGGCATGTCTGCGCCCGTCTACCGGGCCGCTGCTTGTTACCGCATCGGCCAGTATCAACCAGTTCTTCTCGCGGAAATAAATCACCACGTCCGGCATCCTGCCGTGCTGGCCGACATCAATACCTAGCGACCCAAGGAGGTCTCGATCGAAGTACCCCCCATTTACTGCCTGTGTCGCCCACGTAGATGAGTTCGCCATTCGGAACAAAGCGCGGCGAGAACTCCTCGAGAATAGCGCGAATGAGTTCTGAATGTTCGCCTGCGCTCAGGGTGATGGTCTCCCCGTCCTTGATCCGGACGGGGATTCTGGCCATGTCGCGATGGCGCGCATATTTATCGGCCAGCGTCAGACGCCCGGAGAGATAAGCGGTTAATGTTCCGCCCCATGTTCTCTTCCCGAAGGTGCGGAAAAGCGCGAGCGCGGCCGGCTCAACCTGATAGCAGTTCTTGGGGCTGTTTACGGCGCGGGACGTGTCGTCCGGGTTGTGCATGACTACGCCGGCCGATACCAATGGCTTGATGCTTTCATCGCGGATGGTTTCGCGGGTGTTCTCCGCGTAGAGGCGTTTGTATTTGCTGCGCGCGAAGTCGAGGATTGCGCGGATACCCAGTCTCGGGTCTTGAGCATCGCTCCAGGCCCTGTCCTTCGTTAAGTCCAGCAACGCCAGCAGACAGATGGCGGTGCGTTCGTGTAGCTGCTCATTGGGCATGCCCAGCTCGCTCAGAACGGTTAACGCTTCCTGAATATGTTTTACTTTGACTGCCATCTTGTTTCGACTTCTTTTATCAATCGGTCGATAGCGGCCTGATCGCGGGCTTCCGCTGTCGCCAGCCGGCCAAGCTCCAACAACTGCTCGTGGCTCGGGTAACGCATCTGCCGCAGGTCTGTCGCGTTCACCTGCGTGTGGCCCGAAAAAACCCGGAAATGGGAATCCACGACCGTTGAATTCAGGAACAGCGCCATACCGAGTGCGGTTTCCTTGTCCATGCCATGTTTTGCGATATGAAAAACATTCAGATGGTTCTCGAAGCCATAGAACGGCGCAGGCAGTTCATTCGGGTCGATCACGAATGCGACGACCCGGCGGCGCTCTTCCTTGCTGGAGAAGCGCTTGGTCAGGACATAGAAGCCCTTTGGCATCAGCCATTTCCGGGTTTCCTCCGCCAACAGAATCGCATTCGGTTTCTTGTGTGTCTTTGGATAAACAAGCTTCCCATCAGAAAAGTGATGGGCATAAATCAGAGGGACCGTGCCGGGGTCCGGTTCCGGGCGGCAATGCCCCCGCAGCCTGAAATCAACAACGGGACCGGTACAAACCTCAATGCCGAGTTCTTTCAGGCTATGGCTAAACAACCCGTGTGTGCCATCACCGGCATTGGCAAGTACAGGAATGTGAATGAAACGCTCCGCATCGCCATCTTTGACGATCCGGCCGAATGGCAATGCACGCGCGTGGTAATCGCTGAATGTAGCGTCGTGACTCTCGCTCACCGTTACAGCACCTTGTGTCCCGGCCTTCTTGAGCTTGACGATGATGTTCTCCTGGAGCACATCATCGTCGCTGAATGCCTTGTTTCTTGCCTCGAACACATGGATATGTTCGATGGCGCAGCTTTGCAGTAACTGCTCCCGAAACGGGCGGTAATAGGTTCCGTTGCAAAAAGACCTTGGAACAATGGCCACTATCTCGCCATCTTCCTCCATGAGCAGGATAGCCAACGCGAGAAACGCGGTATAGAGATTGACCGTCTCGATACCCACATCCCGCAACAAGTAGCGGTACTTACTGTCGCTCTTTATTTTTCGATAGGGCGGGTTAAGGATGGCATGGGTAAATCGTTGGCCTCCCTCCATCGAGATATTCCAAACCGCATCCTCGATAAAGTCGGAATTATGAATCGTGCTCGCCAATCCCGCGCGGGCATACGAAGCCAGCATATCGGCCAGATGCATCTTCAATAATGGATCGATCTCCCACGCCTCGACCAAAGCTGTCGAACTTTGGAAACGATCGAGGAAGGCGCTTGTGAGCGAGCCCACCCCTGCGCCGGCGTCCAGCAGGTGTATTGTCTTGGTCGTGGCGGAGAAAAGGGACGTCATGAACGTAGCGATTGCCGCAGGCGTCATGAACTGGCCGAGCTCGGATTTTCGGTTCGCTTCAAGCGAACTGCCGACGTCAAGCCTTGCGGCATCAATAGAGCTTTGGATGGCTATCTCGCCCATGCAGGTGATTATGGCAAACCATAGTGAGGGATACTACCAATCAAAAAGCACACGTGATCAGATATTGCATTAACACATTCCGCTGAGGCACCTTATTCCGCTGCCCGCACACACTGCAACATCCCATAAGAATACCGCCCACCCAATGTCTCAAACACCGGCTTGAGCGCCTGTCCGCCGTTGGCGTGCAGGGCTGCGCGGATGCGGGTTAGTTCTTCCTCATCCAGCGGCACGACCTCACGCAGTTTGATTTCGCCGCTCGTGATGGCTAGTGCGAGGTGGTTGTAGAGGGTGCTCTCTTTCAGGCCCCGGCGGGTGGCGATGGCGGGGATGTCCAGGCCGAGCCGCAACAGTCGCAGGGTTTCGGCGGCGGTGTCGCTGACGGCGGCGTCCTTGTCGTCATCGCGCGCGTGCGCGCGGATGATTTCGAGAAAATCCTCACCGTAGGCGGCGAGTTTGCGTTCGCCGATGCCGGTGATATGCGCGAGTTCTTCCAGCGTCTGCGGGCGGCGGGCGATCATTTCGGTGAGGGTGGCGTCGTGGAACACGACGTAGGGCGGTACGCCTTGCGCCTTGGCGATTTCCAGGCGGCGGGCGCGTAACGCTTCCCACAGACGCTGGTCGGTTTCCTGGCTGAAGGGGCCGCGCGCTGCGCGCGTGGTTTTGGTTTTCTTGGTCTTTTCGGGCTTGGTTTCGCGGCGCAGCATGACGCGCTTTTCGCCACGCAACACGGGGCGGCAGGCGTCGCCGAGTTTAAGTGCGCCGTGGCCTTCGAGGTCCACGGCGAGCAGACCGCGCGCGATGAGCTGGCGGAACACGCCGCGCCATTCTTGCTGGCCCAAATCCTTGCCGATGCCGAAAGTGCTGATCTGGTCATGGCCAAAGCGCTGGATGCGCTCATCGGCTTTGCCCAGCAGCACGTCTACCAGATAGTTCACGCCGAATCTTTGTCCGGTGCGGTGGATGCAGGAGAGCGCCTTCTGCGCGGGCACGCTGGCGTCCCAGGTTTCGGGCGGTTCCAGGCAGGTGTCGCAGTTGCCGCAGGGTTTGGGCAGCGGGTCGCTGAAATACGCGAGCAGAGCCTGGCGGCGGCAGGTCGTGATCTCACATAATCCCAGCATGGCGTCGAGCTTGTGGCGTTCGACGCGCTTGTGTGTGTCGTCCGCAGCGCCGGTCTCCAGCATCTGGCGCAGGGTGATGACGTCCTGCAGGCCGTAGATCATCCATGCATCAGCGGGCAGGCCATCGCGCCCGGCGCGGCCGGTTTCCTGGTAATAGGCCTCGATGCTCTTGGGCAGATTCAGGTGCGCGACGAAGCGCACGTTGGGCTTGTCTATGCCCATGCCGAAAGCGATGGTGGCGACGATGATGACGCCTTCCTCGTTGATGAAGCGCGACTGGTTGCGCTCGCGCACCTCGGCGGAAAGCCCGGCGTGATAGGGCAGCGCGTCCAGGCCTTGGGCTTCGAGCCAGGCGGCGATTTCGTCCACACGCTTGCGCGATAAACAATAGACGATGCCGGCCTCGCCCGCGTGTTCGGTGCGGATGAAGCGCAGCAGTTGTTCGCGCGCGCTGCCGCCGCCACTATCCGCCTGGGCGATACGGTAGCGGATGTTGGGGCGGTCGAAGCCGCTGATGAAGATGCGCGCGTTTTCGAGTCCCAGGCGCGCGATGATCTCGCGCCGCGTGGGCTCGTCGGCCGTGGCGGTGAGGGCGATGCGCGGGATGCCGGGGAAGCGCTCGTGCAGCACCGAGAGCTGAATGTACTCGGGGCGGAAGTCATGGCCCCACTGCGAGACGCAGTGCGCCTCGTCGATGGCGAACAGTGCAATGTTCGACCGCGCCAGCAGGTCGAGCGTGCGCTCGGTCATCAGGCGCTCGGGCGCGACGTAAAGCAGGTCGAGCTCGCCGCGCAGGAGCTGTTGCTCGACCGCGCGCGCTGTGGCGGCATCGAGCGTGGAGTTGAGAAATGCCGCACGCACGCCGGCCTGTTTGAGCGCCGCCACCTGGTCCTGCATGAGCGAAATCAACGGCGAGACGACAACGCCTGTGCCCGGACGCACGATAGACGGAATCTGGAAACAGAGCGACTTGCCGCCGCCGGTGGGCATGAGCACCAGTGCATCGCTGCCCGCCATGAGGGCGCGGATGACCTCGTCCTGCGGCGCGCGGAAGTGTTCGTAGCCGAACACGGTGCGGAGGATGTGGAGGGGTTGGTGTTGCACGTAGGGGCTACGCAGTAAGGTGTGAGGCGTGAGGGGTGAGGAGTAAGGGGAACAGCATTTTACGCCTTACGCCTCACACACGATAAAGAGACAATTACCCGCGCAGCCAGACATAGAAGCCCGCCGCCAGCAAGGCCGTAACTGCGAATAACGCCTTCCAGCGGCCTTTTATAAAGGTTTTGGCGACAAAATAGGCATTGGGCTCGACCCTGACCTTACACTCCGGCCAGGAATAAACCCTCGTTTCCTCACCGCTCGGGATCTTGAGCCGTAAAGTGAGGTCGAGATCGAGACTCCTGTCACCGGACTTAAGAGGCAGCACGTTCCACGCCCATTGCAGGGTGGACTGAACGCCGAGCCCCTGCTCCTCGTGGGCGACCGGGGTGATCCGAAAGCCGTCGCCGCGTAGCCCGGCGATCAGGTGCGCGCCGATCTTCAGGGTAGTGAGTTTGGCGGGGGAGGCGTGATTGATCGCCCGGGTGATCGGCTCGACGATATTCTGGGTAAGCTGAAGCTCCAGCCGCGCGGGCTCACCCACCATCAAGTCGTGCGGCGGGACAAAGCGAAAGTTCTGCACGCTGAGGTACGCCAACTCGTGACGCATCACCACACCCAAATCCTGCACTGTTTCAGCCGGGCTCACCTGGCCGCCTACCGAGAACAGACTGATAGGCCTCTCCAGCCGCGCGGGCGTCGCATGGCGCAGTTCGACCGTGTAAGCCGGGCCCTCCTGGCGCGGGTTGTCGCGCCGCTCCTCGGCCGGAGTCTTGCTGACAATGCTTTTGACCATCAAACCCTTCATCACCACGACATAAAAAATGATGTCGGCAAAGATGAACAGGATGATGACGACGACGAAATCTCTAATATCCATCCGAGTATAGTTGATCGTGAGGGTTTGCTTTCCAGATAGCCGCTGTGATGATTAGGCAATGGCTAAGTCGGTTTAGCTGGATCTAAGATTAAATAATACTCTATTCCTGCCCGGTAACGCAGACATACGGATTCTTGTCTGCGGGCTTATTGCATGTCGCCAAAATCTCATGGCATAATATCTAACTATAGACTCTGAATTACCAGCCATGGCATGCCCGGTGGGGCGCATAGAGGGAGGTGTAGTTTGTTCGACTTATCTGTTGATTTGGCCAAAGATTCCGTGGAATACAGCACGGGTGACGTACTGAGCTTGTACGGCATTATCATAACAGTCGTACTCGTCGTGCTCTTCGCTGCATACAAGACGGCCAAGAAAAACTCCTCTAAGTAACCTTAGCGCTGCCGAGGGGTTAAGGCCCGGTAAGCGATGCGGCGGGGTTTCTGCGGAGAAGCTTTTATAATATCGTGATATGGAGGAAGGATTCATTATGCGTCGGTTAATTAAGGCATCGCTTGCGGCCTTGGCCTTGGTCGCGGCAAATCAAGCTTGGTCAGAAGATCCGGGCGTCACGTCTGCCCCGGCCGTTGAGCAAGCACCGGCAGCCCCGGAATCCGCCGGTTCGGCCCCGGCGGGTGAAATTGCGCCCGCTCCGGCGGTAGTAGCCCCCCCCGTCCCCGCGGAAAATCCGGAGGCCATGGCAACCCCCACCCCACCGGAGGTCGTAGCCCCCGCCACTCCGCCTCCTATGCCCATGCCGGGCGAGGCGCTCAGGCTGGTCGGTAATTTCGAGGCCGGGAAAAAGATCTTCAACGAAGGGAAAGGCGAGGCCCCGCCCTGCATGTCCTGCCACGGTGAGCAAGGTCTGGGCGATGACAATATGGGTACCCCCCGGTTGGCCGGCCAAGGCTTTACTTACATCAGAAAGCAGCTCTATGAGTTCGCCGCAGACCTCCGGACCGACACCACCATGGGTGTCATGAACGGTGTCGCCAAGGCCCTCTCCGATCAGGACAAGGCCGACATCGCCGCCTATGAGTCCAGCGTGCATCACGATGCGCTCGCCTCGGCCTCTAATCTGGACGAGATCAAGACGGCCGGCACCGTACCGGTCGGTGAGCGTCATCTCGGAAAGGGCATCGTGCTCTATGGTATTCCGGCCCAAGGCGTACCGGCCTGCAGCAGCTGCCACCAGTTCAACGGGCGCGGTGCCCTGCCGATCTACCCCGTCATCGGCGGACAGCGTTACGTCTATCTGGTAAATCAGTTGAAGAAATGGAAGGATGGCAGCCGCGCCAACGACCCGCTGGCGCAGATGCGCGCCGTGGCGAGCAAGCTCAAGGATGAAGACATTTACAATGTCGCCGCCTACCTGACCAGCGCGCCGCCTATCTCCATGGGCAATTCGCGTCAGCCTCACCAAATACCGCCGAATACCGCCGGCGCCGCGCACGAATAGCCGCTGAAAGCGCGTTCGCCTTAGAGTTGAGTTTTTGAACTTGTTGTAGGGACGCAAGTCCCATAAGGGCGGGGGAAACATCCCCGCCCTTTTGTTTTTCTACCTGCCGATGTGCAAGGTTAACCGTGACACTGCCTACGACGAAGCCTAAACAATCCCTCAAACCCGGCGAACGCGTGCTGTTTGCCGTATTCGGTGCGTTTCTGGTGTTGGCGGTGATCGGTTACATCGTGCTCGAGACCGTGCGCAGCCACATGAAGGAGCCGATGTTCACCTCGCGCAGCTCCTTTGATTCCACCGCGGAAGGCCTGCGCGGCTCAAAATTATTCCGCGAAGCCAATTGCACCGCCTGCCACCGCGCGATGCGCAACGGCACCAACAACGGCCTCGTACTGGACGGTATCGGTTCGCGCCGCAGCGCGGAGTGGATAGAGAATTTCCTGAGGCGGCCGGAGTTGACTTATGGAACGACGACCATGGATCACGCCCCCGGCAGAGAAGCGGGCTACACTACTGCCCTTCCCTCCGCAGACATCCACGACATCGCCATGTTTCTCTCCGAACTCAAGGCGGAACAAGGTTCGTCTATGGCGCGCGAGCCGCCGCCGGAAAGCTCAGGATTCATAGACAGCATGGTCAAGATGTGGGCCCCTGAAGGCTGGAAGGATAAATACCAGGACATCCGCACCAAACCCCCCGGGCAACAGGGAGACGCGACAGAAAAGGCGCCCTCCCCGTGAATGAGAATTTCGGCCAGGACACACAGTACCGCCGTTACATTTTATGGTTTATTGCGGCCTGCGTGATTTACAGCATCATCGGCTTCTCCTGGGGCGTAGTGGTCGGCATGCTCCCCAAACTGCGCGACTTCATCAACCACAGGCCGCACGCCCATCTCATCATGCTCGGCCACGGCCACCTGAACCTGCTGGGCTGGGTCGAGATGGCGATATTCGCGGCGGTGTATTACATCGTGCCGCGCATCGTCCGGCGCAACATCTATAGCCTGCGCCTGGTCAACATTCATTTTTGGGTCCACAACTTCGGCCTGCTCGGCATGGTCCTGTCCTTTGTCATGGCGGGGAGTTTGGGCGGTCTGGCCAGCGAAACCATGGACATTGACGAGGTCAATAAAATCGTGCGTCCGTTTATGATCTCGGTGGGGATGTTCGGCAGTTTGGTGCTGCTCTCCAACCTCATCTGGGCCTACAACCTGTTCCGCACCGCGCGCGGCTGGAGCGAGCCGCAGAGCGCAAAGCCATGATGCGCGCGCGCTACGGAGCCTTCACGCTCTGCCTCGTAGTTCTTTTGACGGCCTGCGACTTTGGGCCGAGGGTGGGCGTCGGCATGCAGGCCCCGCCGATCGCCACCAAGACCCTGGCCGACGTGGGCGGCGACTTTAGCAAGATCACCACCTACCGCTATCCCGACGCGCGCATGTATCAATACTCGCTCGATCAGGCGCTCAAGACCGGCAAGCCCATCGTGCTCGCCTTCGCCACCCCCGGTCACTGCACGCCCTGTGATCAGCAGCTCCAGATGCTCAAGGCCATGATGAGCAAGTATGAGCCGCGGGTGCTGTTTATGCACATAGACCAGTACCAAAACCCGCAGGCCTTCAAGGCCTTCGGCATAATGGGCGACCCCTGGACCTACGTGATAGATCAAAAACAGACGGTGCGTTATGTACAGGCCGGACGGGTCATGTATGGCGAACTCGAGGCGCAGCTCAGCCGCGTGCTCCCCGCGGCAACCGCTAAGCGATGAGCGGCGTCACCCGCTACGTCCTGCGGCAGGACCGGCAGGGAGTGTTGTGGGATTTGCTGTTATATGTGCCCACCGTCGTCGTGCTCGGGCTGCTCGGTCTCAAGCTGGGGTATGGCGAGAACCCGTCCGTGGCCTATATCCTTTTTTTTATGGCCTCGTTTTTCTTCATCGCGGGCGCCAACCGTATTCTTAAAACCCGCCTGATGTGGCTGCCCACCTCCCCGGTGGCGATCGAAATCAGCCGCGAGCAGGTGCGCCTGGAGTTGCGTAACGGCGAGAGAGTGCAACTGGTCAAAGACGTCCGTTATTACAGCGACACCCAAGGGAAATCCATCGGGCTTTCCGGCAAGGACGTCTTGGGCCAACCGAGGCAATTCATCTTCCACCGCGGACAGTTTCAAGATGCCGCGACATTCAAAGAGGTGCGAGAGGCCTTGACGGTTTACAAGTAGCTGTGAGGGGCGAGGAGTTAGAAAAAGGTGAGGAGTTAGGCGTAAGGAGTGAGGAGTAAGGAGTAAAAAGCTATCACCCCTCACCCCTCACCCCTCACCCCTCACTCCTCACTTCTCACCCGCCTCTTCACCACATCCCAGGCGAGAAAGCCAAGCACAGCTACCCCAATTAAAACGGCGAGCGCAATCACAGTGTATTCCGTGGCCCTGCTGACCAGCCCGCCGATCAGCATATGCACCGAATACCCCAGTATGGTCAGCCCGGCGATGGCCGCGATTAAATAAACGACAATTTCTTTCATATCAGGTGTTGAAATTATAACGCGACCTGATGTAAATTATACAAATTAACGGCAAGCCCCTGGTTTGGGCGCTTTGTGAACATTTAATTCAAGTCCAAGAGCGGAGAGAGATATGGCGAAGTCGGTCAGCATGGTGAGAAAATCCCTGATACTTAGCCTGGTGGTCGGCATGGTGGTGGGGATGGGTAACGGCAGCGTGTTCGGTATTTATCTCATGGCCAATCTGGGCCGTGGCGCCTTTGGCGACTGGGGCGGCTGGAACTCTTACAATCCGTTCGGTTACTTCAACGGCTTTATGACCTGGACCATGTTGGTGTTCGGTTTCGCCTTTATATGGATCTTATTGTCCGCCATATATGGTCATGATAAGATGTCCAAAGTGAGCCAGGGCGGCGGTCATCACTAAGGCTGTCTTGCAGCAAGGTACCCCTAAATTTATGCAGTCGAAACTAACAGCGCACGGAGCTAGCAAATGGGTCTTTTAGCAATAATCGCCGCAGTTTTTAGCATGGTCGCCGCCTTCTCCAGCATGTGGCTAGCATGGTATCTGATGATCCCCTGCAAGGTGTGCGGCAAGGTCGGTAACCGCGGGCTGATCAAGCCGTGCTGCGCGATGCCGGCAAAAAAGTAAGCGCCGGTCTTAATTAGGCCTAAATATAACTAAAATTATTTTACGGGGCGCGCGCGCGGCGCACGCTACAGATTTCGAGTTTGATGAGGTATTAGCATGTTGACCAAATATCTGTTTTCCAAGAGCGAAGACATCCCGCCGGGCACCGCGACGCTGTTCTTTTCTTTTTCGGCCATCGTCTGGTTTATCATAGGCACGGGTTTGGGCTCTTTCAATGCCGCCAAGCTGGCCTTCCCCGACTGGGTAACCGGCTATGAGTACTTCGCCTTCGGCAAGATGCGCCAGGTGCACGTAATGGCGGTGATCTTCGGCTGGATCTCGATGGCCTTCGCCGCCGCGATGATGTACATCACCCCGGCGCTTGGCAATACCAAGTTGTGGTCGGAAAAGCTCGCGCTGTGGAGCTGCATGAACTGGAATATCGGCCTGGCTGTGGGCCTGATCACCATGTGGATGGGAATGACCTCCGGGCGTGAATACTCCGACTTTATCTATCCCATAGATCTCATCCTGCTGTTTGGCGTGCTGATCCCCGTGTCGCTCAATGTCTGGATGACCATCGCCAAACGCCGTACCCAGGGCATATACACCACCAACTGGTTCTTCGCCGGTTCAATCTTCATGCTCATGATCGTGTTGCTGGTAGGCAACCTGCCGGAGTACTTCCACCTCACCGGCCTGACCGAGGCCTACCTCACCTGGTGGAATGCACACAACATTCTCGGTTTGTGGATCACCCCCGTGGCCGCGGCCATTGCCTACTACACCATCCCCAAAATCACCGGCAACCCGCTGTACTCGCATCGTATCGGCCACTTGCACTTCTGGTCCATCGTGATCTTCTACTCCACGCCCGCCGCGCATCACCTGATGTCCGCGCCGTTGCCCGAGTGGCTGAAGTCATTCGCCTCGGTGGAGGGCGTGCTGATCCTGGTGCCTGCGATCGCCTTCGTATCCAATATCCTGCTTACCATGCAGGGCAAGTGGAACATGTTCGTGGAGAACATCGAGGTGCGCTTCACGGTGACCGGCGTGCTGCTCGCCATTCCGCTCAACATGCAGGGCGGCTTCCAGCAGACACGCTCGATCAACTGGTACATCCACGGCACCGGCTGGATCGTGGCGCACGCGCACCTCGCACTGCTCGGCTTCTCCACCTTCATTGAGGTGGCCGCCGTGTACTACGGCCTGCAGATGATCATGAAGCGTAAGCTCTATTCCCTGGCCCTCGCCAACTTCCACTTCTGGATGCTTTTGATCGGCTTTTCGATCTACTGGATCTCAATGACCATCGCGGGCCTGATTCAGGGCGCGGGCAAGATTTACGAGGTGCCGTACATTGATATCGTGGTCGCCGAGCACCCGTACATGATCGCGCGCTGGTTTGGCGGTACCTTGGTATTCCTCGGTAACTGCGTGTGGCTGTATAACATGTATATGACGGCGCGTGAGGGCACCATAGTGCCGGCCGGCCGCATGGTGCATGAGCTGGCCTACGAACGATAGCCAATTGGATTTCGCTCCGCGCGGTCTGAAAAACGCGCGGGCGACCAAAGGGAAGATCTGCGCCTCTTCCCTGTGGAAACCCCATCGCTTTGCGCCCGCAGCAAGCTGCGGAGATGAATTAATTTGCTTAAGGGAGTATAGACGTGGCCTTTAGAGAGTATAGAATCGGCGCCGTGATGTTCGGTGCAGCACTCAGCTTGTCCATGTTCATCACGCTGGTGATGCCGAGCTTCAACATCTTCTCGGTGGGCTCTACGGCGCTCGCGCTCGACAAGCAATTGACCTACGGGGCCAACAGCGGCTTTAGCTTCAGCGATCCGCGCCTCAGGGGTCACGCCGCACCCACCAAGGTTTTGTTGAATAAGGACCCGGCCTCGGGCGCGGACATGGACCCGGTGTACGCTTACGTATTCCGTCCCGGCGCACCCTTCCCCAGCGGCATCAAGCATCCGAAGGTGCTCGGTGCCGGCAGTGCGGAGTTGAGCGTTGAACAGGGTAAAATCCATGAGGCAAGCGAGACGCAGGGCGCCGTGTTCCTGGTTAAGAACGGCGACTACGAGGGTAAATCTTACCCCTATATAGAGAACGCCAGCGTCACCCACGGCTGGACGCCTGATGCGGTGCTCACCGCGGCCGGTGACGCCAACGCCCACTATGCCGGTTCGGGCAAGGTCATCTTCGTGCGGGAGGGCTGCTGGTGGTGCCACACTTTACTGCCCGAGCAGACTCAGGACTTCCAATACTTCGGCGCACCGCCTTATCTGGGCGACTTCAACGGTGAGTCACCCACCGCATTTGGCTCCGACCGCAAGGCGCCCGACCTGCTGCATGTCGGTTCGCGCAACTCCTCCAAGGAGTGGATGATGATGCACTTCTTCAATCCACGCCTGGTGCAGCCGCACTCCATCATGCCGCGCTTTGATTACCTGTGGGGCGAGACCGACGCCAACGGCAACAAGATTAACTATGCGGGCTGGCGCAGGGAGTTTCTGGAATATCGCCGTGGCGAGCGCGTGACGCCGCCCGAGGTGCCCGCCTATGCGAGCAACAGCGAGATTCGTTACTTGATAGACTTTGTCTTGAACTTAAAGTAGGAGGATGTGTCATGGCCTGGAGATTTGACAACCCGCTGCGTACCCTCACGGATGATGAAAGCAACAAGACCGCCATGGAGATATGGGAGTCCGAAAGCCTGGGCGGCATCACCGAGAACAACAACCGTCTGCCTCAGCCGGTGGTGTATCTGCTGGTGCTGACCATCATATCCGCATACCTTATTACCTTTCCCTTGTGGGGCCAGCGCCCTACCGCAGCGATCTATCAGGAGTATATCGCTGCGATGGATAGCCCCGAAGTGCAGGCCCTGCCGAATGATCAGGCCCGCATGGACTATCTTGTCAAAGAGGTGGGTAGTAAATCAAAGCACAAGACTCAACTGATACAACACCCCGTAGAAATGGATGACCTGCGTGTATTGAAGCCGCTCATCCAGGACCTGCAGGCGAAAAACGCCATTCTGGAAGACTATACCGTTCTGGGCGATAGGCTCGTCCTTGCCAACTTTGAAGGGAATGTCCGTCCCGACGGCAGCATTGTGCGTCAACAGCCCTGGTGGGATAAGGGATATACTATCGACATCTTTTACGTGATCTATTTCTGCCTGGCGGTAATGATAGTAGTAAAGCGGCTGCCACCCTATACGGTGCAACCGCGTCATGGTAACGAGCGCATGTTGAGCGACGCCGAGATTGCCGAGTTGAGCGTGCATGGTCAAAAGAGGAGAGTAGCATGATAGATCTGGACAATCCGCCGCTGGTTCTGGCCGGAGTAACGTTAGTGGCCTTGCTGGTGCCAGTGCTCTACAGCTTTATCGTAGACCGTTACGCACCTAACCTGTATAAGAAGAAAAAATAACACGCAGCCGCAAACCAAGAACAACAATGCCGCTCTCAGTAGCGGCATTGTCTTTTTAGGGGTTTAGATTCACTGAGATGCGTGTTATCAGCTCTATGTCGTTACTCAGAAGTCACAAAGACGACAGGTCGTCTTTGTGACTTCTGAGTAAACACCGCGTTTTTATCTACCCCCACCCTGTCCCGCCCCCTACATAGGGGGGGACGTATCGGTAAGTGTGGCCTTACTTATGGATTTATCAGTAAATCGGACCATGATTGTACAGACACAAAATCCGCTTGCCATGGACAGGGGGGTGGATAGTGTTTACAGTCAGGAATTCAGCATCGGGGTGTTTTTCTTCATGCTGCTCGCGATCATATTTTTTTCCACCATTGTGATTGGATTTATGGCGGGGAAAAATGTCAAAGGGTTGAAGACCGGTGAGAAGTGGCTGTTTGCCTGGATATTTCTGGGTATTGTGGTCGCGGTGATCATGGGTTCGTTGCAGTTGTTGGGTGGTTATCTGTTTTAGGGTGAGCCGCGAAGCGGCCGGTGCTTATAGAAGAGCTTGAGGTAACGCCAGGGATGGCTTCACGATAGGAGGATGGAACTATGAATACGGATTTTTTAGTTGATGGCTGGACGATTTACTTGTGGCTGGTGGTCGGCGGGCTGATTCTGATCGCTGTGGTGTTCGGGATACGCTGGGCGATGCGCAATGAGCAATTCGATGAGGACATCAAATACGTGATGTTCACGGAGGATGACAGGGAGCGGATGAGCCCGGAGGAATACGCCAAGAGCCGGGAAGTGATCGCGCAGCAGATTAAGCGGCGCGAGGAGTTAAGCGGGCATCACTAGAGGACGCTGGCAGGCGATGCGCGGAGGTGAGAAATGGGTGCTCGGGATCATCGCCGCGCTGGTACTGTATGCGGTTGGCAGGGGTTTGTGGCAATTAGGTCTGCCCGCGCAGCAGGACCCCGGCATCCCGTTTTACAGTACCGCTACTCCCGAACTTGCACGCAAGGGCTCAGATTTATACCGCAGCCTGAGCTGCAAGAATTGCCATACGCTCTGGACGGTGCGCAACATGTTCGAGTCGGTGCCCGCGCCGGCGTTGGATGGGATAGGCTCGCTGCGCGATGAAGCGTGGTTTTACGTCTATTTCTCCGCGCCCGACCCGCAGACGATCTTGCCCTCTCGCCTCAAAAAACAATACCGTATGCCCTCCTACGCGCACCTGCCTGAACAGGACAGGCGTACGCTCGCCGCTTATATGGCGAGCCTGAAGGTGAAGGACTGGTATCTGGTGGAAACCCGTAAGGCCGAGTACGAAAAGCTGACCGGCAAGCCCTACCAGCCTTGATTGGGTTGGCGTTATGAGTACGACATTACCCGGCAGACCCGCGCTGACAGCGGCGGAGCGCGCGAAGCGCAAGCGTTATCTGATAGCCACCTTAGTGACCTGCGTGGCGCTGGCCATGATAGGCGGGAGTATTCATGTAATCCAGCTCGGCGCCAACCGCATGGCCGAGATGCGAGGCAAGGCGACGTACGACTTGAAGCAAGAAGCCACGCGCATTCGCGCGGCGGGTGAGGACGCCATGCGGCGCACCGGTGAGGCGAAAGTGGCGGTCGGGCTGTACACGCCTGAACAAGTCGAGCAATTGCTTACTCCGGCGCAATGGGCTGAAGTGGATACGACGCTGCTCATTCCGGCAGGGCCGTTCATCATGGGTACCGACAACGAGCGCGCCGACGAGCAAAACCGGCCGCAACACAGCGTGACGCTGCCTGCCTATCGCATTGACAAGTACCCGGTGACGAATGCGCAATATGCCCGCTTTGTAGTCGCGACCGGGCATCGCCCACCGGAAAACTGGGTGGGGGGGATGATCCCCAAGGGTAAGGAGTTGCACCCGGTGACGATGGTGTCGTGGCATGATGCCGAAAAATACGCGCAGTGGGCGGGCAAGCGCCTGCCGACCGAAGCGGAGTGGGAAAAGGCCGCGCGCGGGGCGGACGGACGGCGCTGGCCCTGGGGTAACGAAATGGACGGGACACGGCTTAATACTTACTACAACGTGGGGGCGACCACGCCGGTCACTGCATATCCGCGGGGCGCGAGCCCGTTTGGGGTGATGGATCTCGCCGGCAATATCAGTGAGTGGACGGCGGATGATTTTGTGCCGTATCCCGGGAGCACCGCGCCGGAGGATTTGTTCAAGGCCAAGCGCGGTAAGGCGACCTCAGCGGAAGACCGCAGCCTTAAGGTAGTAGACCTGGTAGTGACGGATCAGCGCTACAAGGTTATGCGCGGCGGGTCGTGGAAGAGTGATCCGTTTTCTACGGCGGCCTACCACCGCAACTACTCACTGCCGAATTACGCCTCGGATTTTTATGGTTTTCGTTGCGTGCAAAGCGCGCCCTAGACAGGATCCATGAAAAAGTTTGCCTTATACTGCGGGCTGCTCACGCCGGGAGCGGCCTATGCCCTCGATAGTTACCGCTATCTGCATGTTACGATTGATACCTTATGGTACATCTTCTTGTTTTTGGTTCCCGGCGTGCTCGCGCCCATCGGCCTTGCTGCATGGTTGTATTGGCGCAACGCGAAGCGCGCGTCGAGTGCAGAGTCCGACCGTGACGAGTGATCTGAGCGCATGAGGAGCACTTGGTCGTTGCCGTTGATTGCAGCGTTGTTATGTCCGCTATCCCCGCTCGACCGGGCATTGGCCGCAGATCGAAGTAATGAGGCAGTAATTCAGGAGTTTGTGCAGCAAGAGGATCGGGCCAAACTAGGCCAGCTAGAAAAGCAGCAGGCGGAGACGAGAAAGAAACACCAGATCCTGTTCTTGATGGGGCTGGCGCTGCTTATCAGTATATTGACGACGGCGGGTCTGGGCATCGCCATGGCGTTGTATGGAAAGCAGGTTTTTATCCCTCACATGGTGATGGCGGGTATCAGCGTGACGCTGGCGATCGTGCATGCGGTGGTGGCGATTGTGTGGTTTTATCCGTTTTGAGTTTTGTGAGCGAGAGCTGCAGGCCGAATGAATTCGGTCGTAAGTAGGTGAGACAAATTCACACCCTTCCTGGCCAACTCGGTCTCCAAATATAAATGCGTGCTACTCGCGTCTGGCCTTGGGCCTTACTGATCCTTTACGCCTTCTCCGGCATGACAGGCATCGCTTACGAAGTGTTGTGGGCGCGCATGTTGACGGTGCAATTCGGGGTGAGCATCTTCGGCGTCGTCGTTACGGTGGCGGCGTTCATGCTGGGGCTCGGTTTTGGGAGCGTGCTGGGCGAGCGGTTATCCTTGAGGTTGCGCAATCCACTCCGCGTGGTTGCCGTGCTGGAAGGGGGCGTCGCGCTGTTCGCGCTCGCCTTGCCGCAATTACTGCGTCTGCTAGACGGCACAGCCGGCAGTCTCGCCGTGCAGCTAGACCTGAACGGCTGGTACCTGCTGCAGGGTGCGGTGACGCTGCTGGTGCTGGCGCTTCCTGCTCTGGCGATGGGCGTTACCTTCCCGCTGATGCTCAAGGTCTTGGCGCCCACTCCGCTGACACTCGCCGAGATCTACGGGGCGAACACCTGCGGCGGTGTCGCGGGCGCCTTGTTACCGCTTTGGCTGTTACCGGCTTGGGGCTGGGCTCAGGCGATAGACGTCGTTGCGTCGATAGGACTGCTGATTGCGCTGGGAGCAGGGCTACTCTCCACCGTCGCACCGGCGCGTAGCTCGCCGCAAGGTGTGACAACAGACGCCCGCCCCGATTTATTAACCTTGTTGGCCTATTCAGGTGTGGGCGCTGCGGCTCTGATGCTGGAAATCGCTTGGATACGCTTGTTCGGCATGATTCTGCTGCGCACCGAGTATGTTATGGCGCTGATCCTCGCTATATTTTTGCTCGGCATAGGTTTGGGCAGCCTGCTCGCAAGGTATATGAGGGACAGGTTCTGGTTGAGTTCCCTACCCGTCATCGCCGTGCTGTTTTCAGTCACCAGTTTATGGGGAGTGCCCATCATCTCGGCTTGGGCGGAGCAGGGTCGGTTTGACTCACTACTCCAGGCGCTTACCCTGCAAGGGCTCGCGTTGACCGCACTCACCCTGCCGGTAACCCTTGCGTTGGGCGCGTGGCTGCCGCTCATCAGCGCGCGCGCCGGACGAGACCGCACGACCTCGATGTCGCGAACGATGTCCATGAACTGTGCGGTCTCTCCCTCATCCGGCCCTTCGGGCCACCTTCTCCCAGCGGGAGAAGGGGAGTCAGAGCGCCCTTCGGTCGCAGATTCGTGGGTAGTACAAAGCGGCGCGTGGTTGTATGGCGTCAACGCACTGGGCGGGGCGCTGGGCGCGCTGCTCGCAGGCGGGGTGTTGATCCCGGCGTTCGGCGCGCCCGGCACGCTGCTGATCGCTGCATCGGTGCTGCTGGTGTGCGGCCTGGTGTGGGTCAGAGGCTCTGCTCTAAAAGCTGTTGTAGTAGCAACGGGATTTTTCACACTCGCAGTATTGGGTTGGCCGGTGCGGGAGTTACCGGAGATTGCAAAACTGTTGCCCAAGGCGCAGGCGGGGAGTCATGACGTGTATCGTCACGAGGATGCGCTCTCCATCACTCAGGTCGTGGAACGCGCCGATGGTCAGCGCGTCTTGCTGACCGACATGCAGCGCATGGATGCGGCGACCGATCAGGCCGCTGTGATCGTGCAGCAAAACCAGGCGCGGCTGCCGCTGTTGCTGCACCCCGCGCCGCGCAGCGTGCTGTTTCTCGGTTTGGGCACGGGTATCTCGGCGTCCGGTTCCCTGCCGTTTCCGGATCTGCAACGCACCGCCGTGGAAGTGTCTCAGGGGGTGATAGAGGCCATGCCCTGGTTTGCGCCTCTCAATCAAGGCGTCGCTGCCGCTACCCGCATCGTGCGCGATGATGCGCGGCGTTTTTTGCGCGCCGGCAGCGGGCATTACGATGTCATCGTCGGCGACTTGTTTCACCCCGATCTGGTCGGTCACAGCACGCTGCTCTCGGTACAGCAGTTCGCCCGTGCCAAGGCACGCCTCAATGAGGGCGGTCTGTTTGTACAATGGATCGCGCTCAATCAGTTCGACGCCGGGTCGCTTGCCGTGGTGCTGCGCAGCTTCGCGCGCGTGTATCCGGACGCCGTGATCTTCATGGACGGATTTCGCCTGGCGCTGGTTGGCGCAACAGAGGCGATAGGTGGTGCGCCGGCCATGCTCGCCAACCTCAACCGTATGAATACCGAAACACAGTCGCGGGTGACCGGCGGTGAAGGCGCGTGGACCTGGCTGGGCCGTTACTGGGGGCGAATAAACGCCGAAACCGGCCCGGTGCAAGACGAATGGGCTCCACGCATTGAGTATAGCCTGCCCCGTGCCCGTTACAGCGGAGAAATGGATCTTGTAAACATTATAGAGGAATTGCTGCGACAACGCCCGACACTGGAACAGGCCGCGAGTGAGATGCATATCGCGATGTCAGATATGGCCGAGTTTGAGCGCAGCTACGCGGGAAATGAGTTGGCCACGCGCGGCTGGCTTGCGACGCTACGCGGCAGTGACGAGGGTGCGCGGTTGCTGCGTCTTGCTTATGAGGCGAATCCCCGTGACCGCTGGATTGCCTTTGCGCTGGCCGATGCGATGTATGCCTCGCTGCCGCAGGTCCTTGCCAAGGGCAGAGACAGGCGTGCCGCCTTGCAGGCGATACTCAAGCTGCGTCCCGATCATGTCGAGACGCTGCGCGCCTTGTGGCGGCTCGAACGAGAGGCGGGTAACGCGGCCGAGGCGGAGCGCTACCGCTCGCAACTGACCGCCGTCAGCCCGCTCGACAGGGGAGTGAGGGTGAAAACCGGTGAGGAGTGAGGCGTTACAACAAGTGAGGGGTGAGGAGTGAGGCGTGAGGGAAGCGGTTTTATACACCTCACTCCTCACGCCTTACGCCTCACTGGCAGTTAAGGCGTATGTTAAAATAGCATTGCTATGAGTGTAAGCGCCAACCAGGCATTAAACCGCATCAAGGTGACGGTCGAGACAGGGCGTCCCGCCTCCGACGGTGTGCGTTTGCGCCGTTACCGGCGCGCCGTGCAGTGGGGGGCGCTGCTGGCCGCCATATTGATCCCCGTCACCGGTCTGTTTCGCATAGACCCCGCCGCCGGCGCCTTTGTGGTGCTGGACCGGCAGATCTGGTTTTCAGATTTTTTCATCGTGGTGGGGTTTTGGCTGGCGGTTTCGAGTATGCTGGTTATGACCTATTCCACGCTTGGGACCGCCTTCTGCGGCTGGGTGTGTCCGCAAAACACCTTCTCCGAGTGGGCCAACCGCATGACCCAGAGGTTTTTGGGCAAACGCGCCGAGGTGAGTCTCACCGGCGAGTTGATGCACGTTTCCGCCGGCAAGAAAAAATGGATTAACTGGCTGATGCTGGGCGGCCTGTTTCTGGCGGGGTCGCTGCTGCTCGCCTTGATCCCTCTGCTGTATTTTTATCCGCCCGACGTGGTTTTGTCGTTCATCACCTTGCGTGACGATGCGCGCCTCGCCTCTTCGCTGCACTGGATTTACACGGTGTTTGTGCTGATTATTCTGGTGGACATCGCCGTGGTGCGCTACTTCTTTTGCCGCTTCATGTGCATCTACCGGGTTTGGCAGCACTCCTTCAAGACCCGTCAAACGCTGCATATCGCCTGTGACGACGCGCGCGGCGAACGCTGCGCGAGTTGCAACTTTTGTCTTACCGTGTGTCCCGTGGAGATAGACCCGCGCAATACCAGCACCTACGACAGTTGCATCAACTGCGGTGCGTGTATCAGCGCCTGCGACTCGCTGCAATATCGCAACGGTGAGCCCGGGCTGTTGAGTTTCGAGTTTGGCGAACGCAAGGTGTCAAAGCTGGTAGGACTCGCAATTCAACAGGGCAGTAATCTCAAGAGCAATCTCGGCACGCTGCTCGGGCGTTTTTCGTGGAGCCTGCCGCTCACGGTGATGGGCGCAGCGATGTTCGCGTGGGGGCTGCTGAGCTATCAGCCCTACCACCTCAGCGTTTACCGCGCGGACACCAATCAGGGAACGATACAGGACTACCGTATCGGTCTTGCCAACAAACTGTATAAAGAAGCGCTGTTGAAGGTGCGGGTAGAAGGCCTGCCCGCGGCGAGCTATCAATTGTCTGGAAGTGAAATGGGTTTTACTACGGTCGGACGCAAGGACCTCAATCTGCACATTGGTAAAGTGCTACCCAAGGGGCTGTATCCCGTTGTCGTAAAAGTAGAGGCTCAAGATGGCTGGCGCGCGAGCTATCGAGTACAGCATTTTGTCAGTAGCGATGGACGATGACTATGCAGCAGGATGAGGAAAAAAACGGGAGTGAACCGGGGACCCCCGATTGGGGCGTCGAGAAGCCGGATCATTACGGTTATGCCTCGGACGAGGAACGCCGCATGAAGCGTGGCCTGGAAGACTGGGAGCTGGTCGAGAAAATCCCCGAGTCGCAGCGCAATCTCCCGTATTGGTTTGTCGCGGTGGTCGTTGTCGTTACGCTGATTGCCGTGGGTTTGAGTTTTCCGTTTTGGGGAGACCGTCCCGGACATCCGCGCCCGTGGTTCGACTGGGGCTTCGCCGCGGCCCTGGTGTACATTGCGGCGGGATTTGCATTTGTATACTACATGGTCAACATGTACGGCTCCAAGCGTGCGGGTAAACTGGATAGTGATAAATCCAAGGACGACGATGAGAAAAACGATTAGCAGGCTGTTGAAAAACAGCTTGCGTGTTGAAAAAGGCCCAGGATGGCCTTTTTCAACAAACTATTAGCCGCGCCCTATGGCTGTAAGATCGTTAGTCATGGCGCTATTATCCGTGTGCGCCGTGGCCTGCGGGACTGATGAATCACGGTTACCTGTACAACGCTGGCAAGATGTCGTGATCGGGGTGGAGACGCGCCCAGCTCCGGTGGTGGTGGGGATGAATGAATTTCTGGTGTCGGGGACGCGCCCGCCGCGCCGCGCCGCGCACGATCTGTTGGTGTCTATCCGCATGAGTGACGCAGATCCGTGGGTGCAGTCCATCCAGGACGGCCATACCGGGGTATACCGCCGTGCGCTGAACGTGGGGGATGGGCCGCAGACCCTGCAGGTACGGCTTAAGCATGGTGCGGATGAAACGGTGTTGCGCTATCCGTTGCCGCGAGCTGCGGCAACGTCAAACTGAGCATAGAAGCCATTTTTACCGCAGAGGACGCGGAGGAATACGATAAAATACTGGTTTGCTTCCCCTCCGTGTCCTCTGCGGTGAAGCGTCTTCGGCGGGTTACGGCTAACGCCTAGCGCGCCTTCCGGTTCACCCGCTTTAGCAACGCCGGGCTTTCCACCCAGTGGCGCAGCAATAAAATCTTTTCGCCGCCTCGCGCCGCCGCGCAGCGCGGGCAGGTGAGATGACTGAGGTACAACTCCAGCGGCCGTTTCCCCGATTGCACCAGGGCACTTTGCATCCGGCGCACGCTTAGTGCAAGGCTGCCGATACCGCCCTCATGTAAAAATCCGCGCACCTGAAAAGGGTTGGGAAGATACTCCAGTCCGCGCGCGGGTGAGGTCGCGGGTTCCAGCAGCCGCAGGAGCTTTCCGCGCAACAGGCCGGTGCGCATCAGCACCAAGCCGGGCCAGCGTTCGGTGAGGTTGAGGCGTTCCAGCGTCTGCTGCTGCCGCTTTACCTGCAGTTCGTAACCCATCGGCATGTGTAGAAACATCGGTGCGGACACCGTATGCACTAGTTGTCCGGCTAGATTGATGTCCTGATCGTGCCAGCCGGGGAAGCTCCCGGGGCAGTTGCACTCAAGCCTCATGGACGGCTTTTATAGATATCCCTGGCCGTCAAGAAGATATTGGCGAAATAACACCAAAAACCAATACCCATCACGGTGGAAACCGCCGCGATGACGGGCGGGTAATAACGATGGGCCTCTTCCACCTTTGCGGGATGCTCGAGATACAAAAAACCTTCCCAGATGCCGAAGAACAGCAGCGTGCTGTAAAAACCGGTCACCCCGAGGCTGACCCACCAGAAGGTGTGATTCACCAGCCGCAGGGAATAGAGCGGACGGTTGGACAACACGGGGAGTAAATAATAGCTTGCAGCCATCACCAGCAGCACCACGCCGCCGACCATGTTGATATGGGCGTGGGCGAGCGGGTCTATCATGTGGCCGGGTCCGCCGTAGGGGCTGCCGATGGAGTCCAGCCAGACGCGAATCGGGTGTATCACCTGCAGCACGCCGTGTACGGTGCCGACAAGAAAGAACACGGCCGACATCACGACGAACTTTATAAGTGGATGGGGGGGCGATTTGTGCATTACGGACATGTTGGCAACAGCTACCGGACAGGGGTGCTCTAGCCTGCCGGTAGCTCAGGGATAAGCCGCGTTGCGAAGCAACGCGACGGGCGGGGTTGGGCTTGCGCAGCCTGACCTACGCGATTTACTTTCTGGGCGGGGTGAGATTCTTCAGCGCGACGTTGGTGATCGCGATAGCAAGCAAGATAAAGCCGCCGAAAATAATGATCGGAATAATCATGGATGCAGGCATGGAGGGCTCCTACGGTTATGTGAGTTAAAAGTGCTAAAAATGAAAGCCATTATAGTCAACCCGCCGGTACGGCGCAAGGTGGTCCGAGGCAGCTAGCGGACCTCTGCCTGCCCTATCCCGCGCGGGTCGCTGGCGGCCTTGACGGTCCTGTTTCGCCGGTCCCAGAACACCGCCTGCATGTTGCCGTAGGGCCGTTCCAGGGGCTCTAACGTGTGGCCCATCTTTTCAAGACCCGTAACCAGTTCCCTGGAAAACGCGCCAGGTTCATATTGCACCGCATCGGGCAGAAACTGGTGGTGATACCGTGGCAAAGTTACCCAGGACTCCGGTTCATGACCGGCTGCATGGTCCAGCGTGGCGAGTAAAACCATCGAGATAATCCGGCTGCCGCCGGGCGTGCCGAGGATCGCCACGCCACGCTTATCCTCCAGAAAGGTCGGTGTCATACTCGAGAGCGGTCGTTTGCCGGGCGCAATGGCATTGGCCTCCCCGCCCACCAGGCCGTAGACATTCGGCGCCCCCGGCTTGGCGGAAAAGTCGTCCATCTCATCGTTTAGCAATACACCCGTGCCGGGGGCCATAAAACCCGAACCGAAGGGGAAGTTGATACTCATCGTCGCGGCGACGCGATTGCCTTCTTTGTCGAGCACCGAGAAATGCGTAGTGTCTCCAACCGCCGGGATCAGGGGATTTTGTCCCGGCAGGCTGGCGCTGGGCATGGCTCGGTCGCTGCGGATGGAGGCGCGCAGGCCCGCGGCGTAGAACGGATGGGTGAGTTGCGCCACGTCCACCTTGACGTAGTCCGGGTCACCCAAATACTCGGCGCGGTCACGGTAGGCGCGGCGCATGGCTTCTAGGGTGAGGTGCGTGCGGGTGAGAGCCGGTAGTTCGTCGAATTTATAGCCTGCCAGGATATTAAGCGTAGTGAGCAGCGCGACACCGCCCGAGGAAGGCGGGGCGGCGGTGGTTATTTTTATCCCATGATAGTTGCCGCGTACAGGTTTACGCTCCATTACGCTATAGTTGGCGAAATCATCGAGTGACCAGATGCCGCCCGCGCTGCGCACGCCGTCCACCAAGCGTTGCGCAACAGTTCCGCCGTAAAATCCGTTTACGCCATGCACTGCGATGTTCTCCAATGTTTTTGCCAGGTCGGGCTGTTTAATGAGATAACCGGGTTCCGGGACTTCGTTGTTGTGCAAGAACACGGCGGCTGCCGCAGGTGATGCACGCAGCGCATTGAGACGAAAACCGGCCATGCCCCGATACGATTCATTGACGGCAAAGCCGGCGCGCGCAAATTTAATGGCGGGAGCGAGACTCTTTTTGAGCGGCAGCCTTCCATAATGTTGGGCGAGATGCACGATGGCCGCAGGTGTGCCGGGAATGCCGGCGGCCAGCGCGCCGTCCACGGAGAGATTCGAGACGACTTCTCCACTGTCATCGAGGTACATGTCGCGCCGCGCGGCGAGCGGGGCCTTTTCGCGCCCGTCCAGCATGGTTTCAAAGCCATCCCTGACACGGTGCAGCAGCCAGAAACCACCGCCGCCCAGACCGGAGCTCATCGGCTCGACGACGGCGAGCGCCGCCGTCACCGCGACCGCTGCATCAAAGGCATTGCCGCCCGCGGAGAGGACTTCATGGCCGGCCCGGGTGGCGAGCGGATGGGCGCTGGCGATGGCGGCGGCGGATGGTTGGTCGGCGAGTGCCTGGGTCCCGATCGTAACGATCAGGAGTAGCAGTAGCCGCGCTCGCCACTGCATCTTAACGTCTATGGACGGCGAGCGCGGCGCTGACCGCCGGGTGTACAAACTCCGAGACATCGCCACCGAGCGCAGCGATCTCGCGCACCAGACTCGATGAGATATAGGCATATTGTTCAGCGGGTGTTAAAAACAAGGTTTCGACTCGAGGCGCAAGCCTGCGATTCATGCCAGCCAGTTGAAATTCATGCTCGAAGTCCGACACCGCGCGCAGACCGCGAAGTATCACCTGCGCCCCGCGCGCCTTAACGAAATCGGCGAGCAGGGTATCGAAGCTGACGACCTCGACATTTTTTAATTCGGCCAGCACCGTGTGCGCCAGTTCCACGCGCTTGGCCAGCGATAGCGCCGGGACCTTGGTGGGATTCGCCGCGATCGCCACGATTACCCGATCAAATAATTTCGCCGCGCGCTGTACCAAATCACTGTGCCCCTTGGTGATCGGGTCGAAGGTGCCGGGATAGATTGCGGTGATGTTCATGTTGTCGCGGCTAGCTCTCTAGTCGCTAAATGATACCCTACTTGACCGGCTTTTTGGCTGCGTTTTAGCTGCCAATTAGCGGGTAAGGCGGGTGGGCCGAGGGCCGACTCGGATTCCAGATAGATGTGGGCCGAGGGGGCGAGCCAGCCATGCTCTTCTAACAATTTACAGCAGGGTTCCAGCAAGCCTTGGCCGAACGGCGGGTCGAGAAATACAATGTCAAAGGTTGATTTCCGGTGCGGCGACTGGAGCCAGGTCAAGGCGTCGGCCGCTACCAGGGTTGCGCCCGGCGCACCGAGGGTCGCAACATTTTCCTTAAGGCGGGCGATGACTTGTGGGTCACGGTCTACCATGACGACCTCGGTGGCGCCGCGCGATAGCGCCTCTAAGCCCAGAGCGCCGCTGCCGGCGAACAGATCCAGACAGCGAGCGCCTTCGATGATAGGCGCCAGCCAATTGAACAAGGTCTCGCGCACCCGATCCGGCGTCGGACGTAGCCCCTCGACATCGGGGAAGCCCAGCCGGCGACTACGCCAGCGACCGCCGATGATGCGCAGTTGATTGGGGCGTTTAGTTTTGGTTGGCTTGCGCGCCGCCACCGACGATGACCGTGACCATCTGTTCAGGTTTGATGCGGCGCTTAAAGGCGTCGCGGATCTGTTCCAGGGTAACCTGCTCGACCTTGCGGTTGTAGCCGTCCAGGTAGTCGAGCGGCAACTGGTAAAAACCGATCAGCGCAAGATAGTCGAGCAGATTGGCGTTGCTGTCTATGCGCAGCGCAAAGCCGCCGGTGATATTCTGCTTGGCGGCTTTGAGCTCGGCGGGAGTCGGGCCATTCTCGACGTAGTTTTTCAGCGTATCTCGTAACACCTTGAGGGCCGCTTCGGTCTGTTCGTTGCGGGTTTGCAGGCCGAGGGTGTATGGCCCCGGTTCACGCATCGGCTGGAAGTAACTATAGGTGCTGTAGGAGAGTCCGCGCTTTTCGCGGATTTCCTCGGCAAGCCGTGCGACCAGGCCGTTGCCGCCGAGGATGTGATTGCCGACGACCAGCGGGAAATAGTCGGGGTCGTTGCGGCTGATGCCGGGCTGGCCGACCAGGATGTGGGTCTGTGCGGAGCTGTACGGAATCTGCACGTTCTGGGCGCTCTCCAGGCCGGCCACCTTTGGCAGTGCCGGGGCGGCCTCGCCTTCGGGCAGCTTGCCTGCCAGCGTCCCGGCAATAGCCTCCGCCTCCTTGCGCGTGACCGCGCCGACGATGGCGACCACGGCATTGCGCGCCACGTAATAGCGGTTGTGAAAGGCGATCAGGTCATCGCGGGTGAGTTGCTTTATGCTGTCCGGATTGCCGAGCGCCTGCGTGGCATACGGATGTTCGCCGTACACGGCCTTAAAGAAGGTCTTGCCGGCTATCTCGCCGGGGGATTGTTCTTGCGCCTGGAGATGGGTAAGCACCCGGCTCTGCTCGCGCTCGAAGCCATTTTGCGGAAAGCTCGGCTGCGTCAGGATCGTCGCGACGGTCTGCAAGGCCGGCTGCAGCAGCTCGGATTTGGTCAGGCTGCGCAGGCTGATGCTCGCCATGTCACGGTCCGCGCCGGTGCCGAATTGCGCGCCGAGATCGGCGAAGCGCTCAGCAATCTGATCGGCGTTAAGCTCGCCGTCAGCCGTCTTGGCGCCGTCGTCGAGCAGGCCGTTGGTCAGCGCGGCGAGCCCGGGCTTGCCGCCGTCGCGTGCGCTGCCCGCATCAAACACCATCCGCACGTCCACCATGGGTAATTCCGGCGCTGCGACAAAGTAGACGCGCGCGCCGTTTTGGGTTTGCCACTGTTCAATCTGCGGCCCGGCTTGGGCTGCCAGGGGCAGCAGCAAGAACAAAAACAGAATCCATCGCGTAACCGTACTGCTTACGGCAGAGTCAGGCGTGAGGCGTGAGGGGTGAGGGGTGAGGGGGTTCCATAACCTAACGTACATTGCCGCCTCCTAAGTGACCGTCCGACGGCCCGCGCGGTTTCTTGTTGGGGTCGAGGGGGAGCGGTTCCAGCACTGCGACGGTGAGCCGGTCGTCGTTCAGATAATTACGCGCGACCTGTTGGATCTGTTGTGCGGTGACCGCGTTGATGCGATCGAGATAGCTATCCTGCAACCGCCAGTCGAGGCCGACGGTCACCAAGGTTCCGATCTGCATCGCCTGGCCGAAGGTGGAGTCCTGCTCATAGACCTTGCCGGCCACGACCTGCGCCTTGATGCGGGCAAGCTCCGCCTCGCTCACTGGCTCGTCCTGCAGGCGTTTGATCTGGTCACGCAGCGCCTGCTCAAGCTCGGCGACGCTGCGGCCCTGTGCGGGCGTGCCCTCGATCGTGAACAGATCAGGGACGCGGGAATACAGGTTATACCCCGCACCGGCGCTCGCGGCGATGCGTTCTTCGCGCACCAGGTGCTTGGCGAGTCGCGCGCTGTTGCCGCCGGACAGAATTCCCGACAACACCTCCAGGGCATAGGGTTCCCAGTCCGTGTCTTGCGCAGCAGTCAGCGACGGCGTCTGGTAACCCATGATGAGATATGGCAGCTCGGCCGGGGCCTTCACTATCGCCCGCCGTAGGCCCTTTTGCTCGACCTCGCGGCGCGGTTTAAGCGGCATCAATTTACTGGGTTTGAGCGGCCCAAAATATTTCTTGGCGAGAGCAAACACCTCCTCGGGCTGCACATCGCCTACCACCACCACGGTGGCGTTGTTGGGCGCATACCAGGTTTTGTACCACTGCTTCAAATCATCGAGAGTCATATTCTCGAGATCGTCCATCCAGCCGATCACCGGGTTCTGGTAAGGGCCGTTATGAAACGCCGTGGCGGCGAAATGCTCATAGGTGAGCGATTCGGGGTCGTCGTCGGTGCGCAGCCGGCGCTCCTCCATCACCACTTGGACCTCCTTGACGAACTCCTCCTGCTTGAGCAGCAGGTTGCGCATGCGGTCGGACTCCAGTTCGAAGCTCACCGGCAGGCGCGATTTTTCCAGTTGCTGGTAATACGCCGTGTAGTCGCGGCCGGTGAAGGCGTTTTCCCGGCCGCCGTTGGCGGAGATGATGCGCGAGGCCTCATTGGGACCGTGTTTGCGGGTGCCCTTGAACATCATGTGTTCCAGTACATGCGATAGCCCGGTGACGCCGCTGTGCTCGTAGCTGGAGCCGACCTTGTACCAGACCTGTGAGACGACCACCGGCGCGCGGTGATCCTCCTTGACGATCAATTTAAGACCGTTGTCCAGTTTGAATTCATGGACCTCGCCAGGCGAGGCGGCGGCCGTCCAAGCGGCGCAGAGCAGTATGATGAGAAATAATCTGGGCATCTGATAAATCCTTATGGTTCGTCTAACCCTGGCCTGAGTGATAGGATAACGTATCCAGCGCATCCTATGACCTAAAAAGCCATGTTCAGTTTCAGAAAAGACAAATCGCCACCCTCGGCCGCCGCGACGGGTGACGCAAGCTCTGACGTACAGGGAAGAGCGCCAGCGAAGGGTCCTACTAATGTCGCGGGAGGCAGGATGCCGGGAGCGACCGCCGGCGTCGAGTCTCCCGCCGCAACGGGGCGGGGCCTGTTCTCGCGTCTCAAGACCTCGCTCGGCCGCACCCGCAGCAACCTGGGCGAGGGCCTCTCCCGGCTGGTGCTCGGTAAGCGGCAGATTGACGGGGCGCTGTTGGAGGAGATCGAGACGCAGTTGTTGAGCGCCGATCTTGGCGTGGAGGCGACGCAGGCGATCATCGAGGATCTGACTGCGCGCGTGGCGCGGCGTCAATTAAGCGATGCGGCGGCCCTATTTGCCGCGCTGCGCGCAGACCTGTTTGCCATCCTGGAGCCGTGCAGCCGTCCCCTAGAGATAATCCCAGGCGTGCGGCCGTTTGTGATACTGATGGTTGGCATCAACGGCGCGGGCAAGACCACCAGCATCGGCAAACTCGCCAAGCGGTTGCAAGGCCAGGGCCACTCGGTGCTGCTGGCCGCCGGCGACACCTTTCGCGCCGCAGCCATCGAACAGTTGCAGGTCTGGGGTGAGCGCAACGCCATTCCGGTGATCGCTCAGCACAGCGGCGCGGATTCCGCCTCGGTGATCTACGACGCTATACAGGCCGCCAAGGCGCGCGGTACGGACGTGCTGATCGCCGACACTGCGGGCCGCCTGCACACCCAAGGCAATCTGATGGAGGAACTGAAAAAGGTCAAACGGGTGATCGCCAAGGCCGACCCCGGCGCGCCCCATGAGGTGCTGCTGGTGCTGGATGCCGGCACCGGCCAGAACGCCCTGACCCAGGCAAGTCAATTTCACCAGGCGGTGGGCGTGACCGGCGTCATCCTCACCAAACTCGACGGTACCGCCAAGGGCGGCGTCATCTTCGCCATCGCCAAGAAACTCGGTTTGCCTATACGCTACATCGGCGTCGGCGAAGGGATAGAAGATCTACGTGAATTCAACGCCGCGGAATTCGTGGAGGCGTTGTTTGAAAATGGGTAGGGCCGAATTTATTCGGCCGATATGCGAATGAATTCGCACCTACAGTTATGATCCACTTCCACCAGGTCTCCAAGCGCTATCCCGGCGGTTATGAGGCGCTGAACCGACTGGATTTTGAACTCCAGCGCGGCGAGATGGCCTTCCTCACCGGCCACTCCGGCGCCGGCAAAAGCACGGTGCTGAAGCTCATCACCCTGCTGGAGCGCGCGAGCAGCGGTCAGATCATCGTCAACGGACAAAACCTGTCGGCGCTCGGCAATCGGCGCATCCCTTATCTGCGCCGCAGCATCGGCATGGTCTTCCAGAGTCATAGGCTGCTCAATGACCACACGGTGTTCGACAATGTCGCGCTGCCGCTGATGATCGCCGGCCTCGGTGCAGCGGAGACCGGCCGGCGGGTGCGCGCCGCGCTGGACAAGGTGGGATTGCTCGGCAAGGAGCGGTTCTATCCCCTGGTCCTGTCGGGCGGCGAGCAGCAGCGCGTCGGTATCGCCCGCGCCGTGGTCAACAAGCCGCCGCTGTTGCTCGCCGACGAGCCGACCGGCAATCTCGACCCGGAGCTGTCGCGCGAGATCATGAAGCTGTTTCAGCAATTCAATCAGTTCGGTGTAACGGTGCTGATTGCAAGCCACGATGTGAGCCTCATCGAGAGCCTGTCGCAGCGCACGCTCACCCTCAAAAACGGCCGGCTGACCGGCGATAGTAAGGCGCATGAAGAATCTCTTCGGCAGCGGTAGGCGCCGCACGGGGGCGACACCCGTTGCGCGCGAGAAGCTGCAACGGCCGTTGGAACAACCGGAAGCCAGACTTTCTGCGCCCGCACCCCGGCGCCGCTTTGGCGCCTTTATCCTGTTACACCTGCAGGCGTTTGTCGCCACGCTCGGACAGTTGAGCCGCTCCCCTATCGCCACCTTAATGACGGCCGCCGTCATCGGCATCGCGCTCGCCTTGCCCGCCGGGCTGTATGCGGTATTGAGCCCTATTCAGGCGCATAGCACACAATGGCACGACGAGCGGCAGATTTCGGTCTTTCTCAAGCCCGGGGTCGGCGACGCTCAGGCAAGCGCGCTCGCCGGGCGATTGCGCACGCTGCCGGGTGTGTCGCAGGTCAAGCTGATTAGCCGCTCTCAAGGGTTCGAGGAGATGCGCAAACAGAGCGGTTTTGCCGAGGCCTTGGCGATGTTGGATGAGAATCCCCTGCCGGCTCTGCTAGTGGTCTATCCCACGCCGCCTCCCGCAGGAACTTCGCCGGCTCAGGCAGTCACGGAACTGCTCACCACGCTACGGGCGCTCCCCGAGGCCGACGCCGTGCAGTTTGATATGCAATGGCTACAGCGTTTGGAGGCGATTCTGCGGGTCGTCGAGCGCGGCGTGACGCTGCTGGCCGGTCTGTTGGCGCTCGGCGTGTTGCTGATCGTGAGTAACACCCTCCGCCTGGCGATACTAAACCGCCGCGAGGAGATCGAGATCATCAAGCTGATAGGCGCGACCGATGCCTTTATCCGCCGCCCGTTTCTCTACCTTGGCCTCGGCTATGGGCTGCTCGGCGGGGTCATCGCCTGGGCGCTGGTGACGCTTGCCCTGGGACTGCTGCGCGGCCCAATAGAACAGCTCGCGAGGCTTTATAGCAGCGATTTCCAACTGATCCACTTAAGCCTTAAAGGCAGTCTCGTGTTGCTGAGCCTGGGAGGGGCGCTTGGCCTGTTCGGTGCTTTGCTGGCCGTACACAGGCACTTGGCCGCCATTGAGCCGACGTAACACCCTGGTATGAATTATGCAGAGCCCTATCAGATGTTGTATTGGCTGACTTAAGAAGGGGTAAGACTGGGGTGGAAAAACGAACAACAAGCATCATGATCGTGGATGACTCCGAGGTCTCGCGCACGCTGATTGCGCGCAGCCTGCGGGCGGAGATGGGCAATGCCCGCATCACCGCCTGCGCCACCGCAAGCGAGGCCTTGGGCTATCTTACCACCATCAAGTTCGATCTCATCACCACCGCCCTGTTGCTTCCCGACATGGATGGCCTCGACCTCAGCCGGCGTATCCGTGAGACCGCCATCCAGCGCTATACCCCCATTATTGTCGTCTCAGGCAATGCGGACGACCGGTTGCTGCGCGAAGGCTTTGCCGCCGGCGTCACGGACTATTTTGATAAATCACAGGGTTATGCCGAGTTTGTAAGCTTCATCAAGGCCTTCACTCAGCGGAATCTCGGTTTGGTGGGCAGGGTACTTTATGTGGAGGACAGCCCCACCGCCGCGGAGATCACACGCCGTGTGATGGAAACGCACGGTTTGCAGGTGGAGCGGGTCAGCACCGCGGAACAGGCCTTGAGTCTGCTGGAGCGGAACGCGCCGGAGGACGAGCCGGAGGTGGACATCGTCATCACCGACTTTTTCCTCAAGGGCAAAATGACGGGTGGCGATTTGCTGCACGCCATCCGCACCAAGCTACGTTACTCCCAGCAAGAGCTGCCGGTGTTGGTGGTCACCTCCATCAGCAATGAGAAAAAGCAGGCTGAGGTGTTCCATGCCGGGGCGAACGATTTTGTCACCAAGCCCATTGTGGCCGAGGTGCTCATGGCCCGGGTACGTTCACTGCTGCTCATCAAGCAGCAATTCACCGCCCTTAAGCATCAGGCCGAGGAGATGAGCCGTCTGGCCACCACGGACAGTCTGACAGGGGCGCATAACCGGCGTTACCTGTTCGACCACGGTAGTCGCAGCCTCGAAAAAGAGTCCAGCCGCCCGCTATGCGTATATTTGATAGATATAGACCATTTCAAGAAAATAAACGACAATTATGGCCATATCGCAGGAGATCGTGTACTAGTCTTGATCGCGCAGGCGCTCAGCCAGCATTTTATAGAAGGGACTAAATCTGCGGAAGCAATGGAGACCGGCAGGCGGCTGGGGGAAGTAGCTTACCGGCACACCGAGGGCGACCCTATCGTCGCAAGGTTTGGCGGGGAGGAGTTTGCCATCCTGGTACCACACTGTGGAGAAAGTGAAGCCCTGGCCCAGGCCGAGGAACTGCGGCGACGTATTGAGTCCCTGAACCCTATAAATATTCCCTTGACGATCAGCGTAGGGGTCGCCTCCACCTTGTATCACCCGGAGGTCTCGCTGACCCGGTTGTTCAGCCACGCAGACCAGGCGCTCTATGCCGCCAAAAAGGCGGGGAGGAACTGTACGTATGTGTGTAACCAGCAAGGGCTGGTGGCCGTTAATGACGAAGCCAGGCGGGCTACCGGCCAAAACTGAACTTTCCGGCCTTGTATCACTCTTAAGTAACTGTAAGATAGTTGAAATATCAGTGGTTTTTATCATTCCTGGGGTTAGCTAATAGCTAGATCCGCTGCAAATTCGCCGCGGCATGGTAAAATTGAACCGCTACTTGAGGTAAGACGATGAGACAGACCTTTAATCTCCAGTTGGCTACACCTATAGGCAGTCTGGATACCTATATCCGGGCGGTGAAAACGATACCGGTGCTGAGTGCCGAGGAAGAATTCGCTCTTGCGGTCAGCCTGCAAGAACACAACGATCTCAGTGCGGCGCAGCGTCTCATCATGGCCCACCTGCGTTTTGTGGTGCACATCGCGCGCGGCTATTCAGGCTATGGCTTGGCGCTGGGTGACCTCATTCAGGAAGGCAACATCGGCCTCATGAAGGCGGTGCGGCGCTTCGACCCCCGCATGAAGGTCCGTTTGGTGTCGTTTGCCGTGCACTGGATCCGCGCCGAAATCCACGAATTCGTCCTGCGCAACTGGCGCATCGTCAAGATGGCGACCACCAAGGCGCAACGCAAACTGTTCTTTAATCTGCGCGGCGCCAAGAAACGCCTGGGCTGGTTCAACCAGGAAGAGGTCAATGCCGTGGCGAAAGACCTCGGCGTGAGCCCCGAGGCCGTGCGCGAGATGGAGATGCGTCTCAGCGGTCAAGACATCTCGTTCGATGCCGATGAGGACGATGAAGACGAGGCGCCCAACTTCGCGCCCGCCGCCTATCTGCAAGACTTGCGTATGGAACCCGCGCGGCAAGTGGAGCAGCAAGATACCACTGAAAGCGGCAGCGAACAGCTCAACCGCGCCCTCGCCAACCTCGATCCACGCAGCCGCGACATCCTCGCCCGGCGCTGGCTGGCCGAAAAGAAATCCACCCTGCAGGACCTCGCCAAGCGCCACAAGGTTTCTGCCGAGCGCATCCGCCAGCTTGAAAACAACGCCATCAAAAAGCTGAAGGCGGCGCTAGCAGGCTGTTGAAAAACAGCCTGCGTGCAGCCCACGGATGGGCTGCCATTTTTCAAACACGCTGTATGTGTTTGAAAAATGGAGTAAAGCGAAAATGACATTTTTCGCTTTACGTGTTGAAAAAGCCCATGGAAGGGCTTTTTCAACATCCTGCTGGTCGCTTGATGCCTATCTTGAAGGTGACTACGCTGAGTCAGGAAGCGTAAGCAGTGTGGCGATCCTGTTTGGATCTAACGCTGCAAGATAAGGGATAGTGCCCAACAAGGGCGCTGAAATCCGTGCCTGCAAGGCCTCGATGTTCCGCGCCTGTTGGGGCATATTCGCAGTGATGCAATTCGCCACCCAGCCCGCCAGACGCACGTTATGCCGGGCGATGCTCTCGACCGTGAGTAAAGCATGATTCAGACAACCTAAGCGCAATCCCACGACCAGGATCACGAGCAAACCCAATTGCTCAACCAAGTCTGCGCTGGTCTCACTCTCATTGAGCGGCACCAGCCAGCCGCCCACGCCTTCCACAACCACAACGTCCGCGCGCTGTACGACAATGTCGTACAGCGCTTTGATATGCGAGAGATCAATGCGTATCCCGGCGTCTTGCGCGGCAAGGTGCGGGGCGATCGGCGGATGAAACAGATAGGGATTTACTTCTTCGTAGCCGAGCGGCAAGGTGGCCTGCCGTTGCAACAGTAAGGCGTCTTCATTGCGTAAGCCTTCACCAGTCTCGACCACCCCACAAGCTACGGGTTTCATGGCCGCCGTGCGATAGCCTGCAACGGCGAACGCCTGCAGCAGGCCCAGCGTCACCCAGGTCTTACCGACATCCGTGTCGGTGCCGGTGACGAAAAAACCGCGTGTCATGCTGCTTTGCGACCGCGCAGGCTGCTGAGAGGAATGCTGACCACTCCGTCGCGGGAGGTTAGTTGAGGCATAGTTTCCGGCGCCCAGGCGTGACCGTAGACAACTTCATAACTCGCCGGTAAGACCCCGTCCTTGCGATAAGTCTCGTAAGCGGTTGTAAGCCGGTGCAGGCGTCCCTTGCCGGTGAGTCCGTGCGGGCGGCCCGCCATGACGTTGTGCGCGCCGATGTTTTTCAGATCGCGCATCAATGTATTGAGGTCAGGATAGGTCAGCGTATAACGCTCCACATCCATCACCGGATTGGCGAAGCGCGCGCGCACAAGGGCGTCGCCGATGTCGTGCATATCCATGAAGGCATTCACGTGACTGTACTGGTCCACTTTGCTCCAACTCGCGCGCAGTTCTTTGAGTGTGTCGGGGCCGAAGGTAGAAAACATCAGCAGGCCACCGGGCCTGAGCACCCGGTAAAATTCGCTCAACGCTTGATCCAGGTCGTTGCACCACTGCAAACTGAGATTGGAAAAGATCATGTCCACACTGCCGGTCAGCAGCGGCAGCGATTCAATGTCGCCACAAACAAAGGTCTGGCGACGAGTAAACCATTTGCTTAAAAACGAAACCCGCTTGCACGCCTCAAGCAGCATGCCGCGGGCGATGTCCAGGGAGATGATTGTGGCGCCGTTATAACGCTGGGCGAGCGCCTTGCCGGGTGCGCCGGCGCCGGCGCCGGCGTCGAGTATCACTGACGGGTGGATGTGCATGAGGTCGAGGCGTTCCAGCATCCGCCGTCCGACTTCGTGTTGCAGCACTGCGTTTTTATCATATTCGCGCGCGGCTCTTTCGAAGGCGCGCCGCATGAGCCTTTTATCGAGCCGGTAGAGTTCAGGAAGTTCAGTCATATAAAAATTCGTTGAGGGCTAGCAAAAACTCAGGGGGATGTGAAAGGAACGGCGCATGTCCCGACTTCGGCAGGGTGAACAATTTTCCATTAGGCAAATTCGCCGCCAGATAGTCACCGGCCTGTAATGGAATCAACGGGTCACGTTCCCCGGCGATCACCAGCGCCGGTGAGGTGATGCGCGCCAGTTGAGTGCGGAGATCGGCGTCGCGCAGAATGTTTAATCCTCCCCGCAAAGCCGCCGTTGCGGGCAGGCCGTGGCGAAATACGGCATGGTTTAGGGCGGCAAGGCTTGCCTGTGCCCGTTCGCTGCCGCGCAATTGCAATGCGAGAAATCGCCTTATCGTTTTTTTGGCGTCGTGTTCCAGCTCTTGCGCAAATTGTTCCAACACCTCTGAGCTGATGCCGTGAGACCAATCGACAGAACATGTGAACTTTGGGGTACTCGCAACCAAGATCAGTTTTGTCACACGTTCAGGGTGGATCGCGGCGAATTGCATGGCCAGCATCCCGCCGAGCGACCAGCCGAGCCATATTGCTGGTTGAGGGACAACGGACAAGATCCGTTCGGCGAGAATTTGCAGCGTGTAAGATTCGGGGATCGCTGCGCTGCGTCCATGACCCGGGAGGTCTACGCAGGTGACGCGGAAATCTTTTGCAAGGTGCGCGGCCGTTTCCTCCCATACACCACCATGCAATCCCCAGCCGTGTAGTAGCACTATATCCGGTCCGTTGCCCAGCGCTTCACTATACAGACTCATGCGTCAACGACGTCAGCCAAGGTTTCCAGCAGACGGTCTATATGCTGTTCCGTGTGCGCGGCGGAAAGGGTGATGCGCAGACGCGCCTGGCCTTTGGGTATGGTCGGCGGGTGGATGGCGGTAATCACTATCCCGCGCGCATAGAGTTTTTCGCTGAGCGCGAGCGCCCGCTCACTCTCGCCAACGATGAGCGGCTGGATGGGGGTTGCAGAGGGTAAAAGGGGTAAGCCAAGTTGGGCAGCACCGCTACGAAAGCGCGTGATGAGTGAAAACAGATGTTCACGCCGCCAGCCCTCGCTTTGTACTAGCTTGAGACTTGCTCGCGCGGCCTCGGCGAGTGCGGGCGGCAGCGCGGTGGTGTAAATATAGCTGCGCGCCTGTTGAATAAGTGTCTCGATCAACTCTTCACTTCCCGCGACAAACGCGCCAAAGACGCCGAAGGCCTTGCCCAGCGTACCCATAAGAACAGGAACATCGTCCGGGTTTATTGCGAGATGCTCCAGGGTTCCCCTGCCGGTTTTCCCAAGCACGCCCAAGCCGTGCGCGTCGTCTATCATGAGACGGGCGTTGTAGTCGCGCGCCAACTCCGCAAGCGCAGATACCGGCGCAAGATCGCCATCCATGCTGAATACGCCATCGCTGACAATGAGTGCAAGTTTGTCGGCGCGTACAAGCTGATTCCTTAACGTACTCATGTCGCCATGCGGATAACGCCGCAGCCGGGCGCGGGATAAAACCGCCGCATCAACGAGTGAGGCGTGATTGAGGCGGTCTTCGTACACCGTGTCGCGTGGAGCCGTCAGCGCGCCGATGGCACCGAGGTTGGCCATGTAGCCGGTGGAGAACAACAAGGCGCGGGGTCGCCCGGTGAACTCGGCCAGTTCTTCTTCGAGGGCGTGGTGCGCCGCGCTGTGGCCGGTGATCAAATGCGAGGCACCGCTGCCGACGCCGTAACGCGCCGCGCCGTCTTGTAGCGCCTTGATTACCTGAGGATGATTGGCGAGGCCGAGATAATCGTTGCTACAGAACGAAAGACAGTGTCGTCCCTCTATGACAATTTCTGCGCCTTGCGGACTTTGCAGAATGCGGCGCTTGCGGCAGAGGTGTTGCCGGCGGCGGAGTTCTAGTTCATCGGCAAGACGTTGATCCAGATTCACGTCGAGGCACCTCTAAAAATTAGAGGCGCCTCGCGGTACAGGGACGTACCGTTCATTTTTCAAACACGTTAGTGTTTGAAAAATGGAGAAAAGCAAAAGTCACGTCTTTTGCTTTTCGTCTCTAAAAATTGCAGGGACGCAATTTTTAGAGGTTCCCATTGGCGATATGCCCAACTTTTCCAGCAAGACCTTGTCCTGCTGCGCCTCTGGATTGCCGGTGGTGAGCAGCTTGTCGCCGTAAAAGATCGAGTTGGCCCCGGCGAGGAAGCACAAGGCCTGCATCGTTTCCGGCATCTGCTGGCGGCCCGCGGAGAGGCGGACCCGGCTCTTGGGCAGAGTGATGCGCGCGACCGCGATGGTGCGTATGAATTCAAAAGGATCGAGCGCCTCTGTGCCGTGCAACGGTGTGCCCTCGATTTGCACTAAATTATTGATCGGCACGCTCTCCGGTTGCGGGTCCATATGGGCCAATTGCGCGATCAACCCCGCGCGTTCGCGGCGCGTCTCGCCCATACCAATGATGCCACCACAGCAGACTTTAATCCCCGCCGTACGCACCTGCTCCAGCGTATTGAGGCGGTCTTCATAGCCGCGCGTGGAAATAATTTCGCCGTAAAATTCAGGTGAAGTGTCGAGGTTGTGGTTGTAGTAATCAAGCCCGGCCTCTTTGAGCTGATTTGCCTGATTCTCTTGCAGCATGCCGAGTGTGGCGCAGGTCTCCAGGCCCAGTTCGCCCACGGCCTTGACCATCGCTATGACCGGCGTCAGGTCTTTTTGCTTCGGTCCGCGCCAGGCCGCACCCATGCAGAAACGCGTTGCGCCGTTGGCCTTGGCGGCGCGGGCGGCTTCCAATACCGTTTCAAGCGGCAGCAAAGCCTGATTTTCTACGCCGGTGTGATAGCGTGCGGCCTGCGGACAATAGCCGCAATCCTCCGGGCAGCCGCCGGTCTTGATGGAAATCAAGGTGGAAAGCTGCACCTCATTGGGATTGAAATGCAGGCGGTGAACGGATTGGGCGCGAAACAGTAAATCGTTAAACGGTAATTCAAACAGCGCCTCAATTTCCGCAAGGCTGAATTTCTTAAGGATATTTTGAGCGCCGGTCTCAGGGGGCTCGAAGGTCGCATTGGGATAGTTCATAATCTGGGCATGATAACGGCTCCAGCAGGGCTGTCAACCTGATATGAACCTTTCGGTTAACGATTGGGCAAAAAAACTACAACACTGGCTTTATCCTCCCGCCTGCGTCCTGTGCGGTAACGCAGTTAAAGAGGGTGATTTGTGTAGCGGCTGTGCAGTTGAGCTTCCTTACAATGCCGCAGCGTGCACACGCTGCGCCTTGCCGCTGACTAGCGCGGCAGAACTCTGCGGCCAATGTCTGCAAGACCCGCCCAGCTATGACAGCGCGGTAAGCCTGTTCCGCTACGCCTATCCGGCCGATCATCTGATTTTGCGCTTGAAGTTCCAGGCGCAACTTCACCTTGCGCGCGCACTGGGCGAACTGCTGGCTGAACATCTCAAGGACCAGATGCAAGCGATGCCGGAGATCATCATTCCCGTGCCGCTGCATCGCTCCCGGCTGCGCGAGCGCGGCTTTAATCAGGCCCTGGAAATCGCCCGGCCCATCGCGCGTGGTTTGAGCATTCCGGTGGACTATAAAAGCTGCGAACGGGTGCGCAAGACCTCGGCGCAATCGCTACTGCCCGCCGCCGAGCGGCGCAAAAATATCAAAGGTGCGTTTCGCGTTACACGGCCCATAGCAGCCCGGCATGTGGCGATTCTGGATGACGTGATGACTACCGGTCACACCGTGCAGGAATTGGCCGCGACACTGCGCAAAGCGGGCGTGGAAAGAATTGATGTGTGGGTACTGGCGCGGGCGGCATGGGATCAGTGACAGACTCCCCGATGAAGGCCTTGACGGGCGATTCAAAGAGCAGTAGCCTGAACTTCATAGATCTGTAACAAAACGGTGATCGTGCTGTAACAGTTATCTCGTAGCTTAATGACTGGTGTTCTAACCCCCCGAATCAAGAGGAGAGAAACATGCGTCTTTCAAGCAAGCTTAACATAGCGCTGTATCTGGTCACTGCGTTGGCCTCGGCCGGCCTCTATGCCGCTGCCCCCCCCCCCCGCAACTAAAGCCAGAAGTCACTGAGCTTATTCTGCTCTACAATAAAAACGCCGCAGACGATCCTGCTACCCCCGATGAACTGATTGCCGCTGTTAAGAACCCGACTGCCAATGCGCGCAATCAAAGTCTATACAACCGCCTGGGCAATCCCAAAGACGCCCGCTATTTGATTCACCAACGCATCGAATTTCCGCCCATACTACCGGGACCACGCGAAGAGCCGCCGGAGGTTAAACTCCAACAATACATTGTCCTCAATTTCCCGAGTGCAGCGGAAGCCGGGCAAACCAAGGGCAGATTGGCGCAGGATCCCAACATCCTCTGGGTAGGTGAGAATGGTTCTGTGGAGTTCTCGGTCACCCCCAGCGACCCCTACGTGCAACCTGTCACCTCCCCGTTGGGCTACCAATGGGGTCTTTATGTTCTCAACATGTTCCCCGCCTGGGATGTCGTGCGCGGCAGCGCCTACATCGGGCATATTGATTCTGGTATTCAAATCAATCACCCCGATCTCGTTGGAAAATACCGTCCGCAATTTGCCTACAATGCGGCCACCCCTGGGGCGTCGGTGGATGAGTATCCGTTTTTCTTTAATGCAGCAGGCCACGGCACTCATACTGCGGGGATTATTGCAGCGGAGACAGCCTATCCCAACGCACAGTACGGCCACCCCAATCCGACGGCCCGAGGCGTTGCGGGCATGTGTTGGAACTGTACCCTGATCATTACCAGGGTTTCCCCTGCTGGTAACAATAATCTGACCGAAACAGCGATCATCAATGGTATTTACTGGACGGTTAACTCAGGCGCTCAAATACTGAACATGAGTTTCGGACAGAGAAACCTCAACAAAAATTGCCCAGCTAACCCCTATGAAGCTTACTGTCAGGCCCTGCAATTTGCAGCGAACCGCAGCGTGGTTATCGCGGCTGCGGCTGGAAATTTTAAGGAAGATACCATACTCCAGTTTCCTGCGAATGACAGTCGAACCATCGCAGTCGGAGCAACTCAAAGCAATGGCGCACTATGGGTTGAAAATCCGCCGGCTCCAAGTGGTGAAAGTGGCTCAACCAAGGGTCCGGGCATGGACACTCGTGGCGTGGTGGCGCCTGGCCGCGATATCCTTTCAACCTTTTATCAGGGAGCTACGTGGAGTTCAGGGTTACGCTGCGCGGACTACGGTTCGTGGAGCTGGTCGAACGATCAATCGGGCTATGGCAACTGCACCGGCACCTCCATGGCGACGCCGCATATCACCGGGCTGGTGGGCTTGATGCGCTCGGTCAACCCACTCTTATCGGCCACCGATATTCGCAGTCGTTTATTGGGGGCCTCAAATAATGCCTATGCACCCAATCAACAGATCGGCTACGGCCTTCCTAATGCTTATTCCGCCGTAACCTCGGTGCTGTCGACTACTAACCGGCTTACCCCGCTATTCGCCTTCTATGGCGTCAATGTGTATGACTATTTCTACACCACCGTGCCGCAGATGGCCTTGGCGGCAATGTCGGGGACGCTGCCTCCTTACGTTACCTCATTCTCACCAGTAAACCTTTACAGTAATATCGGCAACACCATTTCGGAGTATCCAAATTTTCCAAACTCCGGACCAGCGCGCGCCCAGGCATGGGTGTTTACCACTCACCGCAATCCGTATAATTCCAGTGTTGAGTTAAGGCCGCTGTACCGCCTGAGCTACAAGTGCGGCGATCCGGTACAGGGGGCAACAGTTTGTAGCCAATACCCCTACCATGTGGATCACGTTTACAGCACGGATTACAACGAAGCCAAAAATTATATCGCCGCCGGCTACAAATACGACGGCATCGAGGGCTATGTGTACCCGTATGGCTATGCACAGCCGCCGGGCACGGAGCTTTTAATCCGGGCCTATAAAACTAGCATAGATGACCATGCGATCTTCCCCCAAAGTGAACAGGCCAACATGGCGGCCCAAGGTTATACCTCTTACATCGGCTACTTGGGTTATGTGTATCGCAACAATGGCTATCGCCCAAGTTATTGATTTGATGCCCCATCAGGGCTTGCCTCAAGCACGGCCAAGAGCTATTTACTCATGAACAATGGCTTATGCCCGGTGCGCGACTTCATTATGGAGAATCTATGAACACGTCACGGATATCGCTATCGCGTTGCCTGCTGCTCGTGCTGTTGTTAGGTAGCATGTTCCCAGCCTCGGCGGCAAATTTAACCATACTTCCGGCCAATCCTAAGGGGCAGGATACTGTTTACTTGCAAGCATTAGCTGCAGAAATTGGTAGCGTAGCCTCGTCTACTGTACGGGTGTCTATGGTGGCCAATAAAATCATTGTATATTATGAAGTAGAGGTTCAGTTTCTCGGCCAGGCTCCATTACCACTCGATGTCACTCTGGGACGATTTCCCGCCGGAAGCTATCAAGTAGAGTTACGATCAGGGAATGCGAATTTCTTCACCGTGGTGGGAACCCGCCAGTTCACTGTTAGCGATGAAAATATCAACCGTCCCGCGTCCTTTCCGCTGCTTGATTACACAGGATTATGGTGGAACACGGCTGAATCCGGTTGGGGTCTCAGCATCACTCAGATGAACGATAAATTGTTTGCCGCCTGGTATGTCTATGATCCGGCGGGCAGAGCCACTTGGTACACCCTACAGCCTGGATCCTGGGAAATCGCGGAGACTTTTACCTCGAGCACTTCAAAATTCGCTTACAGCGGTAAAGTTTACAAAACCACCGGCCCTTACTGGGCCAACCCATTCAACCCCTCGTCAGTGAGTACCACCCAAGTAGGTACGGGCAAGCTGACCTTCACCAGTTACAACCAGGCCAAGTTTGACTACACCATCGAAGGCATCACCGGCTCCAAGAACATAATACGGTTTGAGTTTTGAGATCAAACTACCCCGGTTGGATAATCACGGCTGTTTTGAAAAGATCAGATCCCACACCTCATGACCCAACCGTTGGCCACGTCGTTCGAATTTGGTGAGCGGACGATAATCCGGGCGGGGTGAGTAATTGCCGGCGCCGGCGGCGTTGACGAACCCGGGCGCGTTGCTCATAACGTCCAGCGCCTGTTCGGCGTACTCTTGCCAGTCGGTGGCGAAATGGAATACCCTGTTCGGCTTAAGCTTTTGCGCGATCAGCTCCACAAATTGTTCTTGCACCAGGCGCCGTTTATGATGGCGGCGCTTGGGCCACGGATCGGGAAAGAATAAATGCACGGCGTCAAGACTGTTGTCAGGAATTTGCTGTTCCAGCACCTGTACCGCATCGGCGCACATCACGCGCACATTGCTTAAGCCCCGCCATTCGATCTGCCGCAATAGACTGCCTACGCCGGGACGATGTACCTCGATGCCAAGATAATCCTGCTCGGGATGGGCTTCGGCCATCGCCGCCAGCGCATCGCCCATGCCAAAGCCGATCTCCACAGCGCGCGGAGCGCACCTTCCGAACAAGACATCAAGATCAAGATCTGTATTCATCGGATTTACGCCGTAACACCCCCAAAGCGTGTCCAGCGCCTCGCGCTGAGCGGACGTCATGCGCCCCTGGCGCAGCACGTAGCTGCGGACGGTACGCAGTGGTTTTTCGGTGTCTTGCATAGTGACGTTCCCACCCTGTTGACTCGGGTATAACTATTGTTATACTAGGTTTATGAAAACCGCTATTTCAATTCCAGAACCTGTTTTTCAATCCGCCGAGCGACTGGCCCGCCGCCTGGGGGTGTCGCGCAGTGAGCTGTATTCCACTGCGGTGCTGGCTCTTATTAAACGATATTCCACTGATGGTGTGACGGAGCGGCTTAATCAGATCTATGACGCGGATATACAATCAGCCGGGCTGGACAAGGTTGTGGAGCGGCTGCAATTCAAGACCTTGACCAAGAAAAAGCGTTGATCAAACGGGGAGAGATATGGTGGGCGTCACTTCCCGAGCCCAGCGGTTCTGCTCCGGGGTTTCGCCGCCCGTTGGTTGTCCTCCAGTCGGACAGCTTTAACCGAAGCCGCATCAGCACTATTATTGCGGCGGTGATTACTTCCAATCTCAGGCTGGCTGATGCGCCCGCTAATGTGCTGGTTTCCGCCAAAATTGCCGGGCTGAAGAAGGATTCGGTCATCAATGTCTCCCAACTCATCACCGTTGATAAGTCCTATTTAACCGAGAAGACCGGTAAGTTACCGGCTAAGCTCTTGCAAGAGTTGGAGGAAGGTTTACGGCTGGTTCTCGCGCTTTAACGCGCGTGCTTGAACTAGAAAAACGTACCATCAATCGGCGACGAGGCGCTGGCGTACAGCTTGCGCGGCATGCGACCGGCGCGATAGGCCTCGCGGCCGGCCTCGATGGCCTTCTTCATCGCAGAGGCCATCAGCACCGGGTTCTTCGCCGCGGCGATAGCGGTGTTCATGAGCACGCCGTCGCAGCCGAGTTCCATGGCAATCGCCGCGTCCGAGGCGGTGCCGACGCCTGCGTCCACCAGAATCGGTACCTTGGCGTTTTCGACGATCATGCGGATGTTGTAGGGATTGCGTATGCCGAGTCCTGAACCGATTGGCGCGGCGAGCGGCATGACTGCAACGCAGCCCATCTCCTCTAAACGCTTGGCGATGAGCACATCGTCGGTCGTGTAGACCATGACTTTGAAGCCGTCCTTAACCAGGGTCTCGGTGGCCTTGAGGGTCTCCGTGATGTCGGGAAACAGCGTCTTCGGATCGCCGAGCACTTCGAGTTTGACCAGGTCATGGCCGTCGAGCAGTTCACGCGCGAGACGGCAGGTGCGGATCGCGTCCTCGGCGGTGTAACAGCCGGCAGTGTTGGGGAGTATGGTATATTTGTCAGGCGGCAGCACGTCGAGCAGGTTGGGCTCGTTGGGATTTTGACCGATGTTGGTGCGGCGGATCGCGATGGTGACGATTTCCGCGCCACTGGCCTTGATGGCGTGGCGCGTTTCGTCCAGGTCGCGGTATTTGCCGGTGCCGACCAGTAACCGCGAGTGATAGTGCTTGCCCGCGATAACCAGCGGGTCACTGCCGGTGATTTCAGTAACCAAAACAGCGCTCATGGTTTACCCGCCCCCAATAGCACGCACGATCTCCAACCGATCGCCGGAGTGCAGGGTGTGCAAGGGGTAATGGCTGCGTGGCACGATCTCGCGGTTGACCTCGGCGGCGATGCGCTGGCCGGTGAGGTCCAATTCGTCGAGCAGGCGCGAGACGTTACAGCCCTCGGGCACTTGGCGCGCTTGACCATTGACAAAGATTTCGATAAAACCCACCTTTCTGCTCCTCGCGCGGTTCGGCCACATTCCATGACACACGTTATTTTGAAGGTATCCGCCTCATGACGCAATGGATAAAGGACATCATTCCCCTGGAACAGGCGAGCACCCTCGATGGCCTGTTCCTTGAGCGGGTGCGCCGCAGCCCTCAGGCACCTGCCTACCGCAGCTATGACAAGGCCACCGGCGCTTGGGTAGACAGTACCTGGGCGGAGACAGCCGGTGAGGTAGCGCGCTGGCGTACGGCGCTGGCGTCCGAGGATCTCCAGCCGGGCGACCGGGTGGCGATCTTGATGCGCAACAGCAGGGAGTGGGTGATCTTCGAGCAGGCTGCGCTATCGTTGGGCCTGGTCGTGGTGTCGCTCTATACCGATGACCGGCCCGACAATACCGCCTATATGTTGGACGATAGCGCAGCCAGGTTGCTATTGGTGCAGGATGCCACGCAATGGCGGCGTCTGCAGGCGACTGTACAGCCGTTGGCCGGCCTCAGCCGTATTCTCATCGGCGGCAGTGGGCAGCAGTTCGACAATGACGCGAGGATACAGAACCTGTCGGACTGGCTTACGCAAGCAGCCGAGGCCGCGGTGGAGTCGCACGACCACGGTCCGCAACAGCTTGCCTACATCGTGTATACCTCCGGCACGACGGGGCGGCCCAAGGGTGTGATGTTGAGTCACCATAATGTACTGACCAGCGCCGCAGGGGGATTGTGGGTGCTGGAGGTCTATCCGCAAGATGTGTTTTTGTCCATGTTGCCCGTATCGCACACCTTCGAGCGCACGCTGGGTTATTACTCGCCGATGATGGCGGGCGCCACGGTGGCGTATTGCCGCTCTATCCCGCAATTAGCCGAGGATCTGCTGGCGGTGCGTCCCACGGTAATGATTTGTGTGCCGCGGGTGTTCGAGCGGATCTATACCCGGGTTCAGAGTCAGTTGCAAAAACGTTCCTGGCTGGGCCGCCGCTTGTTTTGCCTGACGATAGACATCGGCTGGCGGCGCTTCGAGGTGGCGCAAGGACGCGCATCGCGCACCCCCGGCCTGCTGCTTTGGCCGCTGCTGGAGAGGCTGGTGGCGCGCAAGTTTCTGGCCCGGCTGGGCGGGCGCATGCGCTGGGCCGCGAGCGGCGGCGCTGGGCTGCCGGCCCCGGTTGCGCGCATGTTTATCGGTTTGGGATTACCCATCGCGCAGGGCTACGGACTCACTGAAACGAGCCCGCTCATCAGCGGCAACCGGTTGGACGACAACGATCCCGCCAGCGTCGGCGTGCCCATCCCGGGCATGGAGGTGCGCATCGGCGAGCAGAGTGAGCTGCTGGCGCGCGGCCCCGGTGTAATGCAGGGCTACTGGAACAATCACACGGCGACCTATCAGATGATAGACGCCGACGGCTGGCTGCACACCGGCGATCAGGCACGCATCGAGAACAACCATATTTATCTTACCGGGCGGATCAAGGATATCCTGGTGCTGTCCAATGGCGAAAAGGTACCGCCCACCGACATGGAGGCAACCATTACCCTCGACCCCCTGTTCGAGCAGGCGCTCATCGTCGGCGAAGGCCAGGCCTGGCTCGGCGCGTTGTTGGTGCTGAACCCGGAGCAATGGGACGGATTCGCCAAACATCTCAAGCTCGACCCGCTGGATCGCGCCAGCCTCACGGACAGCCGCACCCAGAGCGCCGTGCTGGCGCGCGTGGCGGAACAATTGCGCAGTTTTCCGGCCTATGCCAAGGTAAGGCGTGCCGCCTTGTTGCTGGATCCGTGGACGGTTGAAAACGGCTTGTTGTCTCTCACCCTGAAACTCAAGCGCAGCCAAGTCATCGAGCGCCACGCCGAGCTTATCCGGGGGTTGTTTGACAAAGCCTGAGCCCCCGCTGCTCGGGCTATGATAAAATTCACATCACGCGGGTGTAGTTCAATGGTAGAACTTCAGCTTCCCAAGCTGATAGCGTGGGTTCGATTCCCATCACCCGCTCCAAATTTTAAGGCAGAGAAAAGATGCAAGATACAAGATACAAGTAGAACCCCTCTCCTTAGCGTGTGATTTTGATTTTACTGTATCTTTTCTCTTGTATCTGATTCTAATATGGAAACCGCAATCCGCTTTGGCAGTTTTATCGCCGTATTCATCGTCATGGCGCTGTGGGAGGCCAGGCGCCCGCGCCGCTCATCTACGCAGCCCAAGAGCCGGCACTGGCTTACCAACCTCTCGCTGCTCGCTGTGAATGTGCTGGCGCTGCGCCTGCTGTTGGGCGTGGGGGCATTTGCCACGGCACTCTACGCCGGGCAGCATGGCTGGGGTTTGTTTAATCTAACGTCTTGGCCCTACTGGCTGGAATTCCTGCTCGCCTGGCTGTTGCTCGACTTCGCGCTCTATTTACAACATGTGCTATCACATGCGCTCCCCATCTTCTGGCGGCTGCATCGCGTGCATCACAGCGATTTGGACTTCGATCTCACCACCGGCGTGCGCTTTCACCCCGTGGAGATTTTTTTGTCCATGCTGTACAAGATGGCCGCCGTCGCCGCGCTGGGTGCGCCGCCTTGGGCGGTGCTGATCTTCGAGGTAGTGCTGAACGGCGCCTCGGTGTTCAATCACGGCAACGTGCATCTGCCGGAGAAAATAGACCGCTGGCTCAGGTTGATTATCGTCACGCCCGACATGCATCGGGTGCATCATTCCAGCGTCGTTAACGAAACCAATTCCAATTTTGGATTTTCCGTCTCGCTGTGGGATCGCCTGTGCGGCACCTATCGCGCGCAGCCGGCGCTGGGTCAACTGGGATTTGAGATCGGCCTCAAAGAATTTCGTGACCCGCAACAGTTGGGTTTTTGGGGGTTGCTCTTGTTGCCGCTACGCGGCCGGTTCGGTCAGTATAGTTTCAAGAAAGAGGAGGGCCGGTGAAACTCATCTTGATGCGACACGCGGACGCCGGAGAGTTTGACCCGCTGCATTATCCCGATGACAGTCTGCGTCCGCTCAGCAAGGACGGCGTCAAGATTCAGGGCAAGGTTGCCAAGGCGTTGAAGCGCATTGGCCTAAAGCCCGCCCGCATCTTTACCAGTCCGCGTCTGCGGGCGCGTCAAACCGCTGAGATCACCGCGGAGACACTGGGGTTACAGACGGTCTTGATGGAGAGCCCGGCGCTCGGCAAGGAGTATTCCGTAAAGGCGGTGCTCAAGCTATTGGCCGGCTGCGGAGCGGAGGAAACGGTGCTGTGCGTGGGGCATGAGCCGGATTTGAGCGAACTGTGCGGGGCATTACTGAGCCCCGGCCACGGCCTCGGTATCAAATTCGTGAAGAGCGGGGTGATGGCTGTCAAATTTGACGGGCCTCCCCAGCCGGGAACAGCCACCCTGATTTATTTTTACCGCCCCCAGGACCTTATTGCGCTGGACTGAGGAGGCCGTATTGGCCCCCTTGGCCACAAATCAGAAGTTGTGATTGATGCCTACGGAAAAAGAGGAGACATCCTGTCCGGCCGCGCTTTGCGCCGTTACCCCGTTCGTGCCGGATGTGGTAGGCGGCCTGGCTGTCGTTATGGGTGACGGCATAAAGGCCAAACACCGGGCAGACATGATACAAATATCTCCTTGATATTTATGATAATAAATCTATGGTGTGGTAAGTGCTAGAAGCCCCGGCGCTGGCGGCAAGGTTAAGCCAAATTTTAGCAAATGAAAATCATTACCTATAAATGTCAAGGGCTATATTGGATATATACTATCCTTTGTAACATAGATGTCACATTTTTAGGTTTCAATTATGAAGATGAATAAGGTATTAGTAATAGACGACGAGCCCGCCATCTGCGAGATGCTGTGCTTTGCCCTGACGCGCGCGGGTTATCAATGCGAAGCGGTGCACAGCGCCGAGGCTGCGCGCGCGAGCATTAACAAAGAGATCCCGCTGCTGCTGTTGCTGGACTGGATGCTGCCCGGTGTAAGCGGTTTGGAGTTTGCGCGCAACCTTAAGCGCGACCCCGCGACCAGCCAACTCCCCGTCATCATGCTCACCGCGCGCGGCGAGGAAGGCGACAAGATCAGGGGCCTGGACAGCGGCGCGGATGACTACATCACCAAACCGTTTTCACCCAAAGAACTCCTGGCGCGCATCAAGGCGGTGTTGCGCCGCACCACGCCGCAGGCGACCGACGAGGTGATAAACCTGTTCGGTCTGCAACTCGATCCGGCTAACCGCCTGATCAGCGTGGGGGATCAAATGGTGCCAATGGGCCCCACCGAGTTTCGCCTGCTGCACTTCTTCATGACGCACACCGAGCGCGTCTACAGCCGTGCGCAAGTGCTCGATCAGGTATGGGGAAGTAACGTCTACGTGGAAGAGCGCACCGTAGATGTGCACATCCGCCGCTTGCGCAAGGTCTTGCAAGAGTACGGTTATGAGCAGTGTGTTCAGACCGTGCGCGGCTCGGGTTATCGCTTTTCGACCCGCGGCATGAAACTCCCCGACATCAGGGTCCAGATCGAGGCCGAAACCTCAATTTCGCCCTGACGGGGTTACTTGAGCAGATTAAGAACTTATCCATAAATAATTTACCGCAGAGGGCGCAGAGGAATCAAGAAGGATTTGTTTCTCCTCCGCGTCCTCCGCGGTGAAGCTTTTTCACCGCAAGGGGCGCAGGGGAACTATTTATGGATATGCTCTAAGCCGGCCGTCCGCTTCGGACTCGCGTCGGTCCACGAACAGCACATTGCCGGGGACGCTCTTGGCTTGCTGCTTCACCTGGCTGAGACGCATGGAGATGTCGTGGTGAGTCAGGAAACGGCCGGGTAGCGCCTCCACAGCGGCTATGGAAAGCGTCATGATCGGATAAAAACAGGGTTGGCCACGCCGATCCTTGGTTGAGATCCCACCCAGTTCGATATGCGGTCCCTGGTAAAGCCGGACAATTTTGTCGGCCAGAATATTAAGGATAGTCTGGCAGCGCTCACGCCAACTCTCGCTCAGAAACACCACCACGAAGTCATCGCCGCCGATATGGCCGACAAAATCGCCGCGCTTGCCACAGACTTCGGTAATGATTTCGGCAAGTAACTTGATGGCTTCATCACCCGCGCTGTAGCCGTACACATCGTTAAAGGGCTTGAAGTTGTCGAGGTCAAAATAGCACAGGGTGAACGGTCTGCGTTTGTGCAATAAGCCATCCACACACTCATTGATCGGTACGCTGCCGGGCAACAAAGTGAGCGGGTTGGAATAGCGTGCGTTGCGCAGTTGTAGTTCAGTGAGCTTCTGCAGTAGTTGGGCGATGGTTCCCACCCCCACATAACGTCCGCGCGCGGTGATGAGGAACTCATCGGCGGCGGAGACCTGGGTCGAACCCACCAACAGTTTACTCAGGTTCTCAAACGGCATATTCTTATCCACCACCACCGGATTATTGTCCATAAAGCGCGAGATCGGCTTTTTGCCGTGTAAATCACGCCCGAAATGGCTGGCGAACATATTCATGAATTGATGGCGCTTCACCAGCCCTATGGGGACCGCATCCTGAACTACCGGGATGGAAGTCAGTTCCGGGGCGTTACAAAACATCTCGCCTACCTGTTGAAAAGTGGCATCGGGCGTGACGGTGATCCTCGCGCGTATCAAGCTCGCAGCCGTGCCGTAGCGCGACGAGCTTTTGAGATAAGGGCTGCCCGGGCCTTCCTGGCGGGTAAGAAATAATTCACGCGGCAATAATACCGGAGGCTGGGGACGCGGCTTGGCGAAGTAATAGCCCTGCGCCAAAGGGGCGCCCATCTCGCGGACGGCGAGAAACTCTTCTCGACACTCCACACCCTCGGCGATGATACGGCAGTTGAGGCTGCCGGAAATTTCCTGGATAGATTTCACGAATTGCTGCTTGACGTGGTCTTCGTGTATACCCTGGATGAAATGCATGTCAATTTTGACATATTCAGGGCGCAATTCCGACCACAGCCGCAAACCCGAATACCCGGCCCCGAGATCGTCAATGGCGATTTCGAAACCCATCTGGCGGTAGTGCTCGGCGGCGTCGCGCAACACGGTGTAATTATTGGCCGGGTTGTGTTCGGTTAACTCTATGACGACACGCTCAGGGGTAAGATTATGCGCGCGCAGTAGTTCTAGAGTCTTTCCTGGTCTGAAACCGGGCTGTAGCAGGCATTCCGGCGAGACGTTGACAAACAGCTTGCCGGGCAGATCAAGGCGCCGGAAGCCTTCTAAGATCACCTCCCGGCAAAGCATATCCAGTTCCGCCAGCAGGCCCGCACGGCCGGCGGCGTCAAACAGCTTGAGTGGCGCATGCAGGGGGCTGTTGGACGGGCCGCGGATCAACGCCTCATAACCGTAGATACGTTGGGTATGAAGTGAAATAATGGGTTGGAAAAGCGGTGTGAGGCGGCGGTGCTCTAAAATCTCTTGCAGCGACTTGAGATAGGCCCCCGGACCTTCATTCATGGCATGTTGGGTTAAACCCTGAGTACAGGCAGTCATGGTGGTCAACTCAAAGGAGGCTTGTTTCTTAAGCCACGATCCGTCGGTCAAGGGGAAAATCTTCCACTGCCCTCATCTTGTCCAGGTGGTCAAGACGGATACTGGGGTGTTCGCTGTAAATCCTGTTGGCAAGGACGCCGGGTTCTTCGCAGTCCATCAGGATTTCGTTATACCAATTTCCACCATTGAGCAGGGTATTCACGGGCGCGAGTCCCAGCAAAATATCTTCACAGTCGAGCGGGCGGCAGATGCTCGATACCACCAGTTCGATGCCCTGGCGGTTCACGAAAGTGTCGCCCAGCCTGACCAGCCTGCCGGCAGGCCCGGAGATCTCCATAAAAAAACGCTCGTTGCTCATGATGTGTTCCTTAAAATCCTAGATTGCCGAAACATTATCGGTACCGAGAGGGAAAAAATTATTAAAGATTTATTAAATATTTATGACAAAAATTACCGGTACTGGAAATAGCGCGGCGGTCACAGCGCTGTCATCTGTATGTAACCGAACTGAAACAGTACATGTGTAATGTAATGAGATGAAGAAAAAATCCGGCGCGACCGCTGGTCATAAGAAGCAATCACGACATGCTAAAGCTTGATTGGACCGATGAAGCCCAGTTCAGCCTCAATCCCGCGATACTGCGCGCGGTTCTCGATCACGCCAAGCCGCTCGGACATAACGAGGAGCCGGACAATCTCAACCTCGGCTTCGGCTTTCTTTACTATGGCCTGGTACGCGCGCTGCGCCCGCGCCACGTGCTGGTTATCGGTTCGGGCTACGGTTTCAGCGTCGCTTGCCTCGCCCTCGGGCTCAAGGACAACGCCTGCGGTCGTCTCAGCTTCGTGGACCCGTCGTACTCCATGCTCAAGCACGGCCCCTTCCGCACCATCGGCGGGACCTCACAGTGGGACGACGTCCAAAAGGTGCAGGCGCACTTCCGGCGCTTCGGCGTCGAGCGGTTGATCACGCACTACAAGCTCACGAGCGCGGAGTTCTTCGCCGGCTATGCTGAGCGCGGGCTGCCGGAGATTGATCTCGCGTTCATTGACGGCAACCACGCCTACGCCGACGTGCGCCACGACTTCCTCGCCACCCTGCATCATGCACACCGCAACAGCTATATCCTGCTGCACGACACCCACATCTACGTGCGCGAGCTCGTGCGTCACGCCGGGGTCAAGCGCTGGCTTAAGGTGATTGCCCGCGAGCAGGAGCGCTTCGAGGTCGTTGACTTTCCGTTCTCCTCGGGCGTGGCACTGGTGCGCGTACTGCGCGAAGGACCGTGGCAACACGTCGAGTAATCGTCGCCGCGCTGGTGGCCGTCACAGTCCTCACCGGCGGTTTCCTGTTCTGGCGCTACGTGTGGTTTTTCCGCGATCCGCCGCGCACGCCGCCGGCCGAGGAAGGGTTTCTGAGCCCGGCAGACGGTACCGTGGTCTACGTGCGCAAGGTCGAGCCGGGCGAGGATGTCGTGGTGATCAAGCAAGGCCTACGCGCCACGGTGCAGGACATCCTGCGCCAGGACGTGGACCAGCCCATGCTCGTCATCGGGGTCTTCATGAGCCCCTTCGACGTACATTACAACCGCGCGCCGCTCACCGCCATCGTCGGTTTCATCCGCCGGCATCCGGCAATCGGAGAGAACGCGTACATGGGCGCCATGCACTGGCGCACCGTTTTCGATCTCGCGCCGCGCTACGCCGGCAGTGGGCACATCGTGCAGAACGAGCGCACGGTAACACGCTTCGTCGGCGAGTATCGGGGTGCGCCGCTTTCCTACTATGTGGTGCAGATCGGGGCGCGCACCGTAAACGGCATCGACAGCTACTACCGGGAAGGCGAGCGCGTGGAGCGAGGCGCCGTCTTTGGCATGATCCGCATCGGCTCGCAAGTGGACCTGATCGTCCCGTGGCAGTCCGGGCTTACGCTGCGCGTGCGGCCGGGCGACCGGGTCCGTGCCGGGGAAACCATCCTGATCCGGTGAGGCGAACAGCGTCCCCGCTTCTGCCTAGCCCATACCCAGCTTGCCGGGCATATCCCGGATAATACTGGTGCTAATCGAGTACTTTAGAAATGCGCGGCGATCCATTGCAATTCTCCTATTCCCCGGATTCCAGTAAATAGGGTTTAAACACAAACAGGTTCGCATCCCTGGGATCCACCTCAACCCGCAGCCAGCCGGTATCCGCTTCGCCAAAGGTTTCTACGCGCGTGAAGCGCGCGATGCGCTGTTGAGCACGGCTGTCAAGCAGCGGTTTATCTATGCGGAAATAATGGCTGTCGCCGTGTACCAGCACCACCGGTTTGCCGTAGGCGAGAGTTTCTTGTTCCAGTGCCTTTAGAAAATCGTTATAACCGGTGCGCTGCGGGTCGGTGGACGCAAGCTCGAAGCCCGGATCAGCCTGGATGATGATCATCACGCCCAGGCTGCTGTGTTGCCTGGCGGTGCTGAAGGCTTGCTTCAGCCAAGCCAGGTTGGCGGCGTTGCGTTCCTGATATTCGGCATCCATCGCCGGGGTGCGTCCCAGGTTGTTGTTGCTGCCGGGGACATTCAATCCGGCGAAGATCGCGTCACCGTAGCTCCACATCACGTTCTCGCGGAATTTGGCATAATGGGGATCGGCGCTCTGGCGGGTGAGTTGCAAGGTGCGCTGCCCTAGGCTGTAATCGCCTGCAAAAAACAATTCACGCAGTTTATTGAGGCGCTCCAGCGGATCGTAGGCGCCGTTGTTGGCGCGGTGGCAATCCGTCCATTCATTGTCGCCGGGGATAAAAATGAACGGATGGGCGGAGGCGTCAAACAAGGTCTTGCGCTGATAAAAGGTGGCGTCGTCGCACAGCGATCTGCCGTTTTTGAAATCGCCGTCGTGCACCACAAAGGCCAATTTCTCGGCATCCAGGGTGCGCAGAAAGTCCGGAAAAGTTTGCAGTTGACGCTGGTTATATGGCAGGTCGCCAATCAGGGCGAATGCGAACCGTGGTGTATTCAGGCCCTCTTTTTCGGTGGGGTCGGCATATACCGTTTGAACGGCCGCAACAGCGGTGAGTATAAGAAATATCAGCTTGTGCATGATCTGCTCCTGTGTGAGAGAGTGGTTAATTGATTCGCGCGATGCGGCCTTCCAGCGTGGCGCTGAACGGCTGCGGCAGGGCACTGATGTAGACAATCAATGCGTCGAGATCGAGCGGCCCACCCACCCGGGTGAGACCCTGGTTAAAGACGGTGAAATTGTCGCCGCCTGCGGCGATGAAGCTGTTGGCGGTGACGCTGTAGTACTGCACGAGATTGATCGGCGCGCCGTTCCTGCGCACCTCGACAATGCGATTGCCGACGGGTCGTGCGTTATCCCACGTATAGGTCAGGCCGGAAATTTGCAGGATGCGCGGGAAGGGCTGATTGAGCCATTGTTGATTGAGCAGGTCGTAGATCTGCTGACCGGTGAGTTCCATCCTGACCAAGCTATTGCCGAACGGTTGTATGGTGAATAGTTCACCCCAAGTAACCGGTCCGGCATCGAGATCGGCGCGGATGCCGCCCGGATTCATGAAGGCGAAGTCCGTTTGCATCGCGGTGCGCTGGGCGTCGGCGATTAAATTACCCAGCGCGGATTCGCCCGCGCTGGTTTGGGTACGGGTGATGTCGGCTTGTGCCGTGCCGATCACGCGGTTGACGAGCGGGGCGACCTTTTGCTCGGCCTGGGCGACCAGCTCGGCGACTTGGCTGTCCGGCGTGAGGCCCGGCCCGGAGTCGCCGTAGGTTGTGACGATCCGGGCGGATTTTTTCACGATATCCTTGGTCGCCGGATCAATCTCCACATCAATGTCCGCATAAGCGGTGCTCGCCGAGAAGGCTTGAGTAACGAGAATGTCTTTACCGCGATTATTCTTAAGAATTGCATTGGTGAAGGAATGCGAGTGGCCGGACATCACCACGTCCACTTCATCGTCCAGGCGCGACACGATGTTCACAATCTCGCCGCTCACCATGCCGTTGGGCAGCGTCGGGCCTTGATAGCTGGTCTGACGCCCGCCCTGATGGATCAACACCACCATGGCGCGTACCTTCTGCGCGCGCAGTTCGGGGATATAGGCGTTGATACTGTCCGCCTCATCGAGGAAGCGCAAGCCCGCAACGCCTGTCGGAGTAACGATGGTCGGCGTCTCCTTCAGTACCGCGCCGATGAAGGCGATGGGCATGCCGCGCACTTTTTTGATGACGTAGGGCGGCAGAATGGGTTTGCCGGTTACCGCGTCCACCACGTTGGCCGACACGTACGGAAAGCTGGCGCCGCGATACGGGTCTTCGAGATACGGGCCATTTACGTGGTTGCCGCCGTGCAGCAGGCGCTGCAATTCGGTCACGCCTTCGTCGAACTCGTGATTGCCGAGCGTGCCCACCAGATTGCAGCGCGGGTCAAAATCATCCCGTTCGTGTTCATGCTGCTCTTCATGAATCTTTTTCACGTCGTCCTTTTCTGGTCTATCGTCATTCTCGCTGAACTCACAATCCTCGTTGGCGAGCAAATTCAAAAACTGAATGGAGGGTTCGTCTTGCAGCAAGGCGGAGGCGGGCGGCGAGGCGCCGACATGATCGCCCGCATGCACGATCACGGCGCGGTCGTTGACACCCTGTTGTGCGGCATGGAGATACGACGCGAGTATCGCAGCGCCGCCCACCGGACGGTTAGCCACGCGCCGTCCGGTGGACAATTGGCCGTGGAAGTCGTTGATGCCGAGGATTTTGACGTGCAGCCACGACTCCGGGTTGGCAATCGGTCCCGCACGCAGCCAGTGCACACGCTGCGCGGCGATTTCGCGAAGTGCGGCATCATCGTCATCACCGTGCAGATCGGGGTGTTCTTGGTGAGCCTCGATGGCGTTGATGTTGTCCAGGGCCTGCGCACCTGTTGTTGCGGTGAGGAGCAGGGCAACCAGCCAGGATTTGATAACAATGCTTGTCTTCATGATGACCTCTCTCTAAAAGTTGTGGTTTAGGTTAATGCTGTATGACGGGCGCCAGCGTGGTTTGATACTTGATTGTGCCGTTGATATCGCGGATAGCCGCCGTATCGGCCTCCAGACCGCTCAACAATACCTTGCCGGTGTAATCGTCCGTGCTGTGAACGCGCACACTCTGCCGGGCGGAACCCAGCCCGTTAGGATTTCGCGATATGCTCACGTGCATAAATCCCGCACTGCTTCCTCGCGCCCAAATGACCCCGCTGCTGGGAGTCACATCTCCGGCGCGGTTCCATGGGTTACGACCGGAGTTATGTCACCAGCGATGGCGACGTAAGCAGCGCCCAGGATATAAATGACACCCAAGAAGAGATAAAACAGCCAAACGGGTTTAATCATCGTCAATTTAATCATCATCAACCTCCCATTGAGTCCGGTACTGCCACAGGCCCAACACAAGGACCGCTCGTAGTGGCGAAATCGAAGGGCTCCGGCCGCGCCTTCGGCGCGGCCGTGCCGTTAGTCAGCGTTACTTCTTGTCCTTTTCCTTGCTATCCAGGGCCTGCTCCAGCTTGATGAGGATGAATTCGTTGTCATCCGGCTGGCTTGTGCCGACATGGCGACCCACGCTGAACGGATAGTTGTTATCGTTCAGTACACCGAGTGTCTTGCTGTCGAGCACCACCACGTCCTCGATGGTCACGAACGGGAAGGCGAAGTTAAAGCCGGTTCCGACATCGCCCGTCTGCACCGGTTCACTGATGCGATGCGGATCCTTGATGCGCAGCAAGTCGGCAGCCTCTTTCTTCTCCACATACTCGCCGTGATCCTCCAGCTCGATCTTGAACAGCTTTTTAAAGCCGTTGAGGTCTCCCTGTGTGCCGTCGCGTTCAATCACCAGGCCTTCTTCCTTGTTATAAAGGATGAAGTCGCCGATATTGGTGCCGCGCGTATCCAGACGGTATTTATGTTGCTTACCGGTGTAGGACTTGCCGGCGATGTCGTACTCGTGAATCAGCAAGGTCTTGGCGTCGTCACCGGCGAGCGGGCGTTCCAATAGCGGGTAGAGTTTGCTCCCGTCGCTGGACAGCGCCATGCCTTCAAATCCGCCGCTCTGTTGCGCGCGGAACGGCGCGCTGTCTTTGGTGACGCGATACGGCCATTGCAGACCGGCCAGCCACGGTGTGTTGGCGCCGTGTTCGTCCTGCAAGTTGGTGCCGTCATCGGAACCGGCGATGGCCGAATCGGCGTAGATCGGAAAATCGCCGAACAGAAACACCGTGCGGATGCCGGGATAGGTCTTGTGCACGTCGAGCAGGGTGCGGAAATCGAACGATTGAATGTCGGCACGGGTTTGCAAACCGTTGTCGGCGATCACAGTCGCGACCGTGGCGGCAAACGGTTCGTGCCCGATGGTGCGGGCTGCGAACTCGGCGCGCGGGTTGATCTTGGTCTCGATGTTGTAACGCACCTTGAGCGCATTCTTCCAGCGTTTCGCGGCGTTGGGGTGTGCACTGCCTATACCGCTGCGATAGTAATCCACATAGGTGTTCACAAAATCGAACAGTTGCTGTGTGGACGGCATGACGTAGGGATGCGTGAGGCCGTGCGAGGCGGCGAAGGCTACCGCCACCGGCGAAAGAGCAGGATTGTTCTGCTGATCGGGGCCGCGGAACACCTTGTCGCAGATGAATTGGGTCTGTATTTCGGCCAGCGTCAGGTCTTTCACCAGCACCTCATCGGCCTCCGTGTAAGCCGTGCCATCCGCGCGGCGGCATTTTTGCGCCTGGATGTGCGGGTCGTGATTGAGTACCGGCACACCGTCCTGGCTCACGCCGTTATCGGTTTCCAGCGTGGTCATCAGATTATCGAGCGCCGCCTCCATTGCGGGCAGGGTATTCTCCGGGCGCAGGTTGCGCCCGCCGCGATGGCCTTGCGCGTCGAATTTGCTGATGTCAATCAGCCCATCGGCGCCAATGAAATCGCCAGGCGCGCCGTCGCCGTTGGCGTCGAATTCCTGAGCGGCCTGTATCAGCACATCGGGACGGTCCGAGATGATGCCGTTCACACCGAGCTTCATCAGCTCCAGCATGCGCGGCTTGTCATTCACCGTCCAGGTGACCACGGGGTACCCCGCCGACTTGATGGATTTCACATTAAAAATGTCACTCGATGCCGCGGCTAAACCGGAGCCCAGAGGCGGTGTCTTGCGGTTGTCGACAAAGGTATTGGAGTTGGCGTCATCCAGCATCACGTGCCAGGGCGAGAACACCACCGCACTGTTCGCGCCATTTGCCTGAGCATGCGCGCGCACCGCGTTCATCACCCGCACCGCGCTTGATTCCTCATTGTAGGGATTTTGCGGCGAGCGTATTTCCTTGCCGGAGGTCGCTCCCGGCATCCTGCCTCCCGCGACATTAGTACGTCCCTGTACGTCATTAGCATAATCGGGTAAGGCAACCGGTGCTTCCAGCACCTTGCCGGTCGCATCGGTGTGGATCAAAAACGGGCCGAACTCATCGCCAAACCAGAATGTGCCGTCCGCCGTGCGCTGCATGGACTCGATATCAAAATCCGAGCCGGTGAGAACGCGCGCACTGCTGAAATGGTGGGTGATGGCGAACGGAATCTTGTGGTCAGGATCGCGCAATTCAAAATGGTGCATGACCTGAATCTCACCCGAGCCGCCTTCCTTGGTCTTGAATTGCGGGCGGATGTGATACACGCGCAAATTATAATCGGCGGAGTTCTCCAGGCTGCCGAAGCCATTGTCGGACATGACGTAAAACGTGCCGTCGTTATTTTTCAGCACGGCGGAAAAGCCCTGCACCGGCTGCTTGTTGATAAAGGGGGCCGCTCGGCCATTGGCGCCGCCGCCGATATGGGCGCCGGAAGTCGGGCCTGCCGCAAAGGTGTCGGCGGGGAGTATGGCCCGGCCTTGCAAGGTGACGTCGGCCTGGGCGGCTGCGCTCGCCACCGAGAGCGAAATCGCTAACGTAAGCAGTCTGGGTTTCATGTTGCCTCCTGTGATGGAATAGGTATCGTAGATTAGATTCGCCCCAATGCCGGGCGAGTAATACTGCGGCAGGTTAACTGCGAAAGATGGCCGTCTCATGAAGGTCTTGTGAAGTTTTTTATAAGGCAATGTGACACTCTGACAGGGCGGTCCGCGACATCCAAACAATCAAAAAAAAGCCGCGCTCAAGGCGCGGCTGGAAGGTGCAACGGGCGGAGACTTCGTTATGATTAGAAGCGTTTAATCTTCCTTTTTGATCTTAAAGTGAGGGTCAGGGGTTGCTACGTCAGCGTTACTATGCCCTCTCCTCATGACAAATAAATGACGGCTAAATGAAATTTTCGACAACAACCAATGCCGCGGAATGAGTCACTGTCTCCGTTTTGTAACAATTATTTCATATGCCTGTAACTTTTCTCCCGCAAGCTATGGGCACTTTTAGCCAGCTTATAAACTACTCGATAAGGAGAACATCAATGAGATTGTGCAACACAAAACTAACCGCCCTCGCCCTCGCGGCCGCATTGCCTGTGGGAGCGCAGGCCGCAGACAATATCACCCTCTATGGCAAGGCGCGGTTGTCGGTGGATTTCACCGATACCGGCGCCAGCAACGTCACCAAAGTCAGCGACGCCATTTCACGTCTGGGCGTGAAGGGGACAGAAGATCTTGGCAACGGCCTCAAAGCTATCTTTCAAATGGAGACCGGCGTCAACATGGATGACGGCGCTGGGAAAACCGGCACGCTGTTCGGTGGTGGACGCAACAGCTTTGTCGGCCTAGCCGGTGGCTTCGGTACGGTTGCCCTCGGTATCCACGACAGCCCTTACCGCATGTCCACCGGCAAGATGGCCGTGTTCAGCGACACCATGGGCGACTACCGCAACATCATCGGCAGCATCAGCACGGGCGGCGGGACAAAATTTTTCCAGCGCGAGCCCAACACAGTCAACTACTGGAGTCCCAAGTTCGACGGTCTGCAGTTCAGGGCCCAATACCGGGCCGGCGAGGTCAGCGGCGTGAACCAGGATCGCTACAGTTTGAGCGGCACCTATGACAGCGGCCCCTTCGCGGTCGGCCTGGCGTATGAGAAACACAACCGTGAAGGAAGCGGCGGCAAGAACGACACCCAAGGCCTCAAGGCCGGCCTTGGTTACACCTTCCAAGAGAAGACCAAGCTCGGCCTGGTGTATGAAAAATTATCGGAGAGCGGCGCAGCGACTGCCTTTGACCGCAATGCCTGGTACGCGAGCCTCGCCCACAATATCGGTGACAACACGGTCAGCCTGGCCTATGGTCGTGCGGGTAACAATGCCTTGGCCAGTAATACCGGCGCCAACTTCTACCTCGCCGGACTCTCGCATAGACTCTCCAAGCGCACCGAGGTTTATGCCCTCTACGCCAAGACCCGCAACGACAGCGGGGCTCAATACGGCCTCGCCCCCGGTGCCTCCAGCGGCGCGGTGGCGGTCGCTGTGGCCGGGCAAGATCCCTCGACCTTCTCCATCGGCATCAATCACGACTTCTAATTTTCTCCTTAAACTATAGTCTGCGTATTAAGCTATAGTGGCGTCTTAAACGGACACTCAAGAGTGTCCGTTTTTTTTATTCGCTGCATTGTGCAGTCACAGATACCGACGCGGAAACGCTGCAGCACCCAATGCGATGACGCTGAGTGTCGGATTCACGCCCCAGGGCCCCACGCCCCATGTTTTCTGACAATGCCTTTGCGGAGGGTTGAGCAGATACCTGGTTATCAATACAAGGCTGAACAATGCGCACGACACCTTGATAATTAACGCCGGTAACGCTACGCCTTCAATTTCTGGAAGATGGCCTTTTAGGTAATAGCTGATCAGGCCAAAACCAATTCCGCTGTCGTGATCTGTGCCCCCAGCCCACTGCCACAAGTGCGGCCGACTTGAGCTGCGCCGACACACTATCACGCGCCAACCGTCACGCTGCGGCGGAGCCGTCAACGACCGCGGCGGCCCCGAAGTTGTGGATGAACTGTACTAAGGTATAAACGAGATTGGTCATGCCAAAACTTATTTGGCCGTAATCTTGATCGTCTTTTCCGGGTCAGCCGGCACATGCCCTTTATCCACCACCTTGATGCTGATGACATGTTCACCGGGACTCATCGCAGGCAAGGTATAGGTGCTCTGAGCGGTGTGCTATCCGGGCCCTCTTTTATTACCCACCTATATGCGAAAATGATTAGAACCTATCTCAAAATTGCCTGAGCAAGACACCGATGGTTGCCAATTGAACGAATCCGAGAAAGTTCTCGGCGTAATATTCCCAGCGAACCAGGAGACGACGTTGCCATTGAATCCACGCAAAGAATCGCTCGACCATCCATCGCCGCTCGTAACGGCGCAGACGACGACCGTCCTGCGTCCTGGCTTTTTTCCGATTCTTTCGATGCGGTGCGATCATCTCGATGCCCTCTTGCCGCAGTTCGTCGTCCAAGTTGCCGCTATCGTAGGCGCGGTCACCGGTCAGATTCTCCGGCTTCGCTTCAATCATGTAGAAATCAAAGCTCAACTGCACCAGCGTGACTTCGTGATGATTCGCGGCGTGGGTACTGACCGCCAACGGAAGCCCATGACGGTCAACAATTGCCATGATTTTCACGCCCTTACCGCGCTTGGTCAGGCCGGTCTCGTCACCACCGCCCTTGGCCGATGCAAAGGCGGCATCAATAAAGCATTCCGATTCGCCGGGCACACCTTCATTCCGCAGCGTATTCGCCAGATCGGTCATCACATCACGCAGCACTTCGCTCCGGCACCCTTGTTGAAAACGGCGATGCACCGTTTTGTAATTCGGGTAGCACTGCGGCAGCATGTGCCACTGAGCACCCGTATTGAGAATCCAGAGAACGGCTTCAAGTACCTGGCGGGCGGGAATGGGTTTGCGACCCGCTCGACCAGCAGGAATGTGTTCCTCTGGAAAGTGTTCCCAGATACGATTCCAGTGTTGGTCGCTCAGTCGTAGCACGAAGGCAATTATACGATATTCTGGTCATAACGTGATTTTGAGATAGGTTCATGTGAAAATGATCTCCACCCGGACCCATCCCGACTTCGCAGTTCAGTGGATATTCTTCATTGGCATCAATCTGGGCGCCATCAGCAGTAAGAGAGTCTTGGCGCTTTCAGTATCTGTGGGCTTCATAACGTCGATTCCTCATCGGCGCTCGCTATGTGATCCGCCATCTCAAGGTTGATACGAAAGGGCGGCAGTAGATAGGGTGAAGCCAAATGCGGCGCTCAATAAAACGTGATCTGAGATCTTCATAGTTTCCTCTATGTGGGCTAGGTTAAAGCTAGAAAATAGGTTATGTTGTGTACCCGTATAACCTTTTTCAACAAAAAATATTCCCGCGAAGGCGATTAATTCGCCGCGGGAATAAAATCGCCGATCAGCCAGTCTTAGAATACAGATAAGGAAACGTGGTGGAGTGGAAAAGTAAACTTGCGCGATTTGAAGACACGGTCATGCCGCACATGCAGTCCGCCTACAATCTGGCGCGCTGGCTGGTGCGCAACGATCATGACGCGGAGGATATGGTACAGGAGGCTTATTTACGCGCCTTCAAATTCTTTGATAGTTTTCGCGGCGGCGGGGACGCACGCGCCTGGCTGCTCTCCATCGTGCGTAACACATGCTACACGTGGCTGAAGCAAAATCGTGTGCAGGATTTGATAACGTCATTCGATGAGGAAGTCCATGAACATTCCGCCGCGCTTGAAGCAACATCCAGTATTTCTACTACGAATCCGGAGACGCTCTTATTGCAGCAAGTGGATGAACAAACACTGAGACAGGCTTTGGAAGCGCTGCCCGTTGAGTTTCGTGAGGTGATGATACTGCGCGAGCTAGAAGACATGTCTTATAAACAAATTGCGGCCATCACCGACGTGCCGGTGGGGACGGTGATGTCCCGCTTGGCCCGCGCACGTAAGCGGCTCCAGGAATGCTTGACCGTAGGCGCGAAGGAAGGGGTATCCCTATGAACTGTGAAGATGCGAAAAACTTGATTCACGCCTACGCGGACGGGGAATTGGAGTTGCTTAAGAGTTTAGAGCTGGATCAGCATCTGAAGTCGTGTTCGGTCTGTGCGCAGATATTCAGCAACCACCACGCTCTGTGCTCCGCGCTCAAGGGCGAGTCACTCTATCTTAAACCGCACAGAGATTTGCAAAGCCGCATCCATTCCGCCTTGCGCAAGGCGGATAAATCGGAACGAAAGCTCCGCAACGCAATTCCCTGGTCATGGCTCAATACGGGCGCCGCCCTGGCCTTGGTTGCAGTTTTGGCGTGGACTGTCGTGCCGCTTTTGTCCACCCGTTCGGTAGACGATATGGTAGAGAAGGAGATTGTCGCTAATCACGTGCGCTCACTGCTGGCGAATCACCTTACCGATGTAGCATCGTCCGATCAACATACGGTGAAACCCTGGTTTAACGGCAAGCTCGATTTTTCACCGCCGGTAGAAGATTTTGCCCAGCAGGGATTCCCTTTAACCGGCGCGCGGTTGGATTATCTCGAAAATAAAACGGTGGCCGCGCTGGTCTACCGGTATCGTAAGCACTACATCAACCTATTTATCTGGCCAGCCGATGACGAGGCGGTTACAGCCGCCAAAGTGTTGTCACGTCAGGGCTATCATATTATTCACTGGACCCAATCAGGCATGCGCTTTTGGGCGGTGTCGGAGCTTAATAAAGACGAGTTACAGGAATTTGTAAGACTGGTTCAGCGCTCATCGAATAACCGCATGTAAAAGACGCAATCATCCACCGTCTTCCTGTTCACTTAATGAAGGCTGTGCTGCCAAGTATTTTATCCCGAGGCCAAAATTAATGGCCTTTCCGGGAATAAAGTACGAGCCTCGCAGGTATTACATTGTGATGGCGCCAATTCCTGGCGCCTCTCAATCGGAGGCAATCACATGAGTTTAAATACTAACCGCAGAGATTTTCTTAAGCTGGCTGGCCTTGGGGGGGTTGTCGTCGCCTCGAGCCTTGGACCTTGGGGTCGTGCCCTGGCTGCGGCAGGACAGGACTTCTCCTTCGTGCAGATGTCGGACAGCCATTGGGGCTTCGAGGGGCCGCCCAGCCCCGAAGCGAAGAACACCCTGAAGCGCGCCGTCGCGGCTGTGAATAGCTTTGAGTATCAACCCGATTTCATCATGTTCACCGGCGACCTCACCCATGCCGCCCCCGACGACAAGGAGCGCCACCGACGCATGGCGGAATTCAAGACCATCGTTGCCGATCTTAAGGTCAAGGATGTGCGATTCATCCCAGGCGAGAACGATGCCGGGCTCGACAATGGCGAGATGTACAAAACCATGTTTGGCGTCGGTCACTACAGCTTCGATCACAAGGGTGTGCATTTCATTGCGCTCGACAATGTCTCGGACCCTAACGGATTGATTGGAGAAGATCAGCTGCAATGGCTGCACGCCGATTTGGCTCGGCACGACAAGGCGCAGCCGGTCGTCGTCTTCGCTCATCGCCCCTTGTTCGACCTCTATCCTGCATGGGACTGGGCGACCAATGATGGTGCCAAGGCGATCGACATCCTGACGCCCTACGAGTATGTGACGGTGTTCTATGGACATATCCATCAGGAGCATCATCATATGACCGGAAAAATCGCTCATCACGCGGCGGAATCGTTGATTTTTCCGTTCCCGCCTGCGGGTTCACAGCCGAAAAGAAAGCCCGTCGCCTGGGACCCCACCCATCCGTTCAATGGTCTGGGCTTCGTCTCCGCGCAGACCCAAGGCAACGGGTTCAAGTCGGTCACCAATCCGATTGGTTAGTCAGGAGGGGCGTCCCGCGCTCGGCGCTGACGCTCCCTTCACCCAGGAAGACTGCTACCATGAAATTTTCGCGATTTTTCACTGGATCGCTCCTCGTCATTGGGCTCCTCGTTGCGGCGCTGGTGTTCCTGATGGACACCGACGGCGTGCAGGACAAGAAAGGCAAGTTGCTCAAAGATCTCACCATCACCCAGGCACAAACGGAGGTGCGCGCTGCCGATGCGGAGTCGATCGGACGCGGTAAATATCTTGTCAAAGCAGCTGATTGCTACGGCTGCCACGGGGACCCCAAGAATGGCGGAGCCCTTTCGGGCGGCCTCGGACTCGATACACCTTTTGGCACTTTCCGTACCCCCAACATCACGCCCGATAAGCAGTACGGCATCGGAGCCTGGAGTCAGGCGGAGTTCAAGGCCGCACTGCGCAACGGCGTCGGGCGCAAGGGAGAGTATCTCTTCCCGGTCTTTCCCTACACCTCGTTTACCAAGCTTACCGATCGCGACATGGAAGATATTTACGCCTACCTCATGAGCCTGCCAGCAGTACCGGCGCCCGACAAACCGCACAAAGTGAAGCCGCCCTTCGGCTGGCGCGCGCTCCTCTTCTTCTGGCGTGAATTGTTCTTTACCGTCGGACCGATCAGGACCGAACCGGCCCGGGGAGAAGACTGGAATCGCGGCAATTATCTCGTTAATGCCGTTACGCACTGCGAGGAGTGCCATACGCCGCGCAATTTTCTGGGCGCGCTCAAGCCCAATAGATCCTTCTCTGGAAATATTGGCGGTCCCGAGAGGCAGAATGCGACAAACATTACTTCGGACGTCAAGACGGGCATCGGCAGTTGGTCGATCGAGGATATACAGGTGCTGCTGAAGACCGGCATGACACCCGAATCGGATCTCGTAGGTTCGGCCATGAAGGCCGTGGTACGGGGAACTTCAAAGCTCACCGATGCCGACCGTCACGCCATGGCGGTCTACCTCAAGAGTATACCGCCGATCCACGTCGACCTCCCGCCGCCGAAGCTGGCCTCCCAGAGCAGATGAATCTATTCTCTCGGTATGATCTGCCCAGCTAAACATAGCGTCTTAAATAATGCCGCATAGCCGGCGCAGAACGGAGTTTGGCTTTCGCCACTGATCGAAACATGAGTCTACCGCCATCAACACATCGTCCAGGCTGGCAAAATAGCGATTGTGAGTTGCCAGTCGCCGCGCCAACTTCCAGACTCGCTCAATGGGCGCGAGCTGGGGACTGTACGGCGGCAAGAACACCAAGGCGAGGTCTTGTCGACGCTGGTGCAACCAAGATGCAAGAAGTTTGGCATGGTGATGCCGAGCGTTATCCAGCACGATGACCCTTTTCTTCCCTCTCGAACGGCGCCGCAGCAACTTCTTCAAGAAGTCCCCAAACGTTTGGGCGTCGAACTTGGCGGATATTGAACGAACGAATTTCCCAGTGTGCAGGCTGACCGCGCCAAAACAGGCGATAGACTTGCGTGTCGGCGCATGGATAACCACCGGGTCTTTGTCTTCCGGGGGCGCCCACATCCGGCAGCGCGTTCCGTGTTGCTGGAAGTGGCGTTCGTCCAAGCTCCAAAGTTCAACCTCCTCTTTTTTGGCCAGGCGCCGCAGTTTTTTTAAGGGCTGTGACCTTGGCCGGATCAGACTGGGCGACTTGTGGCCTGGGCTTGCGGAAGCGGAATCCCATGTCACGGAAGAGCCGCTGGCATTGCCGCACACCCAGTTCCACCCCGTAGCGCAATCGCAAATGTTGCGAGAGCAATTTGCCGTCCCACAGACCGGCCTCATGACCGAATTCACGCGGACTGCGTCTGAGGTCTTTGCCCAGCGCGGCCCACCGACGGGCATCCAGCGATCTCGGCCGGCCAGAACGCTCGCCCTCACGCAAACCGTCCAGCCCGTGTGCCTCAAACGTCTTGACCCAGCGTTGCACGGTACGCCGATCTTCACCGAACAGATCGGCCACCTGCCCACAACTTTGGCCGCCGGTGATCAGCAACAAACCATGAAGCCGGTGGTCGTAGCGCGACTCTTCGGAGCGGGCAATTTCCTGTTGGATCGCAATGCGCATGATGTCGGCATCGCCAATTTCCAGTTTCCGCATGACAGCGTCCCCCTTTTGGAAAGTCGCTGTTATTATAACTCCATTATGCGGCATTATTTATGTCGTCATGTTTAGTTCCGGCTACCAACCAGGCAAGAATGACCTGACTGGCGATTTCGGCGCCAAGTTGATTGGCGTATTTTCCAACTTGGGAAGGAGCCCGCCATGGCAAGGGAGGCTTTTACCTTGGGGAAGATGGTAGCGAAGCTGTGGCAGATAGAAGTCTTAGTAGAGCGAGGAATACGGCGCTTTGAGGCTCGATCAGACTGGGTGGGTCAGTTTTAGGTGCAATTCAACAGCCATCCACGCTGTAATGAGGGAGCGGTTTCAAGTACCCAGTGCAAAGAGCGCGGCGTGATGCTGCTTAAAGTCATAAGCGTCCGGCGTAAACAACTGCGCTGGGCATTTGTATCCAAGCTTTCAACTACGGAAATTTAATGATCTCTTGCTAACCCGGCTAAAGGAGCACTTGTATGAAAAAGAAATTACTAAGCGTATTGGCTTTAACGCTGTTGTCTGGGATGACATTTGCAGCTGATGATATGTACTCTAACGGCACGCAGTCGAGTAGTACGTCCACTGATGACATGGCTTCTAACGACCAGAACACCCGCAAAGACTGTAAGACAAACAAGAGCAAACAAACGGACAAGGCGGTGGAGCAGAACAAGGATCATATGAGTAACAGCAACAGCGGTGATAGCAGCAGTAATACAAGAGCTAATGGCATTGGCCAGAGCAGGTATGGGTACTAGATAATGTAAGGCAAATTCTTTTGCGATGTTAGAATGCCTTGGCTTTTTATCAGAGGAATGGGAGTATAAGCCGGTGAGAGAGCTAGCAAGACGACTCAGTATGGTGTTTGCAGCCGGGGCATTAGGCGGGCTTACTGACAGTCTCGCCGTGTGGTGTTTCGGAGCGTATGGCATCAGCGCAGCCCTCGGCGTCAACCTTGCGCCAGCCCTGACGCCAGGCTGGCTGTATCAGCGGCTGATCTGGGCGGGGATTTGGGGTGCACTCTTTCTACTGCCGATTCTGCCAGGTCGCGTGGTGCTCAGGGGAGTCCTGCTAAGCCTCGGGCCAACGCTGGTTCAGCTCTTCATCGTCTTCCCGTTCAAGGTCAAAAAGGGTATGTTGGGACTGGAGCTTGGAACACTCACGCCTGCATTGGTCTTCATCTTCAATGTGATCTGGGGAATCACAACTGCGCTTTGGCTTAAGTACGTTTCGAAAGTGCGCTAGCGATCTACTCCTCTTAGCTTTGATGAAGATTACACTCAACTACGCTAAAGCTACTGTTCTTCCGACGAGCCACGGAAGGTGGAACACCGAGGCGAGGAGCCCGCGATAGCCGCACAGCGGCGTAGAGTCATATCATGCGTAGACCCCTCATGTTGGCAAGAGAGTTTTCTACTGGGGTCGCGACTTTGCGCAGGTTCTGACTGCGCCGGGGTGCCGATCCGTACACCTTCGGTATCAATCACGACTTTTGATCTCTTCTTAACGCCACAGCGCTATTGCCATTCAACGTACACCTTGAGGTGTACGTGTTTTTATTTCCGGCGGCAGAGTTTCCATCGCGCAGGCCGCGGAGAACAACAATAAAAGAGCTTGTTTCTCCTCCACGGTGAAGCTCAAATATCGGCTTGAGTGTGCCCCCTGAACACGCCGCCCGCTGGGCTTATTAAGGTTGTAACACAATGACTCGTCAAAATAAGTTCAAATTAACATCATCAGGCTGTAACAAAACTACCGCATTCTCTTCCTAATTCGTCAATTGGAGGGAGAGTTATGCTGCAAACGGCCCGTCGTGAACCCGTTTTTCAATCACAGGCGCCTGCTGAACAAGGGCATCAACTTTATGTGACCCTTACGCGCAAACCGGAAGATATCCGCGCTGCGCAACGCCTGCGTTATCAAGTTTTCGTTGAGGAAATGGGAGCAGGCGCCGGTGATCCCTTTTCACGCACGGAGGAGGACGAGTTTGATCCTTATTGTCTGCATCTGCTGGTGCGCGACGCCGCGCATCATCATCAGGTGGTTGGTTGCTACCGTATCCTTACCGACAACGAGGCGGCGCGCGCAGGAAACTACTATTCACAGACTGAATTTGATCTCGGCCGGATTTTAAGCCTGCCGGGAAGGTTCATGGAAGTCGGCCGTACCTGTGTGCACCCTGATTACCGTAATGGCGCCACGGTGAGTTTGTTATGGCAGGGGCTTGCCCGCTTTATGATGGCGCACAAGTTTGATTACCTGATGGGGTGCGCGAGCATCTCCCTAGAGAAGGGTATGGAGTATATTACCGCTCTTTATACCGCGCTCAATGAGAAGCACTCAAGCCCGCCGGCGCAGCGCGTCTACCCGCATTTACCTTTGTTCAACAGCATGCCGCATCCCGTTGCGGGGGCTGGCCAAATCGCTTTTCCTCCCCTGCTCAGCGCTTATCTGCGCATGGGGGCGATGATCTGCGGTGAGCCGGCTTGGGATCCTCAGTTCAATGTGGCGGATCTATTCGTTCTGCTTTCCGCAAAGCGCATACATCCCCGTTACGCAAGACATTTCATGCAGCGTTCGGAAGCTTAGCTTGATACGTCAGTTGCGCCGCCTGCTGCGCCTTGGCCGGCTTGCATGGTTCATGCTGGTGAGCCTTTTTGTCGCCTATCCGCTGCTGGACTTTCAGCGAAGATACAGCCGCCGTCCCTTTGCCGATTATCAGCAGGCCGCGGCGGGCTGGTGGTCGCGCAAGCTCTGTCGAATCCTCAATTTGCGCATCCGGATGGACGGCGACATAGGCCCTGCCCCCACTCTGTTTGTCGCCAACCACATCTCTTGGCTGGACATCATCGCCCTTCGCGCCCGGCTGGACGCCGTGTTTGTTGCTAAAGAGGAGATACGAGGCTGGCCGGTGTTTGGAGGTCTCGCCGCGCGTACCGGTACCTTGTTTCTGCGGCGCGGGGAACAAAGCCCTTACATCGCCGAGCAGATGACGATCCGGCTCAAGGCGCAGCGCAACGTGCTGTTCTTTCCGGAGGGCACCTCCAGCGGTGGTGAGACGGTGGAGCATTTTCATGCCCGGCTTTACCAGGCCGCCGTGCAGGCCGATACCAAGGCGCAGGCCGTGGCCATCCGCTATCCGCATCCAGAGGGTGTAAATCCTCTGGCCCCCTTTGTCGGTGAAGATGTGCTGTTGGCCCATCTTTGGAGACTGCTTGGCGAGCCGACGTTAGAGGTGAGTTTGAATTTTTGTCCGCCTATTACAGCCACGGGGGCGCCCCGCAGGGCCTTGGCGGAGCACACCCAATCGCAAATTCGCGCTATTATCCATGATCATCGCATACCGGTCCGCCCGGCCGCATCACCGGTGGATGATGCGCTGGACGAGGTGGGCGAGGCAGCGATGTACAGTTCCGCCCCACTCAGCCAGCAAGCTTAACGAGCGGTTGCAGCCAACTGGTCTAAGGGCCTGTTCAATACTCGCTGAAGGGTGCAACGCGGCGTTAAAAGTGGCCTGGACCAGGCTGTAGCGCGCGCCGACCTCCCCGGTATAGCCGAGGCCAAACCCGACAGCCGACACATAGGGATAGCATGCTCATGAAACAGAAAATCCGCGTCCTGTTCCTCTGCACCGGCAACTCCTGCCGCTCGCAGATGGCTGAGGGATGGGCGAATCACCTGGGCGGCGCGTCGCTGGAGGCGCGCTCGGCCGGCATCGAGGCCCAGGGCAAGAACCCGCGCGCCATCGCGGTCATGCGTGAGGCCGGCGTGGACATCTCGCATCAGGAGTCCACGAAACTCACTCCGGATATGCTTGAATGGGCCGATCTGGTGGTGACCGTCTGCGGGCATGCCGACGAGCACTGCCCGGTGCCGCCGCCGGGCGTTCGGAAAGCGCACTGGCCCCTCGAAGATCCGGCCAGGGCCACGGGCGCGGAGGAAGAGATCATGGCCAAGTTCCGCACCGCGCGCGACGAGGTGCATCGCCGCGTCGCGGAACTTATCGAAAACCTGCGCTCCGGGGACGCCGGGCGGTAACATACGGCAAGAAGATCGTCATGAGTGCGCAATGCGAGACAACGGGGAAGCGCTCTGCCGGAGCCGGGATGGGCTTCTTCGAGCGCTATCTCACCGTGTGGGTGTTCCTGTGCATCGTCGCCGGCATCGCGCTCGGACGGCTCTTCCCCGCCGTGTTTCAAGCAGTGGGCGCCATCGAACTCACGCGCATCAATCTGCCGGTGGCGGTGCTTGTCTGGCTGATGATCTTCCCGATGCTGCTCAAGGTGGACTTCGCGGTGCTGCACCGGGTGACGGCTCACTGGAAGGGCATCGGCGTGACGCTCGCCGTCAACTGGGCGGTGAAGCCGTTCTCGATGGCGGCGCTCGGCTGGTTGTTCGCCGGTTATCTGTTCCGCCCCTGGCTGCCGGCGGAGCAGATTGACTCGTACATCGCCGGCCTCATCCTGCTCGCGGCCGCCCCCTGCACCGCCATGGTGTTCGTCTGGAGCCACCTTACGCGCGGCGAGCCGCAGTTCACGCTCATCCAGGTGGCGCTGAACGACGTGATCATGATCTTCGCCTTCGCCCCGATCGTGGGGCTCTTGCTCGGGCTCTCGGCCATCACGGTGCCGTGGGACACGCTGCTGCTGTCGGTCGCGCTCTACATCGTGGCGCCGCTCGTGGCCGCCTGCTTCGTGCGCCGCGCGATCCTCCGGCACGGGCACGGCTGGGCGCGGCTGGCGCGCGTGATCAGGGCGCTGCACCCGGTGTCGCTCGCGGCGCTACTCGCCACGCTGGTGCTGCTGTTCGGTTTCCAGGGCGAGCAGATCGTGCGCCAGCCGCTCGTGATTCTGCTGCTCGCGGCGCCGATCCTAGTGCAGGTGTTCTTCAACTCCGGGCTCGCCTACTTCGCCAACCGCATGCTCGGCTCGCCGCACTGCGTGGCCGGCCCCTCGGCCCTGATCGGGGCGAGCAACTTCTTCGAGCTCGCGGTGGCCACGGCCATCGCGCTGTTCGGCTTCGGGTCGGGCGCCGCCCTTGCCACGGTAGTCGGCGTGTTGATCGAGGTACCGGTCATGCTCGCCGCTGCACGCATGGTCAACCGCTCGCGCGCCTGGTATGAGCGCCGGCCGGGCATCCCTACCTACGAACTATGCTGCCCGGCCGGCGAGGCTCCCTCCCCGGGGTGACCGCACCCGCCTGGGCGAGGGTACGAACAACCCCCGCCTCGCTCCAAAAATTTGATCTGCCGCAATTTCCTGTGCACAGCGCGCAGTTGTAACCTGTTTGTAATAAAAATTTAACACTCCCGCGTCGGTGTTTTCTGTAATCTAATCACAAGATCTTAATATTACGCCGCGCCGACAGCGGCGCAGGTTTTCTAGTGAGGTTCGTTATGGCCGTGCAAGACATATTCAAGGGTAACGTCGCCGTGCTCGGGATCGGCATCGCGGCCGCGTTGCTCATCCCGATCGCCCTGCCCGTGGTGGCGCGCGCCGCAAAGCCGTTAGTCAAGGCGATGGTCAAGAGCGGCATCATTGTCTTCGAGAAAGGCCGCGAGGCAGTCGCCGAACTGTGTGAGGTGATGGAGGACGTGGTCGCCGAGGCCAAGGCAGAAATCGAGCAGGAGCACGCGGCGCAGGCGATGGCGCCGCCGGCGGCAGCAGCGACCGCCACCGAGCCCGGCGCCGAGACGACGTCCTAAGCGAAGCGGAGGGCACACATGCTGCCGCAAGCCGAAATCAGCCACGCAAACGCGGGGCGCCTGCGCCTGCGCATTCGTGCACGGCGCGGCCAGGCGGATTACTTCGCTGGTATTGAAGAAAAACTCGCGCAATGTCCGGGCGTCGAACGGGTCGTGACCAATCCGGTGACCGGCAGCGTATTGCTCGAGCCGGCGATCGGCCTCGGCGCGCTCGCGGCGTTCGTGCAGACACACCAACTTTTTCAGATCGCGGAGGCGCCGGCGCTCATGGCGCCGCTCACACGCCAGCTCGCCGAACGCTTCACCGATCTGGATGGCGAACTGCGGAAGCTCAGCGGCGGCGGTATCGATCTCGCCTCGCTCGGTTTCATCGGTCTGGTGACGCTCGCGGCCGTACAGTTGCAGCGCGGCCACGTGCTCGGTCCGTCATCAGCGCTGCTCTGGTACGCAGCCGGCCTGTTGCGCACCGGTCGCGGCAACTCGTCCGATTTATGAGCATGGCACGCGCGTGCCCAAGGCTGTCCAGGAGGCGGAACACATGACCGATCCAGATATCAGCAAGACGACCAAGACTTAAGACCAGTAAGAGTAGAGCAACATCCCACAAACACGAGAGGGCAGCAGACATGCAAATGGAAACCACAGAAACCAGCGCTCCAAAAATCAACATCGCCGATGAAAAGATCGGTCATGCCGGTACAACCGTGAAGGACGGGATCGTGAGCAGCCTCAAGGGCGTCAACGAGATCGAGGCCGAAATCGTGAGCCTGGTGCGGAGCACCGTGTCCAATGCGCTGCGCGCCGGCGGGGAGGTGGCGAATGAGGGTATCGCCATCAGCAAGGACGTGATGAAGGGTGCAATTCAGGCAACGGAAGAAGTGGGCACGGGACTCGTGCTCAGCACCAAGAGCGTCGCCAAGGGAGTGATCATGGGCGTAAGCGACGTGGGCGGTGATGTCATCGCCGCGGCACGCGAAACGGTGAAGTCCGCCGTGCATGGTGCATCCGAGGTCGGTACCGACCTCGGCGTGGTCGCCAAACGCGCCGTGGACGGCGTGATCGAGGCCGGTGTCGAAACCGGCGGCAACGTGCTCGAGATCAGCAAGAGCGCAGTGGCCGGCGCCATCGACGCAGCCGGCGCCATCAGCAAATCCGCTGTCACGACCATCAAGGATGTGTTGCTCGGCGTCGTCGGGGGCGTGAAGGAAGTGGCCGGCGCCGCGCTGCCGCACGCCTCAAGCGAGTCACAGCCTAAGTAAACGCTATCCCGGCCGGCAAGCGGTACGCCGGTCAGATCCGAATGGACCCGTACCCGCGCCGTCCGGCGCGGGCAGCGCTATGGTTCTACTTATCCGTCCTATGTCCCATGAGCTGCGTGTGGTTTCCATTACCGAAGGCCTATGAGTGTTTTCTACGTTTTATTTTTATCTGCCGCAGTAAGTCTGGATGCGCTTGCTGCGGGTGCGGCATACGGGACACGGGGCATTAACATGCCCATCGCTTCGATCGGAATGATCGGAGTTGTCACGGTCGTCTGCACAGCTATCGCCATGTTTGCCACGCACCTGCTGTCGGCACAATTCGTCGACGCCCGCGTGGCGACCGCTACTGGCGCCTTACTTCTCGTATCGTTAGGTGTTTACAGATTCCTGCTGGATTATCTCACTTCGCATGACGAAGTCCGGCCACAAGATTCGAATCAACCTGCCGTAGCCCGCGGGTTGATATTTTCTGTTGGAGGCTTGGTGAGTAAAATCATGGCCAAGCCGGAAGCGGCCGACATTGACCGGTCCATGCACATCAGCCCAATTGAAGCGATCTTCCTGGGACTCGCGCTCGTCATTGATAACATCGTGGCCACCTCGGCAGCGAACCTTGGTCATGCCCTACCGGTATATACCCCATTTGCCATGGCCGCCGTGCAAATGGCATTTGTGTCGATTGGCTTCCATGGTTCCGAACAACTCATACGCCACCATGTCCGTTTTCGTCTCCGGTTCGTTTCCGGGTCGGTTCTTGTTCTGTTGGGCGTTGTGCGGTTGGTGTTATAGCAAACCAGTGGGGGTATCTATTGCGTCTTGCCATACGGTTCGTTCGCAGCATCGCGTCGTTGACTGTCACGAGTGCGGAAGGGATTTCTGCGGGCTCGTGCCGAAAACAGCACCCGATTCCAGAAGGGCAATATCGTGATTGAGTTGGAGGTTCACCACATCTTCCACGAGCGACCAACCTGAGGGAACGGCCGCACCATCCACATCCATGGTGCTGCTGGCACCATTAGTTCCCGTGCCCCGTGTCGCGCTTTGAGCAGACACTGGCCGCGCGTTGACGATCGCATTCTTCGTGCCGAGCATCGTGTACCTGACGAACGCCATCGGCACCCAGAGCGAGGCCATCGCGGTGTGCGGACTGTCCTTCAACCATGCTCCGCTGCTTCGCCTGATTCTGGGCGATCTCGCCACCGGCATGCTGATCGGCCTGACGCTCGGGCTGGTGGCATGTGGCGTTCGGCGGCCTGCGCCTGGCAGCGGCCGGTGGCGACCATCATACAGGATGTCCTGAGCCTGCTCGTGTACTTCACGCTTGTCACTTGGCTGGTCATTTAGAACCACGGAGGGCGGGAGCCTTCATCAAACTGTCATGCATCCATGGGTACCATAGTCCGCGATAGGAGTTGAATGACTTGTATCTAAGGAGCGAACTATGGCGCACTATATTCATCATGTTCCCGGGCGGCTGCGTATTCGTACCCCGCAGATCAAGCGCGACGAGCTACACGCGGAAGCGGCTGAGGCCTTCGTGCTGACGATCGAGGGTGTTACCGCGGCGCGCGCCAACAGTGTGACCGGCAGCATCACGGTGGGTTATCAACGCGACGCCGTGAGCGCGGAAACGATTCTCGATGCGCTTGCCTTGCGCGGTTACTACCAGCCGGAGTTGGTGCAGCACGCCGACCACCAGCTGCCCGCCATGGCCTCGCGCGCCGGCGATGTGCTCGGCAAGGCGCTGTTTGGTATGGCGCTGGAGAAGGCGGTGGAACGCTCGGCGCTGGCGCTGATCGGCGCGATCCTGTAGGTCCGCGTTACACCTGGGGCAAGTGCCGCAGGTTCTGCATGACCATGCGGCACGCCAGCACCGGCAGGAAAATCTTCACCCGCGCCGTCCGCTTGAGCTTCGATAGCTCGACCTCATAGACCTTCCCCACCTCGCTTTCCGGCCTCCCGCTCATACGCGCGATCTCGTGAATCGCACCGAGATGCTGCCTGCGCTCCTTATCGTCCTCGTAAACCGCCGTTTCCATATATTTATCCCCTTTTCGCTGAATCTCTAGAGAGAACCAATACCGCTGTCTTGTCGGTGCGCTCCCACGGCAGCCCGATATCCATGCGCCCGACATGTCCGTAGGCGGCGAGCCGCCGGTAAAAACCGCCTTTGGTCAGCGCCGGCAGCCGCCGCAGGTTGAAGGCGCGCATGATCGCCGCCGGGCGGAAATCGAACTGCGCCTCAATGCGCGCGCCGATCTCCATGTCGCTCATCCGCCCGGTGCCGAAGGTTTCGACCTGCACGCTCACCGGACGCGCCTGGCCGATGGTGTACGACAGCAACACCTCGCACTCATCCGCGAGCCCGGCCGCCACTATGTTCTTGGCGGCGTAGCGCGCGGCGTAGGCGCCGGTGCGGTCGATGCGCGACGGGTCCTTGCCGGACAGCGCCGCACCGCTGTGACGCGCGTACTCACCGTAGGTGTCGATCGCGTTCTTACGCCCGGTGAGTCCGGCGTGCACCGACGGTCCGCCGATCTCGAACGGCCCCTCGGGATTCACGTAGACGCGTGTGTCGGCGTCCGGCCGCACCGGCTCATCGCGGAACACCGGCTCGATCACGTGCTCGCGCAACGCCTGCTCCAGTTGTGCGGCCGGAGGCACGCCGTTTGAGATGTGGCTCACGAGCAGCGTGATGGAATGAATGCGCACCGGCCGGCGATTGCGGAACACGACCGCCACCTGCGCCTTGGCGTCCGGCCGCAGGTACGGCAATTGGCGCGTGAGGCGCACGGCGCTCAGGCGGCGCGCCAGTTTGTGCGCCAGCCAGATCGGTAGCGGCAGAAACGCCGGCGTCTGGGTGCAGGCGTAACCAAACAGCGTGGCGGTGTTGCGCGCGGTGACCGCCTCGATCTGCGCGTCGCTGAGCGCGGACTCGTCCGCACCCGGCGCCTCGGGCGGCAACTCGTTCAGGCTGGTGAGAATGCTGCTGGTGCGCGCATTGAAGTCCTTGTCGTCGTAACCGACCTCGCGAATCACCTGGCGCGCGATGTGCGGGATATCCACCAGGGTGCGTGAGCGGTAGCGCGCCGCGACAAACACCACGCCGGTGGACACCGCACACTCGACGATCGCATGCGCCTGTGGATCTTCGCGTAAAAACTGGTCGAGCACCGCATCCGAGATCTGGTCGCAGAGCTTGTCCGGGTGACCCTCGGTCACTGACTCGGAGATGAACACGAAATCCTGCCTCACTTTTCACCTCCCATGCGCCGCACCCGCGGCTTGCTCGCCTCATTCACCACAAACGGCAGCAGTGCCGCGGCACCGATGACCGCGCCGTCGGTAAGCGTGACCGGTGTGAGCCCGAGGAACCGGCGCAGCCCCGGCACGAACGCGGTCACTGCCTGCAGCGCGAGCGAAGCGCTTACCGCAGTCGTAAGATACCGATTGGGTGGCAGCCTCTCGGCGCCGAACACGCTGTGGCGTTCGGAGCGGCAGCTCACGGCGTGCGCCAGCTGGGCGCTCGTGAGCCCCATGAAGGCGAGCGTCCCGGCCTGCGGCCCGATGCCGTAACGCGCCACGCCATAACCGTAGGCGGCGAGCGTGCCGGCGCTCAGGGCGCCGGCCTCGAACAGGATGCGCCGGAAGTCGGCTGGGCGCACGATCGGCTCGGCCGGATCGCGCGGCGGATTCTCGAGCACGTCCGGCTCGGGCGGCTCGAGCGCCAGCGCCAGCCCGGGGAAGATGTCGGTGATCAGGTTGATCCACAGGAGCTGCATCGGATTGAGCGGCTGGCCGAGCCCGAGCGCGATGGCGCCGAACATGACCGCGATCTCGCTGATGTTGGTCGACAGCAGGAAGTGCACCGACTTACGGATGTTGGCGTAGATGGTGCGCCCCTGGGACACGGCCACGATCAGGGTCTCGAGGTTGTCGTCTTCGAGCACCACGTCCGCCACTTCACGCGCCACGTCGGTGCCGGAGCGGCCCATGGCGATGCCGATGTCCGCGGCCTTGAGCGCCGGGGCGTCGTTGATGCCGTCGCCGGTCATGGCCACCACCTTGCCGGCGCGCTGCAGCGCCTCGACGATGCGCAGCTTGTGCGACGGGCTGACGCGCGCGAACACGTGCACGCGCTGCGCGAGCGCCGCGAGCATCGCCGGTTCGACGCTCTCGAGGTGGGAGGAATCGAGAATGTCGAGCCGTTCGCTGCCGCTCAGGTTCAGCTGCCGGCCGATGGCATGCGCGGTCGGGCTCTGGTCGCCGGTGATCATCACCGTCTCGATGCCGGCCGCGTGGAACTGGTGGATCAGGTCCGGCACGCCGGCACGCACCGGATCGGCCATGCCGACCAGCCCGAGCCATACGAGACTGCCCTCGGGCGCGGACGTCTCTCCATCCACTTCGGCATAGGCGATGCCCAGCACGCGCAAGGCCTCGCCGGCCATGCGCTCGTTCTCGTCCAGGATCGCCTGACGCTGCTCATCGCCAAGCGCTTCCGGTACACCGTTACGCAGCGCGAAACCGCACAGCGCCAGTACCTCGCCCGGACTGCCCTTGACGGCGAGCAGCCGCCTGCCGGGCGCAAGCTCGTGCAGCGTGCTCATGTACAGATGGTTCTCGGCGCGGTAGTCGATGCGTACGCGCGCATGCCGCGCGCGCAACCCGATCAAGTCCAGGCCGGCGCCGAGCGCCATGTGCACCAGCGCGTTCTCGGTGGGCGAGCCATTCAGCACCTGCGCGCCGGCATGGCCGTTGATCTCGGTCTCGTTGCACAGCACCGCGACCGAGATCAGGCGTTGCAGTCCGGGATGTGCGTCGACATCCAGTTCCCGGCCGTCGTGCAGGATGCGCCCGCCTGCCACCGACAGACGATGCATGTCGCTATACAGCACCGTGACCGACATGCGGTTGAGGGTGAGCGTACCGGTCTTGTCGAGGCAGATGGTCTGTACCGCGCCCAGGGTCTCGACCGCCTCAAGGTGACGGATCAGAACTTTCTGCCGGTGCATGTTGCGCAGACCGAGCGCGAGCGTCGTGGTCGCGACCGTCGGCAGGCCCTCGGGCACGGCCGCCACCGCGAGTGACACGGCGGTCTTGAGCATCTGCAGGGCGCCATAGCCGCGCACCAATCCGACCACGAATACCCCGCCACACACACCGATGGCGATCCACACCACCTGGTTGCCGAGCACGCGCAGTTGCCGCTCCATCGGGGTTTCCGGCGACTGCGCCTCGCCGGCAAGCTGCTGGATGCGGCCAATCTCGCTGGCGGCGCCGGTGGCCACCACCACCGCCAGTCCCTGCCCGCCGGTGACCAGCGTGCCGCGATACACCATGTTGGCGCGATCGGCGAGCGGCACATCCATGCCCGCGAGGCGCGCAGCGTGCTTGGCCGCCGGCATGCTCTCGCCGGTAAGGCTCGATTCGTCCACCGTGAGGCGACGCGCCTCGATGAGGCGCGCGTCGGCCGCGATGGTATTGCCGGGCGAGAGCACCAGCAGGTCGCCGGCCACCAACTCCGCCGCCGGCACGGTCTGCAGTACGCCGGCACGGATGGTGAGAGCGAACGGCTGCATCGGGCCGGTGAGTAACCTGATGGTCTTCTCTGCCTGCGACTCGGTGACATAACCGAGTGTCGCATTGATCATGACCACACCCAGGATCACGAGTGCGTCGGCCAGTCCGCCGGTGAGCACCGACACCACGGCCGAGGCGCCGAGCAGCGCCACCGGCAGTGAGTGGAACTGGCCGAGAAACATGCCGAGCTCGGAGCGCGGCGCGGCCTCCGGCAGAAGATTCGGGCCGTATTGTTTCAGGCGCTCCTGCACCTGCGTCAGTGTGAACCCGGTGCGCGTCCCGCCGAGCGCCGCCAGCACCTCGTCTGCCTTCAGCCGGTGCCACGGTCGGATTTCCTGAGATTTCTTGTGCGGAATGAGTCGGCGCAGGCGCGCTCGCAATACTTTCGCCGGGGCGGTAGCGCGCGCTGCTGTACGAACCGGGCCGGAGGCTGCCGACACCTCCCCGAACACCGCGAATTCGAGCAACGCAGCGACCGCGGCCGGATCGCGGCCATGCTCGAACAGGATCAGAACGCTGCCGGTGAGGACATTGGCCGAGACGAAAACGATATGATTGTGGCCGCTGAGCTGATCCTCGATGCGCTGCTTGAGCCCTGCCGAGCGATACAGCGCCGGGACCCGGTAGCGCACGCGCCCGGGGAGTATGGACAGCGGCACATGCGCCGGCTGGCCGCCAACGCCGTGCTTCTCTGTCCTGCCGGTATCGGCCCGGCGCGCCTGGCGATGCGCCTCAAGTACAATGACCTGCGACATGACCCCCCTTGCCTCCTGTCCTTCTTGTGCGTACCGGCTGATGTTACCTCACTTGGCTTGGCAGGGGTGTGACAGTAAGATGACAATGCCAGCGCCGGCGGATGCGCGGAAGATCTTGATGCAGAGCATGGAAATACTCTCGCAAGCAGGCCGCCGTGACTTAAATAAGGCACTACCGTCCGGTTAAACCCCAAACAAATTCAACTGTTTGGCAGGAGTTGCCTGTACAGGGAATAAGATGCGAGGGCTTTCATTAAATTGTCATATTTGCCTGAGATCATATGTCCCAGTTTAGCGTCCTAGTTGATTAATTTTGAACTTTATGGAGGGTTTTCGATGAACAGCAGAAAGATACTAATAAACAGCCTCAGTGCACTCGTCTTCACGGCGGGGATGTTGCCGGGCCTGCCCGCGTTGGCGGCTGAGATCATTAAAATAGATGGTTCCAGCACCGTGTTCCCCATCACCGAGGCGGTGGCGGAGGAGTTTCAGAAGGCCAACAAAGGCCTACAGGTGACGGTGGGTATCTCCGGCACCGGCGGCGGTTTCAAGAAGTTCTGCCGCGGCGACACCGACATCTCGGATGCCTCGCGTCCGATCCTGGCGAAAGAGATGGAAGCCTGTAAAAAGGCCGGTTTTGACGGTACTACAGTGGTCAGCGGCCCGCGCATCGGCCCCAACGGTGTGGAGTACATCGAGCTGCCGGTGGCGTTCGACGCCCTGACCGTGGTCGTGAACCCGAAGAACGACTGGCTCAAGAGCGCGACCGTGGAAGAGCTCAAGAAGATGTGGGAGCCGGAAGCCCAGGACAAGATCATGAAATGGAGCGACGTCAATCCCAAGTGGCCGAATGAAAAGCTGGCGCTGTTCGGGGCCGGCACCGACTCGGGCACCTTCGACTACTTCACCAGCGCCATCAACGGCAAGGAGAAGGCCTCGCGCGGCGACTACACCGCGAGCGAGGACGACAACGTGCTGGTGCAGGGCGTGTCGCGCGACAAGTACGCCTTAGGCTATTTCGGCCTGGCCTATTACGTGGAGAACAAGGACAAGCTGAACGCGGTGCCGATCATCGCCAAGGGCGCCACCAAGGCGGTTGAACCCTCGCTCGAGACGGTCATGGCGGGCACCTACCAGCCGCTGGCGCGTCCGATCTTCATCTATGTGAACGCCAAATCCATGGAAAAGCCGGAAGTGAAGGAGTTCGTGAACTTCTACCTGAAGAACGCCCCGAAGCTGGTCAAGGAAGTGGGCTATGTGCCGCTCTCACAGGCGCACTATGACCAGGCGATGAAGAACTTCAACGGCAAGAAACTGGGTACGGGCTTCGGCGGTGAGAGCGAAGTCGGCGTCCGCGTCGAGGAACTGCTCCAGCGCGAGGGCAAGCTGTAATCCAGAGTTATCTGGGTTTTCCGCGGCGGAAGGGCGCCAGAGGGCGCCCTTCATTTTTTCCGGCCTCGATTAGGTATCGACCGTACAAGGGCCGACATCCCGGTTTGTCATCTAATTGTAATAATCGTATCCTATCATCCGTTTCCCATCATTATTTCGCTCGTAAACCGGCCCCGAGTCAATGAACCAGCAAGGACCCTCCCGATTCGCTTATCAGATCCGGCGGCATCTGCCGGAGCGCATCATCCATGGCGTCCTGTTCATGGCGGCGTTCTTCGCCGTCGCCGTAACCATCGCCATTGCGGTCATCCTGGTGTACGAATCCCTGGGCTTCTTCGCGCATGTCTCGATCTTCGAGTTCCTGACCGACACCGAGTGGACGCCGCTGTTCTCCATCAAGCACTTCGGCGTGCTGCCGCTGGTGACCGGCACCCTGGTGGTGGCGGCGGTGGCGCTGTCCGTTGCCATACCGCTCGGCACCATCACCGCGATCTATCTGAGCGAATTTGCCCCGCATCGGGTACGCGAGACGGTCAAGCCGTTCCTTGAGCTGCTGGAGGGCGTACCGACCGTGGTATATGGCTATTTCGCGCTGCTGTTCGTCACGCCGCTGTTGCAGACCTTCATCCCCGGCCTGCCCGGGTTCAACATGCTCGGCGCCGGCATCGTGATGGGCATCATGATCATCCCGTACGTGAGCTCGGTGAGCGAGGACGCGATGCGCGCCGTGCCGATGCACATCCGCGAGGGTTCCTATGCCATGGGCGCGACGCGCTTCCAGACCGCCACCCGGGTAGTGACGCCGGCCGCCACCTCGGGCATCGTCGCGGCCTATATTCTCGGCATCTCGCGCGCCGTCGGCGAGACCATGGTGGTGGCGGTGGCCGCCGGCACCCAGCCGAACCTGACCCTGAACCCGATGGAAGGCGCCGCCACCATCACCGCCTACATCGTGCAGGTGAGCCTCGGCGACCTGCCGCACGGCAGCCTCGAGTACCAGAGCATCTTCGCGGTCGGCCTGGTGCTGCTGCTGATGACGCTGCTGTTCAACGTGATCGGCCACCTGCTGCGCCGGCGCTTCAGGGAGGTGTACTGATGTCCGGCCTGTCCGATCCCAAGATCGATGAAATCCGCGCCCTCATCGGCCGGCACAAGCGTTGGACCAGATCTTCGCCATCATCGGCCTGCTGGCGATGATGGTCGGCGTGGTCACGCTGATTGCGCTGTTCCTCGATCTGCTCTTCGACGGCTCGGGGCGGCTCACTTGGCAGTTCTTCACCTCCTTTCCCTCGCGGAATGCGGCCGAGGCCGGCATCCTGTCGTCCTGGGTCGGCACCATCCTGGTGATGCTGGTCACGGCCCTGGCCGGCGTGCCGCTCGGGATCGCCGCCGGCATCTACCTCGAGGAGTACGCGCCGCGTAACTGGATCACCGAACTGATCGAGATCAACGTCACCAACCTCGCCGGCGTCCCGTCCATCATCTACGGCCTGCTGGCGCTCGGCCTGTTCGTGTACCAGTTCGACCTCGGCGAGAGCATCCTGGCCGCGGGCCTGACCCTCGGCCTGTTGATCCTGCCTGTGGTGATCGTGGGCACGCGCGAGGCGATCCGCGCCATTCCCGGCAGCATCCGCGAGGCGGCCTACGCCTTGGGCGCCACCAAGTGGCAGGCCGTACGCCACCACGTGCTGCCCTACTCCACGGCCGGCATCATGACCGGCGTGATCATCGGCATGGCGCGCGCCATCGGCGAGACCGCGCCGATCATCACCATCGGCGCGCTCACCTTCATCGCCTTCCTGCCGCCGTCGCCGGTGACGAGCGAGTTCCCGTTCCTGTCGTTCGACTGGCTGATGGCGCCGTTCACGGTGCTGCCGATCCAGATGTTCAGCTGGGTGTCGCGGCCGCAGGTCGCGTTCCTGGACAACGCGGCGGCGGCCGGCGTGGTAATCATCGTCATGACGCTGGCCATGAACGCCGCGGCCATCGTCATCCGCTACCGCTTCCGCAAGCGCATCAAATGGTAACAGGGGAACCATGAATAAATCCGAGATCCAGAATGTCACTCCACCCACCGTCCCCGCGTACGACTTCAGCCAGGTGGCCAGGCCGCCCGCGCCGGGCGCCGGGACGACGGAGGCAAAAGCCGTCCGGCCGCCGAGCAAGGCGCAGGCGCGCAACCTCAACTTCTACTACGGCGGCACGGTTCAGGCGCTCAAGAACATCAATCTCGACTTGGCCGAGAAGCACGTCACCGCCCTGATCGGCGCCTCGGGCTGCGGCAAGTCCACGTTCCTGCGCTGCTTCAACCGCATGCACGACCTGTACCCGGGCAACCGCTACCAGGGCGAGATACTCGTTCACCCGGACAACATCAACATTTTGGGCAAGGACGTCGACCCGATCGAGGTGCGCATGCGCATCTCGATGGTATTCCAGAAGCCCAACCCGTTCCCCAAGTCGATCTACGAGAACGTTGCCTACGGACTACGCGTGCGCGACATCAAGCGCCGCGGGATGCTGGACGACAAGGTTGAGGAGGCGTTGCGCGGCGCTGCGTTGTGGGACGAGGTCAAGGACCGTCTCCAGGACCTGGCCTTCAACCTGTCCGGTGGCCAGCAGCAGCGCCTGTGCATCGCCCGCGCCCTGGCCACCGACCCCGAGATTCTGCTGTTCGACGAGCCGACCTCGGCGCTCGACCCGATCGCCACGGCCAGCATCGAGGAGTTGATCACCGACCTCAAGCAGAAGGTTACCATCTTCATCGTCACGCACAACATGCAGCAGGCGGCGCGTGTTTCCGACTATACTGCCTTCATGCACCTGGGCGAGCTGGTGGAGTTTGGCGACACCACGCTGATCTTCACCAATCCGAGCAAGAAGCAGACTGAAGACTATATTACCGGCCGATATGGGTGAGGTGACGAAGTCACCGAACGGCAGGCCATGGATGGCCTGGCTGGTGTGTGCGATGACCACAAAGGTAACGCCGGGGAAGGCGTCGCGGAAGCTGTACGATTCAGGCCGGAAAGGCGATATATTTTGAGGATAATGACATGAAACTCGATATCCATACCCATATCTCACGCCAATACAATGAAGAGCTGGAGGATATCCGTACCCGCGTCCTGCAGATGGGCGGGCTGGTGGAAAAACACACCGAACAGGCCCTGGTCGCTCTGTTGCAGGGCGATGCAGAGTTGGGCGAAACGATTTCCACCAACGACTACCTGGTCAACAAGATGGAAGTCGGGATAGATGAGGAGTGCAGCCAGATCATTGCGCGCCGCCAGCCGACGGCCAGCGACCTGCGTTTAGTCATGGCGGTGATCAAGACCATAACCGACCTCGAACGTATCGGCGATGAAGCCGACAAGATCGCGCGCATGGCGGTCCGGCTTGCCGCAGAGGAACGGCTCAAGAATAACTATATCGAGATTCAGTATTTGGGCAATCACGTGAAGGGGATGGTGCACGATGCCCTCGACGCCTTCGCCCGTCTCGACACCGACGCCGCTTTACGGGTGGCGCGCGAAGACCGTCAGGTGGATATGGAATACGAAGGCGTGATGCGCCAGATGATCACCTATATGATGGAGGATCCGCGCACCATCACGCGGGTGCTAAACGTCATCTGGGCCGCGCGCGCGCTCGAGCGCATCGGCGATCACGCGCGTAATATCTGCGAGTATGTGATTTACCTGGTCAAGGGCAAGGACATCCGCCATATCAGCCTGGACCAGGTGGAAAGAGAATTGCGCCTGGAAAGCGGGAAGGACTGATTACTCATAAGTCAATAAGTAAGGCTACACTTCACGTCACGTCCCCGCCCCCTATGTAGGGGGCGGGACAGGGTGGGGGTGGGTAAAACAGGGTATTTACTCAGGAGTCACATCATAAGCATTGTAGCCTTGCTTTGTGACTCCTGATTAATTCAGAGATCCGCGCATGCGGGGCAGGGGGGCAGTATTTAACGAATGCATCAGCCTGCTGAAATAGTCTGCGTGACGAATAGCGCGCGGTTATGCGTTTTCGTAGCGCCAGAAGTCGCCAGGAGCAAGGATGTCTATGGCGTGGTAACGTCGTAACGAAAGCAAATCCTTGTCGCCCGTAACGACGCATCGGCAATTTCCCGCGAGGGCCGTGCCAAGGATAGTATCGTCATCACGGTCGCGGCACACCGGCTTGTCGAGTTTCAGGGGGCGCACTCGAATCAAGCGCCGGCTGAGAAGACGATCCGCATTAACGGCATCAGCACGGGGAAATTTGAATTTTTGGATAAGCGTCCTTTGGAATTCGTCGCGGATAAAAGTGGACGTTATTACGTCGTGATGAAGTACGCAATATTCCACAAGCTCATTACAAACGCCGTGTGAAATAAAGGCGGCGATCAGTACGTTGGTGTCGAGCACCAGCCTCATGAAACGCGATCAAATACGTCCTGATCAGTGTAAATCCCCTGTGACTTCGCTTTAGCGGACATGCGTGCGCGCAATGCGCGAAATTGCCGAATGAACAGATAGTCGCGCAACGACTCACGGATGATGTCGCTGCGCGAGCCGCCTTCCTGACGTACCGCCTTGTCAAGCTCGGCCTTAACTTCCTCGGGCAAGCTGACGGTAATGGTTGTTCTCATCTAAGTATCCTGTAATAAAACGTAATATGTCTGTGTTAAATTATAACACAGACAACAGCATCGCAACACATTGCCGGATACCCGTTAAACGGGTGCTGCGAAGCCACCGGAGACTGTTTCCGCGTATTCCGCGATCTCGTTGAAATTGAGATAGCGGTAAATATTCTCCGACAGCGGCGCGATGTTTTTCACGTGCTGGCTATATTCGGCGAGTGTCGGCAGACGTCCGAGCTTGGCGGTAACGGCGGAGAGTTCCGCCGAGCCTAAGTAGACGTTGGCGCTTTTACCCATGCGGTTAGGGAAGTTGCGTGTAGAGGTGGACATGACGGTCGCGCCGTCTTTCACACGCGCCTGGTTACCCATACACAGCGAGCAGCCCGGCACTTCGGTGCGTGCGCCGGCGCGTCCGAAGATCGCGTAATAACCTTCTTCGGTGAGCTGGTGGGCGTCCATGCGCGTGGGCGGCACGATCCACAGGCGTACGGGCACCTCACCGCCGTCTTCCAGAATTTTACCCGCCGCGCGGTAGTGGCCGATGTTGGTCATGCATGAGCCGATGAACACTTCGTCTACGTGATCGCCCGCGACTTCCGAGAGCGGCTTGATGTTGTCCGGGTCATTCGGGCAGGCGAGCAGCGGTTGCTTGATTAAATTCAAATCAATTTCGAGAACCTCGGCGTATTCCGCGTCTTTGTCGGCTTCGAGCAATTCGGGCTTGGCGAGCCACGCCTGCATCGTCTGGATGCGCCGCTCCAAGGTGCGTTTGTCTTCATAGCCGTCGGCGATCATCCACTTCAACAGCGTGACGTTGGAATTTAAATATTCAATCACCGGCTCTTTGTTGAGGCGCACGGTGCAACCGTTGGCGGAACGCTCCGCCGAGGCGTCGGCGAATTCGAACGCCTGTTCGATCTTGAGGTCGGGCAGCCCCTCGATCTCCATCACGCGTCCCGAGAAGATATTTTTCTTGCCTTGCTTGTCGAGCGTGAGCAGGCCTTTTTGCAAGGCAACGTACGGAATGGCGTTCACCAGATCGCGCAAGGTGATGCCGGGCTGCATCGTGCCTTTGAAGCGCACCAGCACGGATTCCGGCATGTTGAGCGGCATCACGCCCAGGGCGGCGGCGAAGGCGACCAGGCCGGAGCCCGCCGGGAAGCTGATGCCGATGGGGAAGCGCGTGTGCGAATCGCCGCCGGTGCCGACCGTGTCTGGGAGCAGCATGCGGTTCAACCAGGAATGGATGATGCCGTCGCCGGGGCGCAGCACCACGCCGCCGCGCGTGCGGATGAAATCCGGCAGCTCATGTTGCAACTGAATGTCCACCGGCTTCGGGTAGGCCGCCGTGTGGCAGAAGCTCTGCATGACCAGGTCCGCCGAGAAACCGAGGCAGGCGAGTTCCTTCAATTCATCGCGCGTCATGGCGCCGGTGGTGTCCTGCGAACCCACCGTGGTCATACGCGGTTCGCAGTAGGCGCCCGGGCGCACGCCCTTGACGCCGCAGGCGCGCCCGACGATCTTCTGGGCAAGCGTATAACCTCCCTCATCCCTAACCCTTCTCCCGGAGGGAGAAGGGGATCCCCTCTCCCCTTGGGAGAGGGTTGGGGTGAGGGGGTTGGGGCGGATAAATACCGGCGAGCAATCCAGGCCCAACTGCTCGCGCGTCCTGTCGGTGAGCGCACGGCCGATAATCAAGGGAATGCGTCCGCCGGCGCGGATTTCGTCGGGCAGGGTGGCGGGCTTCAATTCAAAGCGCGCCAGCTCCTCGCCCTTTTCATCGGTGATGCGTCCGGCGCGCGTATGAAGGGTAATCACATCGCCGGTGTTGAGTCTGTCCACCGCGCACTCGATGGGGAACGCGCCGGAATCTTCCGCCGTATTGAAAAAAATCGGCGCGATCCTGCCGCCCAGGATCACGCCGCCCTGGCGTTTGTTCGGCATATAAGGGATGTCACGGCCCGTGTGCCACAACACCGAATTGATGGCCGATTTGCGCGACGAGCCGGTCCCAACCACATCGCCCACATAGGCGATAGGATGACCTTTGCGCTTAAGCGATTCTATGGCGCCAAGGGCGTCGGGCATCTTGTGGATCAACATGCTCTTGGCGTGCAGCGGAATATCCGGTCGGCTCCACGCCTCGGAGGCGGGCGAGAGATCGTCCGTGTTGGTCTCGCCCGGCGCCTTGAACACCGTGACGGTGAGTGTATCGGGTAGCGCGGCGCGGCGCGTGAACCACTCCGCTTCGGCCCAGGACTGCAATACCTGTTTTGCGTAGGGGTTCGTCTCGGCCTTATTAACGACGTCGTGATAGGCATCGAAGATGAGTAGCGTATGACTGAGCGCCTGCGCGGCAAGCGGAGCGATCTCGGCGTCATCCAACAGATCAATCAACGGATGGATGTTGTAACCGCCCAGCATGGCGCCGAGCAGTTCGGTGGCGTGCTGGCGCGTAATGAGCGGGCTGGAGGCCTCACCCTTGGCCAGGGCGGTAAGAAAACCGGCCTTTACATAGGCCGCCTGATCCACGCCCGGCGGCACGCGCCGGGTAATCAGTTCGAGCAAAAACCCGCCCTCACCGGCGGGCGGGTTTTTCAATAACTCCACCAGCTCAGCGGTCTGCTTGGCGTCGAGCGGCAGCGGCGGCAAGCCTTGAGCCGCGCGCTCGGCGGCGTGTTTGCGGTAAGCGTCTAGCATTGTTTATGATCCGATTCGTAAACCATCATTTTATCTCTTTTCGGACTTTTTTTCAGGCTAGACTAGGATTCCGCAATGTTTAACGTTACCCTACTCAGGAGTCACAAAGTAAGACGACACGTCTCACTTTGTGACTCCTGAGTAAATACACCGTTTTTTATCTACCCCCACCCTGTCCCGCCCCCTGCATAGGGGGCGGGGACGTAGCGGGAAGTGTAGTCTTACTTATTGACAGTATGAGTGATTAGATGGAACTTTCTGATCTTACCGCCATATCCCCACTAGACGGACGTTACGGCAACAAGACCGCCGAACTGCGTCCCTACTTCAGCGAGTTCGGCTTGATCCAGCGCCGTGTGCTGGTCGAGGTGCGCTGGCTGCAATGGCTGGCCCAGGAGCCCGGCATCGCCGAGGTCGCGCCGCTCAGCGAGAAGGCCACCGCCAAGCTCAACAAGATTCTGAGCCGCTTCAGCCTGGAGGACGCGCGTCGCGTCAAGGAGATCGAGCGCACCACCCATCATGATGTGAAGGCGGTTGAGTATTTTCTCAAGGAGCAGATCAAGGACAATAAAGAACTCCTCGCGGTGAGCGAATTCCTGCACTTCGGCTGCACCTCCGAGGATATCAACAACATTGCCTACGCGCTGCTGCTGCGCGAGGCGCGCGAGCAGGTAATCGTGCCGCTGATGGATGAGCTGATCGCCGCCCTGAAAGGTCTCGCCAAAAAATACGCCGCACAGCCCATACTGTCCCGCACCCACGGTCAGCCGGCCACACCGACTACGCTCGGCAAGGAATTGGCCAACATCACGGCGCGGTTGCGCCGGCAGCGCAAGCAGTTCGCGGAGATCGCCCTGCTGGCGAAGTTCAACGGCGCGGTGGGGAATTACAACGCCCACCTGGTCGCCTACCCGGAAGCAAACTGGCCGATGCTGGCCGAAAATTTTGTGCGCAGTTTAGATCTCAACTGGAATCCCTACACCACGCAAATCGAGCCGCATGATTATGTGGCCGAGTTGTTCGACGCCCTGAGCCGCTTCAACAACGTGCTGCTGGATTTTAACCGCGACGTGTGGGGCTATATCTCGCTCGGCTATTTCAAGCAAAAGACTGTCGCGGGCGAGGTCGGCTCCTCCACCATGCCGCACAAGGTGAACCCGATTGATTTCGAAAACTCGGAAGGCAACCTTGGCCTCGCCAATGCGCTGCTCGGCTTCATGCGCGACAAACTTCCGGTATCCCGCTGGCAGAGAGATCTCAGCGACTCAACCGTGCTGCGCAATCTCGGTGTCGGCGTCGCGCACAGCGTGCTCGCCTATCAAACCTGTCTGCAAGGGATCGCCAAGCTGGAGGTCAACGCCAAGGCCATCAAGGCCGACCTCGATTCCAACTGGGAAGTGCTGGCCGAAGCGGTGCAGACCGTGATGCGCCGTTACGGCGTCGCCGAGCCTTACGAGAAACTCAAGGGACTGACGCGCGGCAAGCGGATTGATAAGGACTCGCTGCACGAGTTTATTATCACCCTCGATCTGCCCGAGGACGCCAAGGCGCGGCTGCTGGCGCTGACGCCGGCGCACTATATAGGTTTGGCAGACAAGCTGGCCGGCAAGGTGTGAGTTAGAAGGTAACCGGCCGATCTAACCGCCGGTAAGAAATCGCCTCGGTGAGGTGCGCCGTGTGGATATCCTCACTGCCCGCGAGATCGGCGATGGTGCGCGCGACCTTCAGGATACGGTGATACACGCGCGCCGAGAGGCCCAGGCGTTCTATCGCCTGCTCTAACAACTGCTGATCGGCGTCACCGAGACGGCAGAGTTTTTCGATCTGGCGGTTTTTAAGCGCGGCATTGGGTTTGCCGTTGCGCTGCACCTGTACCGCTCGCGCGCGTTCGACGCGCTCCCGCACTTGAGCGGTGCCTTCCACTGTTCCATCCGATTTGGCGCGCAGTTTGTCGCGCGGCACCTTGGGCACCTCCACGTGCATGTCTATGCGATCCAGTAACGGGCCGGAGATGCGTCCCCTGTAACGCTGCACCTGCTCGGCGCTGCAATGACAGCGTCCGCTGCTGTCGCCGAGATACCCGCACGGACAGGGATTCATGGCCGCGATCAATTGAAAGCGTGCCGGAAATTCGGACTGCCGCGCGGCGCGCGAGATGGCGATGCGGCCGGATTCCAGCGGTTCGCGCAAGACTTCCAGCACGCGCCGGTCATACTCTGGCAGCTCGTCGAGAAACAGCACGCCGTGATGGGCGAGCGACACCTCGCCGGGACGAGGCGTGCTGCCGCCGCCGACCAAGGCCACGCTCGAAGCGGTGTGGTGCGGCGCGCGAAAAGGACGTTTGCCCCAGTCGGCGACCGTGAAGCCCTGATCGCTTATCGAGGCGATGGCGGCGGCCTCGATCGCTTCTTCCTCGCTCATCACCGGCAAGATGCCCGACAGGCGGCTCGCCAGCATGGTCTTGCCGGTGCCCGGCGGGCCGATCATGAGCAGGCTGTGGCCGCCCGCGGCGGCGATCTCCAACGCGCGTTTGGCATGCTGCTGGCCGCGCACCTCGGAAAGATCATCCATAACGGCCTCATTGTTCAAACTCTCTTTTAAGATATGCGGGGCGAGCAGTGTGCGGCCGGCGAGATGCGCGCACACCTCCAGTACGTTGCGCGCACCCAGGACGTTAACGCCATTTACCAATGCGGCTTCGTCGGCGTTCATCAACGGCACAATCAGAGAGCGGCCGGCCTCGCGCGTCTGCAAGGCGACCGGTAACGCGCCGCGCACGCTGCGCAGCTCGCCGGTGAGAGCCAGCTCGCCAATGAATTCATAGTGGGATAATGTCTTGGAGGGAAGCTGGCCCGAAGCGGCCAATATCCCCAAAGCGATGGCGAGGTCGAAGCGGCCACCCTCCTTGGGAAGATCGGCGGGGGCGAGATTGACGGTGATGCGGCGCGCGGGAAAATCAAACTGCGCATTGAGCAGCGCGCTGCGCACCCGGTCCTTGCTTTCTTTCACCGCCGCCTCGGGCAACCCCACGATCGACAGGCTCGGCAGGCCGCCGGACAGGTGCACCTCCACCGTGACCAGCGGGGCCTCGATGCCGGCCTGGGCGCGGCTATAGACGACGGCTAAGGACATCTAGAAGCCTGCCCTTATTGTTCGCGTGCCTTCAGCAATTCCGCCTCCAGATGGGCTACGTGCTCCTCCAGTTTTTGCAATTTGGCGCGGGTGCGCGCCAGCACCTCGGCCTGCACGTCGAATTCCTCGCGAGTGACCAGGTTGAGCTTGGCGAAAACACTGTTAAGCCCGGCGCGCAAGTTCTTTTCGAGGTCTTGCTGCAAGTTGCGGGCGCCCGGTGGAATGGCCTCGCTGATTTGTTTGGCTAGATCGTCCAGTAGCGTTGAAACCGACATAAGACCTCCTTGAAAATGATTGCTATGGCCTGCACCATCGTGGTGCAAAGCCTAGGCGGCTATCGCCATTTTGGTGCTCAAATAAAGCATCGGATATCCAGCATCATTCTATCCTTTTGATAATATTAAATTAATAATCTGGCTTGGAAATTGCTTAATCCGCTTGAGCAAAGTTAAGGCATTTTAACTTAACGTGGGCCTTAAGACCCAGGTCTTTGTGTCCATCCATTTATGAGGAGCTTATCATGCAAGCCGCAAAAAAAGCGCTGATTGTAGGCGCACTGGTAATGTGTCCGCTATTCGTCTGGGCCGATGATACGACGCACGAAGAGCGTGCGCATGAGGACGTACGAAAGGCCCCGCAAGAAGAGCCCGACAAGTTCACTATAACAGGCTATGTGGACGCCTCTTACAACTATCTCTCGCGTAGCAACCAGTTTACCAATGATACCTTCAGCCGTGTATTTGACCGCGCGCGCAACGGCGGTCGGCTGAACAATATCGATTTAACGGCTGCATTCCTGCCTAAGCAAGGGTTTGGCGGCATGTTGAACGTGAACTTCGGTGACGACGCCAATGTATTCGGCGCCGCGGATACGGATCTCACCGACCGTTACGACGTACAAGCCGCACACGTCTATTTCGCCGACGGCGCTTTGACGACCGTAGCCGGCAAATATGTCACCCTGGCGGGGGCAGAGGTCATCAAGAGCCCGAATAACGTGAATTTCTCGCGCTCGATACTGTTTGGTTACGCCATTCCCTTTACCCATACCGGCATACGCTTCGGTTACGCTCTGAATGATCAAGTTACGCTCTATGGCGGAATCAATAACGGCTGGGACGTGGTGGACGACAATAACAGCGAAAAGACCTTGGAGTTCGCGGCCTCTTTTGTTCCCTCCGGTGCTTGGGCCTTGTCTGCAGTCGTCTACAGCGGCAAGGAATTGGGCAGCACCGGCGTCAACGGTACGCGCAATTTATTGGATATTGTCGCCACATTCCATGCCTCGCCGCAATTGGACGTGGTGCTCAACGTGGATTTCGCCAACCAAAAAGATGCTATTGCTTTGGGCCAAGATGCGGATTGGTCGGGCGTAGCAGGCTACCTCAATTACAAGGTCAACGATCAATGGCGTCTCTCTTTGCGCGGCGAATACTTCGATGATGAAGACGGTTACCGCACTGGCATCGTGCAAAAGTGGAAGGAAGCCACGCTTACCTTGGCTTACATGCCAAGCGAGGCTGTTGAGTTGCGGGGCGAGGTGCGCCGTGATTGGTCCAATGTCAACGCGTTCCGAGACGATGACGGCAGCGCGGGTGACAGCCAATACTCCATTGGTTTAGAGGCAATTTATAAGTTTAGTCTGTTTTAACAGTCCCACCAAAATAAGGAACTGACATGAAACTGATAACCGCAATCATCAAGCCCTTCAAGCTCGACGATGTCCGCGAGGCCTTGTCCGAGATCGGGGTGCAGGGCGTCACGGTCACCGAGGTGCGCGGCTTCGGGCGCCAGAAGGGCCACACCGAGCTTTACCGGGGCGCCGAATACGTGGTGGACTTTCTCCCCAAGATCAAACTGGAGGCCGCGGTGTCCGCAGAGCTGGTCGAGCGCGTCATCGAGGCCATCTGCAAGGCCGCCAACACCGGCAAGATCGGCGACGGCAAGATCTTCGTCTTCAATTTGGAAGAGGTCGTGCGCATACGCACCGGCGAGACCGGTAAGGATGCACTCTAATGATGAGGGTTAACCACATGAAGATTTTCAAAAACAAAACGATTTGGAGCGTTCTATTGCTGGTAATGGGCGTAGGCCTCTCGTCATGGACGCTCGCTGAAGAAGCGCTTCCTCCCGAGGCTGCGCCCGTCTCTGAGTCCGCGCCGCCTCCCGCCGCGGCGCCCTCGCTGAACTCGGGCGACACCGCCTGGATGCTGACCTCCACCGCGTTGGTGCTCCTCATGACCATACCCGGCCTGGCGCTGTTTTATGGCGGCATGGTGCGGAGCAAGAATGTGCTCTCGGTGTTGATGCAATGTTTCGCCATCGCCTCGCTGGTCACGGTGCTGTGGGCGCTGTATGCCTATAGCCTCGCCTTCGATACCGGCGGCATGGAAAAGGGGGTGACGAATTTCAACTCCTTTTTCGGCAGCCTCAACAAGGCCTTCATGAGCGGCGTCGGGGTGGACTCACTCACAATGACGATCCCGGAGACCGTGTTCTTCACCTTCCAGTTGACCTTCGCCATCATCACCCCCGCGCTGATTATCGGCGCCTTTGCCGAGCGCATGAAATTTTCAGCCATGTTGTGGTTCATAGGGCTGTGGCTGACGCTGGTGTATGCCCCCATTGCGCACATGGTGTGGAGCGGCGACGGCGGCTTGATGTGGGACTGGGGCGTGCTCGACTTCGCCGGCGGCACCGTTGTGCATATCAATGCCGGTATTGCAGGCTTGGTAGCGGCCCTGGTGTTGGGCAAGCGCAAGGGTTATCCCACCACAGCGATGCCCCCACACAATCTTGCCTTGACGGTCGTCGGGGCCTGTATGCTCTGGGTAGGCTGGTTCGGCTTCAACGCGGGCAGCGCGGTGGCGGCGAACGGCACCGCAGGTATGGCGATGGCCGTGACGCAGATCGCCACCGCCGCCGCGGCGCTCGGTTGGATGTTTGCCGAATGGCTGAAACACGGCAAGCCCAGCGTATTAGGCATCGTGACCGGCGCCGTCGCGGGCCTCGTCGCCATTACACCGGCCTCGGGTTTTGTGGGGCCGATGGGCGCCATCGTGATTGGCGCGGCGGCCGGTGTGATCTGCTTCTGGGCCTCGTCCAGCTTGAAGCGCGCCATGGGTTATGACGACTCACTCGACGCCTTTGGCGTGCACGCTGTGGGCGGCATTGTCGGCGCCATGCTGACAGGGGTGTTCGCCGCAGCGAGCTTGGGCGGTTCCAAGGCCGACCTCGCCATCGGCGCGCAGGTCTTCATCCAATTCAAAGGCGTATTAATGACCATCGTCTGGTGCGGGGTGGTGAGTTTCATCATCCTCAAGGTCTTGGACGCCGTGATGGGCCTGCGGGTCAACGAAGAACAGGAGACCGAAGGCCTGGATCTCTCGCAACACAACGAACGCGGTTATAACTTATAACCGGTTACTCCCAACTCCATTAGGGTGAATTTACGGGCGCGCAAGCGCCCGTTTTTTTGCCCGGCGCCAGCCTTGATCAGAGATGAGGGGGAGCGTACATTCCCGAAGAGCATATTGATAAGGCAATATAGTCTATTGATTTACACTTAATTAAATTAATGATCTAGCCGTATAGGCGTAAAAGAATGCCCGCATCATCTGGGCGACGCTGGCCAGAGAAACAGACTACCGGCTGGCCGCATAAGCCGGACTTTTTCACAAACAGTTTACGGAGGATACCCCACCGCCGATTGCGTGGATGGATGGAGTGATGGAACGAGGCTGAACCTCGCGCGGGCCAAACCTGACAACTAGAATGGCCGCAACACAGGCCGCTCTACTAATGAGGCACCCGTGCGCGAATGTCATCAGGGCCAGAGCAGACAAGCTCAACAACAGGCTGGATATATTACTGCAGTCAGAATCTCGAACCAAAAACCAGACATCCTTGCAAAATGGGGGAGTCCATATATTAAGTTAGCGCTACCAATATCACGTCGACGACACAATGGAAGAAAAGCACTTTCTCGAACAGCTCGGTGAGGATCTTGCGCGAAAGCTCGGTGAGGCTATATGGGCTTTCGCAAAGATTGAATGGTTAACCTACGAATACATCAAACGCCTGTCGAGTGAAGACATCCTATACCTTGTAGGTGACCAAAACTTCAAACCTCGACTCAAAATTCTTGCCAAGCTCGTAGAGAAGTTTGGCACTGAAGCAAGCCCAATAGAAAAAGCAAAGGTGCTTATCTCAAGAGCTGAGAAATTATCGGACCAACGCAATGCGATCGTACATAATCCTTGGCAAATTTACGTTGATTTCGAAAAAAGTGATTTCGTTACTGAAATTTACAAATATACAAATCGGCAACGCCGATTCAGCATAGAGGACATTGAGTCTTTTTCGAGAGAAGCAGAAACAGTTGCACAAAACCTGAAAGCGGAATTAGAGGCGCTAAGCAAGTCACTCAACCGGACGCGCGACGACGGCGCCGCACGCCGGTTAGTTTCACGTTAAGAGTCACAAGGAGAGAATAATGGGAGTGAGATACCCCCGGTTTTCCGGACACCCAGATAAGGGGATACTACCCCAAGGAAGGGAAGTAAAGGGTCTTTACCTTATATCTGCGCTTCAATCCAGCCAGCACCGGTTCAGGTTCCGCTGCCTCAATCGTCCGCTGAATCTGCGAAATGCGGCCGGGCGAAATGCCCGCTTTATCCGCTGCCTCGCGCAGACTTAGATTCGCCGCACGGCGTAGAAAATAAACCCAAGCTTGAAATGCCGGCTGATGGCTGCGATTTTGCGCCTGCTCCGGTGTGACGCCAAACCCCTTTGCCACCGCTGTCAACACCGCCTCCGCGTCGGGGCGCGTCGGCTGGCGGTGGCTTGCCGGGATACCTTGCTTGTCTTGTTCCACCGCGAGCCTTTCCATACGCGCGAGAAACTTGTCTTCCCCTAGATAGACTTGGCCGCGTAGGGCTCCCCATGGCGAGGCGCCGTCCACGCCATCACGCACAAAGCGGCGATAGGCTTGTCGCGCGGCGCTGGGGTCGGTGCCGAATTGTTTTACGATCCACTCGGCATCAAGCCAGCCCGGCGATTCACGCTTACTCGCAGTGATGGCGTAACTGCTCCAGGGCCAGTCCTCGACGCGTTGAGCCATGCCGGCCCGCACCGGGTTGAGTACAATGTAGCGGGCCAGTTCCAGAAGATAAGCGTCCTTGTCCACGAGGATGCTCTTGTAGCGGCCCTGCAGGACATGGCCAACTCGGCCGTGGCGCCGATTAAAGGCTTGGGTGTAGACGCCATTGAGTCGGCGCATGCCGTTCACCAGGTTGCCCTCGGGAGTCTCAATGAGTAGATGGTAGTGGTTACTCATGAGGCAATAGGCGTAGAGCCGCCAGTGCTGCTGGTGTACTTCCTTCGCCAGGAGGTCAAGGAAGATCAGCCGGTCGGCGTCGTCGAAGAAGATGTCCTCGCGCTGGTCACCCCGGGCGGTGAGGTGATAAACGGCGCCGTGAAATTCGAGGCGGAGCGGGCGGGTCATGAGGAAATATTATACAAGGGATAATATAAAGTAAAGGCCTGACCCTATCTTGTGCTATCTTGTGCTATCTTGTAAAGTAAAGGCCTGACCCTATCTTGCTATCTTGAAGCTATCTTGCGTACGCGCTCGCGCTGTTGGGCTATGAGAGGCGCAGTGCTATACTGAGACTTTCGCAGGAGGAACTATGCGCTATCGCATCGCTCTACACGAATCCGATGAGGGATTTTCCGTCTCTGTGCCCGGCTTGCCGGGTTGCTGGTCGCAGGGGGCTACCGAGGCCGAGGCCATCGAAAACATCAAGGATGCCATCAGCGAGTATCTTGCTGTCGTCGAGGAACAGCTTCGCGGTGAGAGAGTTCGTGAAGTTGAGGTGACAGTCTAACCCTTGCCAAAAATCCCTGGCATCAATCATCTTGATGTTGTGCGCGCCCTCGAAAAGGCCGGTTTCGGCGTTGTGCGTCAAAGCAAGCATATCGTCATGTCGAACGGTACGCGTATCCTCACTATCCCTCGGCATAACCCAGTTAACGCCTTCACGCTTGGCGGTATCGTTCGTGACGCTGGACTTACAGTCGAGCAGTTTCGTAAGCTTCTGTAATCGTACACATCAGCCCAACCTGGCGTCACTCGCGCTCTAGCCGACACGAAATAGGGAGTCACATCTTGTATCTTGATGTTGCAGGCCGAAACTACCTCGAGCGCTTCACTGGCTGAGTTTTTTATACTTCAACCGGTGCGGCTGGTCGGCGTCGGTGCCGAGGCGGCGGTGGCGGTCGGCCTCGTAGTCGGCGTAATTGCCTTCGAACCAGACGACTGCACCCTCGCCCTCGAAGGCGAGCATGTGGGTGGCGATGCGATCAAGAAACCAGCGGTCGTGGGAGATGACCACGACGCAGCCGGGGAAGCCGAGCAGCGCCTCTTCCAGGGCGCGCAACGTTTCGACGTCGAGGTCGTTGGTGGGTTCGTCGAGCAACAGTACATTGCCGCCGCTCTTGAGCAGCTTGGCCAGATGCAGCCGGTTGCGCTCCCCGCCGGATAAATCCTTTACCAGCTTTTGCTGATCGCTGCCCTTGAAGTTAAAACGCCCCGCATAGGCGCGCGAGGGCATTTCGAATTTACCGACCGTGATGATGTCCTGACCGTCGGAGAGTTCTTCCCAGACATTTTTCTTGCCGTCCAGCGAGTCGCGCGACTGATCCACATAGGCGAGTTGCACCGTGTCACCGATGCGCAAGGTGCCGCCATCGGGTTTTTCCTGGCCGGTGATCATACGGAACAGGGTCGTCTTGCCGGCGCCGTTGGGGCCGATGATGCCGACGATGCCGCCGCGCGGCAGACTGAAACTCAAATCATCAATCAGCAGGCGGTCGCCGTAACCCTTGCGCAGGTTTTTTGCCTCCACCACCAGGTCGCCGAGGCGCGGCCCGGGCGGGATATACAATTCCTGGGTCTCGTTGCGTCTTTGCACCTCTTGCGAGGCGAGATCATCAAACGCCGCCAGGCGCGCCTTGCTCTTGGCGTGCCGACCTTTGGGATTGGTGCGCACCCACTCCAACTCGGCCTTCATGGCACGTTGCCGTGCAGTCTCCTGCTTCTCTTCAACCTCCAGGCGTTTTTGCTTTTGCTCCAGCCATGAAGAGTAGTTGCCCTCCCACGGGATACCGTGACCACGATCCAATTCCAGTATCCAACCCGCGACGTTGTCGAGAAAATAGCGGTCATGCGTCACCGCGACCACCGTGCCCGGGTAGTCGTGCAGAAAACGCTCCAGCCAGGCGATGGATTCGGCGTCGAGGTGATTGGTGGGCTCGTCGAGCAACAGCATGTCGGGCTTGGAGAGCAGCAATCGGCACAACGCCACGCGGCGGCGTTCACCTCCGGAAATCTTGGTCACATCCGCTTCCCACGGCGGCAGACGCAAGGCGTCGGCTGCGATCTCCAGGGTGCGTTCCAGTTCCCAGGCGCCGGCGGCGTCAATCGCGTCTTGTAACTTGGCTTGCTCTTCGAGCAAGGCGTTCATTTCATCATCACTGAGTGGCTCTGCGAAACGCATGCTCACTTCATTGAAGCGATCCAGCAGCGCCTTGGTCTCGCTGATGCCCTCTTCTACGTTGCCACGCACGTCTTTGGCCGGATCGAGCTGCGGTTCCTGTGAAAGAAAACCGATATGAATCCCCGGCTGCGGGCGCGCCTCGCCGAGATAATCTTTGTCCACCCCCGCCATGATGCGTAGCAGCGTGGATTTGCCGGAGCCGTTTACACCCAACACGCCGATCTTGGCGCCGGGGAAAAACGACAGAGAGATGTCCTTGAGGATTTCGCGCTTCGGCGGCACGACCTTGCCGACGCGATTCATGGTGTAGATGTATTGGGCCATAGAGACAGTTACAGCTGGCAAGTGACAAGGCGAATATAATACTGGATATTCGCCCCTTATTTCTTACTACTTGTGCTGCACAGGGACGTGCGAATGTCGCGGGCGCACGGATGCGCAGGAGCGACTGCTGCACAGGGAAGAGCGCAGCGAAGGGTTCTGCGAATGTCGCGGGCGCATGGGTGAGGCAGCAAGGCTACCGAACGGGTGTACAGGACGTACACCCTGGCCTTTCGAGCGCAGCGGGAAGCGAAGCGAAGAAAGCGCAGGAGCGACCTACTTCTTTCTCCAGGCGCAATGCGGGAGACTGATCGTCGTAATAATTTTCCACCCGTGCGATCACGGTGTAGCCCATCTTTTGGTAGAGGTGCAACGCTGCGCCATTGTCTGCCCGCACCTCAAGCGACAGGACATCGCAGCCGCGTTGAGTGGCCGCACGCTCGGCAACGCTCAACAAGGCCGTGGCAATGCCGCGGCCTTGGCAGGCTGGATGCACAATGAGCGAGTACAAGCGCGCGCGCGTGGAATTGCGCCGGTACAGCACCACGATGTCACCTATCACCACGCCGTTCTCTTCATAGACAAACAGACCGGTCTGAGTCTGTAGGATCAGCCGCCGCAGGCTGCGCCGCGACAGCCGGTCGGTGGGGAAGCGCCGTTCCAGTTCCAGCAGCGAGGGCAGATCATCCAGCCGGGCGGGACGTATCCCGCCATCCGAATGATTAATCTCAACCGCCGTCTGAAATGCGAGGCTGTCAGCGTGGAGCACAGTGGCGGGTTAAGGTGAACTTCTCGCCGAACAAGGCGGGCCGGTAGCTCATCTTGACCTTGCGCAGGTTTTCCAGACCGAGATCGTCGCCCACGTTGATGTAGGTGCAGTCGGTGTAGGTCTTGGCCAGTTCGCGGAACAGATACTGCGCGGCGCCGGGGATCATGAAGTTGGTTTTTTCCACCAGCACACTCGCCACATCCGGCGTGATGCGCTCGGCGAAGGTGAAGCCCTCCAGCCGGTCGCCGATGAACAGGCACAGGCCCTCCAGTTGCAGTGGGTCGTAATGCTCCAGCGCGCGGTTGATGGCGGTGCGTTCCAGTTCGGCGGTGCAGAGAAAATTGGCGATGTCCGTCGGGGGCAGGTACTTCAGGCGATTCTGCAGCCAGGTGTTGACCAGATCGCGGATGCCGTCCCAGTGCTGCGGGCCCAGGGTCTCCATGTGGTGATCGGGGTGGATACGCCGGAACTGATTGATCTCGCTGCGCTTGGTCTTGTAGGCGTTGCCCTTGAGCCCAATCAGGTCGGAGGTCGAATAGATGTAATCGGGCAGGCTGCGTTCCACCAGCCAGGCGCCGCCGCTCACGGTCGGGAATACGGTGTCTTCCTCGAGGTGGAGCGGCATGACCTGAAGAAAATCACGGTATACGAATTCGACCTTACCGAGATAGGGTGTGGCGTTGTAGCCGTCCATGATCTCGAAGCAGGCGGCGAGCGCGGCGTATTGACGCTCGGGCGCGCCGAGAGGCGGCAGCGGCATGGTGAGCCCGTCGCCGGTCAGGCAAAACAGGCAAAAACAGTCTTCGATGATCTGATAAAAGCCGCTCTTCTGCGACAGCCAGATGATGTTGTTGGCGAAGGTGTAATCGGAGAGCGGGACTTGGCTGCGCCGCTGATAGGTCTCGAACAACGGTTTGATATCGGTGGTGAAGGGATACAGCTTGTGGCCTTCGATGGCGAGGTAACGGTTGGGGAAGGCCGTGTTGACATGGAGGGTGAGCACATTGTCAGGCGTGGAATTCGGTTCACTCCATCGCAAACGGGTATCGCGCGGGCGACTACCGGGAGGTTCGTCAAGTTGATTCAGCATCGTCCAGTGACTCCTTGATGTTGGGTTAATGATCCCCGCGGTTTTGCCGCGGGCGGCACTCGTGTACATTGAGTGCGCTAATAGTACAAAATGAGGCAGCGCTGTCAACAACTATTTCATTAATTTTCATTAACAGGCATGAATAGTCCGGTCTGCGTCTTTGTAGGCGATGAACTGGCCCGCTACGGTTTCGGTCACGGCCACCCGTTTGGGTCCGATCGCATGCAGGCGTTTTGGGATGAGGCGGTGCGGCTCGGACTCGATAAACGGGTGCAGACCTGTGCGCCGGCGCTGGCGACGCAGGAGCAGATCGAGCGCTTTCACGGCCACGAGTACGTGGAGCGGGTGAAGGCGCAATCGGAGAGCGGCGAGGGCTTTCTCGACTATGGCGACACCCCGGCCTTTCCCGGCGTCTACGAGGCGGCGGCCTATGTGGTGGGCACGTCGCTGGCCGCGATGGAGCGGGTGCTAAGCGGCGAGTGCCGGCGCGCCTTCGTGCCCATTGCCGGGCTGCACCACGCGCGCCGCGACGGCGCGGCGGGTTTCTGCGTGTTCAACGATTGCGGCGTGGTGATCGAGACCCTGCGGGTGGTGCACGGTATAAGGCGTGTCGCCTATGTGGACATAGACGCCCATCACGGCGACGGCGTGTACTACGCCTTTGAAGACGATCCCGAGATGTTCTTTGCCGATCTGCACGAGGACGGGAGGTATCTCTATCCGGGCACCGGGGCGGCCCACGAACACGGACGCGGCGCGGCAGCGGGCGCCAAACTCAACATCCCGATGCGGCCCGGCGCCGATGACCGGGATTTCCGCGCCGCCTGGCCGGCGGTGGTGGAAGCTATGCTGGCGTGCTCAGACCGGTAAAATCTTCACCGCGGAGGACGCAGAGAGAGACAAACCCGTTTGGTCGGATTCCTCCGCGTCCTCTGCGGTGATAGGGTTTTGACTTCTATTCTATCGTTACCTTTTCCATCACCACCGGTTCAACGGGCTTGTCGTTGCGGTCCCGCGCGACATTGGCGATGGCGTTGACCACCTCTTGACCTTCAGTGACACGACCGAAGATGACGTACTGGTGCGGGAGGGGATAATCCACGTGCATGATGAAAAATTGTGAACCGTTGGTGTTCGGCCCGGCGTTGGCCATCGCCACCGTGCCAGCCTTGTAGCCCTGTTTGTACAACTCCGATTGGGGGACGATCTCGTCGTTGAAGCGCCCGCCCCACGCCGATTCGCCGCCGCGGCCCGTGCCCGTCGGGTCGCCGCCCTGGATCATGAAGCCTTTTATGACACGGTGGAAACCCACGCCGTCGTAATAACCGCGCCCGGCGAGTGTGATGAAATTCTCGGTGGTTTTTGGGGCGTCCGTTTCCAGCAATTCAAAACGTATCGTGCCTTTGTTGGTTTCGATTACGGCGCTGCGGTGAGTCATCTGTCACTCCTTCCTTAAATAGCTGCTTAGTGTTCTGTGGGGCCCAAGTTTAACCCAATCACGCCTAAAATAATCAGGAGCAAGGAGAAGATTTTTAGCGCCGTCAGCGGTTCTTCGAAGTAGACGATGCCGATTGTCGCAATCAGCGCCGTGCCGGTCGCCGACCAGATCGCATACGACACGCTGAGGTCTATCCGCTTGATGGCGAAGGCCATGGCGATGAACGAGACCGTATAGAAGACAAACACCAGTGTGGATGGTGCGAGTTTAGTAAACCCCTCGGAGATCCTCATCGAGAAGGTGCCAGCCACCTCAAAAAGAATGGCGGCGGCGAGGTAAAGCCATGCTGACATTGTTATCTCCTATGCGTGGGCGCTGAGACGGAGGATCAAGTTTTGTATTCTACTCAAAATTCCCTCCGTCTCCTCGGTGATGAAACCTTTTCACCGCAGAGGGCGCAGAGGAACGCAAAGGAAAATACACAAACCGCCAAAGACACGCAGAGAAATAAGATCAAAATAGTTTTCCCTCCGCGTCCTCCGCGGTGTAGCGGTTATGACGGAAGCTAAAACCTGAACCGTGTCAGCGGAATCCGCCGGCCGCCCGGCAAGGTCAGCGTGGCGGTCGTTGAGCTGTTGAACTGTAGAGTGATACCGCCCGCGTTGCCGTTGATGAGCTGGTTTTGCTTAAATGGCCCCGTCAGAGTCTGGCCGTTGGCGAATTGCAGCCAAGCGTTCTGATAAAGGGTGGGTGTAGCCATCGCGCCCTCTGTGACATACCAAACCGGATTGCCGCTGTCGTCGTACATGTAACCGGCCATGAACAACGTATTGCCTTGAATCTCGATGGCGAAACCGCGGCCGCTTTCGGCTTCGTTCCACCACCAGCCGGTCTCGGGCTGAAAGGTGGGTGTGCCTGAACTGAATATAAAGCGTTCGATGGGGATGGCGCCGCCCGGCCAGGTGAGCGTGCCGTGGGTGGCGTCAATAAATTGCAAGGTGATATTGCCTACGTCGCCGTTTGTGAGAGTGTTGGACTTAAAAGTCCCGCTCAAGGTCTGCCCGCCGCCGAAGGAGAGCAATTTGCCGCTGTACAGGTTGGAGCTAGTCATCGGCCCGGTGGAGACCAGCCAGGTGGCGCGGCCGTCGTCGGCGTACAGATAGCCCGCCATGAACATGTTGTTGCCGCTCACTTCGATGGTGAAGCCGCGGCCGCTCTGGGCTGGGTTCCACCACCAGCCGGTCTGGGGGCCGGGGGAGGCCAGGTCGCGCGCTTGCGCCACCGCCGCCGCGGCGTTGACGATGCCGGCGCCGCACAGGTTGGTGTTACAGGTCGAACCTGGAGGGAAGATACGTGCGGTGGATTGCAGGATGGAACGCACCTGAGCTGGATTCAGATTAGGATTAGCCGACAACATCAGCGAGGCGATGCCCGCGACGTGCGGCGCCGCAAAGCTGGTGCCCTGCAGGTATGCGTACGTGTCCGCCGCAGGCGTCGTGGTGCCGGTGTTGTAGGTGGACAAAATACCGTTGGGATCAAAGTTAGAAAAGGCCTCGCCGCCCGGCGCGCTGAGGGCCACTTTATCGCCGAAGTTACTGTAGGAGGCCTTGCCGCCGAAGCGATTGGTCGCTGCGACGTTAATCACGCCGTTGCAACTGTCGGGGCTGGAATTGGATACCGTATTGCCATTACCCGCCGCCGCCACCACCACCGCCCCCGCCGCATTGACCTGATTAATAGCGTCTTGGTAAGCCGCGCTACATCCGCTTGATCCGCCGCCCAGGCTCATATTGAGTACCCTGGCGGGATTCGGATTGCTGGGAACGCCGGGTACGGAAAGACCCGCGGCCCAGCGCATGGCGTCGAGGATGTCCGAATCATAGCCTCCGCACTTGCCAAGTACCCGCACCGGCAGCACCTTCGATCCCCAGTTTACGCCCGCGACCCCGGCGCCGTTGTTGGTTGCAGCGGCGATCGTGCCCGCCACGTGGGTGCCATGCCAATCGCTGTCGCTGACACTACATCCGCTGAAGAACCCCCCCGCCGCGGTTCCGAGAGATTCCTCCGAACTGATCCAATCGCCGGGGTCGGTGGGGTCTGGATCGCGGCCGTTACCATCATTGGCGCTGAGAAACACGCCGGGGGCATCTTCGGAAACGAAGTCATAGCCGGACGTCGTGCGGCCGGCGAGGTCGGCATGGGGCAGGATACCTGAATCTATTACCGCGACCGTGAGGCCGGGTGAGCCGGTCGTGATGTCCCAGGCTCCCGGGAGGTTTGTCCCGCCGGTCTCGTCAGTAGGCGCCTTGTAATGCCACTGGTTGGAGTATCCCGTGTCATTGGGAACGAGTCTTGGAAACTTGATTTGATCGGGCTCGGCATATACCACGCCTGGATCGGCCTGCAGTCGCCGCGTGACGGTTTGCGCCTCGGCCAGGTTCATGCGGCGCGGCAGTTTAAGCAACTGCAGGTTCCCAGCCATGGCACGCTGATATGACAAAGTCACACCGGCCTTGACGCTGAGGCCGTGCAATCGGTCGCTGCTCAATCCGTGGACTTGTCCCGCGGCTGCCGGATCGCGCAGCTTAACAATCAGCCGCTCGGTGGTTTTCGCAAGTTTGGGCTGGAGGCTGATTTCTGCGGCCAGCAACTGCGGAGAGGGGGTGAATAATAGAAGGAATAACGTCAGCCCTGCAGCAAGCCAATTGTTGAGTTTGTTCACACTCTGATTCCTATGTTTTGAGACAAATTAACAGAAACTGTAGCGATCTACGTCGAATTTCCGGCATTTAACCAAAAGCTGGACAAACGTTATTGCAGTATGCACAATGTCCAGAGAGTATTCATTAAGCAATAATATCATGGCAAATCTATTAGTACTGCACGGGCCCAATCTCAACCTGCTGGGTAGCCGCGAACCGGAGCTTTATGGCGATACCCAATTGGCCGCCATCAATGCCCGGCTGGTGCAGATAGCCGGGGCCGCGGGGCATAAATTGGTGTGCTTTCAAAGCAATGCCGAGCATGAGCTGGTGGAGCGCATTCAGGCGGCTGCCCACGAAGCCGTGAACATTATCATATTTAATCCCGCTGCGTTTACCCATACCAGTGTCGCGTTACGCGACGCCTTGAGCGCGGTGCGTATCCCCTTTATCGAAGTGCATCTTTCCAATATCTACGCGCGCGAAGCATTCCGGCAGCATTCCTATTTTTCCGACATTGCCGCCGGCGTCATCAGCGGGCTGGGGGCGGTGGGGTACGAATTGGCCTTACAGGCCGCGCTGCAGCAGCTTTCCGCGAAAGGCAAGGCAGGCTGACATGGATATCCGCAAAGTCAAAAAGCTGATCCAGCTGCTCGAAGAGTCCGGCATCGCCGAGATCGAGATCCGCGAGGGTGAAGAGGCGGTGCGCATTAGCCGCTATGGGCAGAGCGGCTCGCCGGTCGTTACACATACTCACATCGCACCCGGCGGCGGCGCTCCCGTTTCAGCGGCGGGTGAATTAGGCAAAACCAACGTGCCTGCCGAAGCCGCGCCGCGCGGCCACACGGTCACCGCGCCCATGGTGGGAACTTATTATTCCTCCCCCGCGCCGGGCAGCAAGCCCTTCGTCGAGACCGGCCAACAGGTGGAGGTCGGCGCGACATTGTGCGTCATCGAGGCCATGAAGATCCTCAACCAGATCGAGGCGGACAAGGCCGGCGTGATCACCGCGATTCTGGTCGAGAACGGCAGGCCGGTGGAATATGGTCAGCCCTTGTTTATTATCGAATGATGATCGCGGCGCGTTGAGTTTCGATCATGCTCGATAAACTGGTGATTGCCAATCGCGGCGAGATCGCCCTGCGCATCCTGCGTGCGTGCAGCGAACTCGGCATCAAGACCGTCGCGGTGCACTCTTCCGCCGACCGTGATCAGAAACACGTGCGGCTGGCCGACGAATCGGTGTGCATCGGCCCGCCGCCGTCAAGCCTGAGCTATCTCAACATTCCCGCCGTCATCAGCGCCGCCGAGGTCACCGACGCGGTGGCGATCCACCCCGGTTACGGATTTTTATCGGAGAACGCCGACTTCGCCGAGCGCATCGAGCAGAGCGGATTTATCTTTGTCGGTCCGCGTCCCGAGACCATCCGGCTGATGGGCGACAAGTTGGCCGCCATCGCGACCATGAAAAAATACGGCGTGCCCTGCGTGCCGGGTTCCGAAGGCCCGCTCAGCGACCAGGCCGAGGAAAATATCCTGACGGCGCGCGCGATTGGTTATCCCGTCATCATCAAGGCCTCGGGCGGCGGCGGCGGACGCGGCATGCGCGCGGTGCACAGCGAGGCGGCGCTGCTGAGCGCCATCTCGCTCACCAAGGCCGAGGCCTTTGTCGCCTTCGGCAACGACACGGTGTATATGGAAAAATTTCTGGAGAACCCCCGCCACATCGAGTTTCAGGTGTTGGCCGATCAGCACGGCAACGTGATTCATCTCGGCGAGCGCGATTGCTCGGTGCAACGCCGCCATCAGAAGGTCATCGAGGAATCGCCCGCCCCCGGCATCTCCGAGAAACTGCGCAACACGATGGGTGAACGCTGCGTGCAGGCGTGCCGCAAGATGGGTTACCGCAGCGCCGGCACCTTCGAGTTTTTATACCAGGACGGCGAGTTTTATTTCATCGAGATGAACACCCGCGTGCAGGTCGAGCACCCCATCACCGAACTGGTCACCGGCGTGGACATCGTCAAGGAACAACTGCGCATCGCCGCCGGCGAGCCGCTCTCCTATAAACAGAAGGACATCGTGCCGCGCGGCCACGCCATCGAGTGCCGCATCAACGCCGAGGACGCCAAGACCTTCACCCCCTCACCCGGCGTCATCACGCAATTTCACGCGCCGGGCGGCCCCGGCATCCGCGTGGATTCGCACATCTACAACGGTTATTTTGTCCCGCCTCACTACGATTCCATGATAGGAAAATTGATCGCCCACGGCGAGACCCGTGAGGGTGCGCTGGCGCGCATGCGCACCGCGCTCTCCGAGATCGTGATAGACGGCATCAACACCAACATCGCGCTGCACCAGGACGTCCTGAGCGACGCCGCCTTTCAGGCCGGCGGCGTGAATATTCATTATCTGGAAAAGAAACTGGGACTTTAACCCCCAAGAAATTCAAAACTTGTCTCTGCCTATGTTGCAAATCACTTTCCGCCGCAATGCCACCGGGGCCGCACACTTCTCCGAACTGTTATCAGAACTGGGCGCGCTTGCCGTAACGCTGCAAGATGCCGCGGACCAGCCGCTCTATGAGCCGCCGCTTGGTAGTACGCCGTTGTGGGAGAGGACCGATGTCGTGGCCTTGTTCGAGGCCGACGCGAATATAGAATCTGTGCTTGATGTGCTGCGCTCAACATTTCCTGCTCACGCGCCGTTGAGATACACCGTCACCCAAGTAGAGGATAGGGACTGGCAGCGGGAGTGTCTGGATCAATTTAAGCCGCTCAAATTCGGCGAACGTTTGTGGGTTTGTCCGAGTTGGCATGAGCCGCCCGAGCCGGACGCCGCAAATATTATTCTCGATCCGGGCCTCGCCTTCGGCACTGGTACGCATCCGACTACGGCGCTGTGTCTGGAGTGGCTGGACGCGCACGATGTGCATGGCCTGGATGTGTTGGACTACGGTTGCGGTTCGGGCATTCTGGCGCTTGCCGCGGCGAAGCTGGGGGCAATAACGGTGTGGGCGGTGGATCACGATCCGCAGGCGCTCACCGCTACCCGCGCCAACGCGGCGAAAAACGGACTGGGCGCGACTATCTTAACGATGGCGCCGGAACAATTGCCCGCTGTGCAGACCGACCTGATCCTCGCCAACATCCTGGCGAACGTGCTCGGCGACCTGGCCGCGCGTTTCGCAGGCTTGCTAAAACCAAGTGGAAGGATCGTGTTGTCGGGTATACTCTTTGAACAGGCTGAGCATCTGGTTCAGGCCTATCGCCCCTGGTTTGAAGTGCGCATCTGGCGCGAACGTGAAGGTTGGGTGTGCCTGGAAGGAATCAGAAAATCGGATTAAGAGCATATCCATAAATAGTTCCCCTGTGTCCCTTGCGGTGAAAAAGCTTCACCGCGGAGGACGCGGAGGAGAAACAAATCCTTCTTGATTCCTCTGCGCCCTCTGCGGTAAATTATTTATGGATAAGTTCTAAGCTACAGAACTAGCCCCTAGCCCCTAAATCCATGTACACCCAATGCCCGCACTGTGACACGCTGTTCCGCATTCAGGTCGCCGATCTCAAGACGGCCCAGGGCAAGGTGCGTTGCGGGCGGTGCGGTCAGATTTTCAACGCACTGCGTTATCTCTCCGAAAAATTACCCGAGATTCCCACGGTCTTCGAGACGGTGGAACTTCCCGCGCCCGAGGTTGAGCCGGCGGATGTTGCGGCGGATGAACTGCACTCCACCGAGGAACTGCTCGGTCTGGTGGATAAACTGGTCAGCGAGTTGGAGCCCGCCCTGGGCTCCGCCGAAGGGCCCGCCGCGTCGCCCGCCACGGAGACCCCGCCAGCACCGGAACCCTTGACGGTCATCCCGGAGGATGAGGCCCCGCTGCTTTCCGAGATCACAGAATTTAAACAGATTGATGTGTATGAGGTGACTTCGCCAGGCGTGTCTTTTGAATCCAGCGGCACACCGTTTTCCATCGTCGAGCCGCCGGCCGGTGTGGCGGAGGAAATCGCTCATGCCGCCGAGAGAGCGCGCACTATAAAGGCGCAACGTCACAGCGGGCTTGGCACTTTAAGCTGGAGCGTGGCGATTCTGGTGCTGATCGCGGTGCTGGCCGCGCAATACATTTACTACATGCGTGCGGAGCTGTCCCAGAACGCGGTGCTGCATCCCTGGTTGGAAAGCTACTGCGAGGTGGTCAAGGCCGTCGCTCCCTGTGAGGTTCCGCCGTTACGCGATCTTGCGAAGATCGAGATTCAACGGAGTGAAATCGTTCCGCACACGTCTCTTCGGGAAGTGCTGGTGGTGCGTCTGAGTCTGGTAAATAAGGCGGGCTTTACTCAACCCTACCCGGACCTGCAACTTACCCTCTCGGATCTCGGCGGACGACAATTCGCCCAGCGCCGCTTTCATCCCGCGGAGTATCTGTCGTCCGGCAGCGATATCGCGCAGGGCATGCCTAGTAACGTTTCGATACCGGTCACCCTGGAAATCGCCGCGCCCTTCAGCCCCGCGAACCTCGAGGCGTCATCATGGAGCTTCAGGCTTTATTGACCTCAGTAGGACATTGAAATGGCGTTGAAGGGTTTTAGAGTGATGCGAAACATAGTCTGTACCACTACCGAAGTGTTTCAAAATATCATTTTCACAGGCGCCTTAAGGAAACGAGTACCGTTACAACCACCGAAAAGAGAACCTCATTTAAACGCTTCACCAAACTCGTGCTGGTTACGTTTTGTCCTAAGGAAGCTCTGAATAAGTCCATCCTGGACTTCTCAGAGCACGAAAAGCAAAAACGTGGTTTTTGCTTTTCTCCATTTTTCAAACACTTCCGTGTTTGAAAAATGGCGGTGCGTCCCTGCACCGCTGGAACCTCTGATTTAATCAGAGGTTCCCTAATTACCAAAACGGAATTGCGTCGCATTTTTCGAGAAATCGCTGCCCGGGACATCCTGCTGTCAGCCTTGGCGCACGAAAAGTGCGACGGTTATTCCCTTTCGCCGCGACTGTCCTGCGGCTACAATGATTCTACGCCTCGCTTAACGCGGCGATCGCGGGCTCCTAGCAGGATGTTGAAAAAGGCCATCCATGGCCTTTTTCAACTCACAAAACAAAAAACGCGGGTTTTGCTTTGCTCGCAGGCTGTTTCTCAACAGCCTGCGAGCCGCGGCGTTCCATCTTCCCTGGCTCGCCGCCCGCCGTATGATAGCTATAAACTATCATTCACGCTCTAAAAATCAATTAGATTTTTCTCTTCGGCCCCTCTACTCTGCATACTTAAGAGGGTTGCATAAACCTTCACGCAGCAGTTGAAAATCTATTTGCAATCGTTAAGAGGAGAAAAGAAACACATGTCAACAGAAACGAAATGCCCATTCCATCACGCCGCCGGCACTGGAAAGTCGAACCATGACTGGTGGCCGAACCAACTCAACCTGAAAATCCTGCACCAGCACTCGTCCCTGTCCGATCCCATGGGCAAGGGCTTCAACTACGCCGAAGCGTTCAAGAGTCTCGATCTGGCGGCGGTGAAGAAGGATCTCCTGGCGCTGATGACCGACTCGCAGGACTGGTGGCCGGCGGACTTCGGTCACTATGGACCATTCTTCATTCGCATGGCGTGGCACAGCGCCGGCACGTACCGCATGGGTGACGGCCGTGGCGGCGCCGGCGCCGGCCAGCAGCGCTTCGCGCCCCTCAACAGTTGGCCCGACAACGTCAACCTCGACAAGGCGCGCCGGCTGATCTGGCCGGTCAAACAGAAGTACGGCCGGAAAATTTCCTGGGCCGACCTCATGATCCTCACCGGCAACGTCGCGCTGGAATCGATGGGATTCAAGACCTTCGGTTTCGGCGGCGGGCGGGCGGACGTGTGGGAGCCGGACGAGGCCGTCTACTGGGGCTCCGAGGGCAAGTGGCTCGAGGACAAGCGCTACTCCGGTGACCGCGACCTTGAGAATCCCTTGGCCGCCGTGCAGATGGGCCTGATTTACGTCAACCCCGAAGGCCCGAACGGCAACCCGGACCCGAAAGCGGCAGCCCGAGACATCCGCGAGACCTTCGCCCGCATGGCGATGAACGACGAGGAGACCGTAGCGCTCATAGCCGGCGGCCACACCTTCGGAAAGACCCACGGCGCCGGCCCTGCGTCCCATGTCGGGCCTGAGCCAGAAGCGGCCAGTATCGAGGAGCAAGGACTCGGCTGGAAGAGCCGCTTTGGCACGGGCAAGGGCGGCGACACGATCAGCAGCGGCCTGGAAGTCACCTGGACCGCCACGCCGACGAAGTGGAGCAACAACTTCTTCTCGAACCTGTTCGGCTACGAATGGGAACTGACGAAGAGCCCGGCCGGTGCACATCAGTGGACGCCGAAGAGGGGCGCGGGCGCCGGCGCCATTCCGGACGCGCACGACCCGGCCAAGCGTCACGCGCCGACCATGCTGACCACGGATCTCTCCCTGCGCTTCGACCCGGTCTACGAAAAGATTTCGAGGCGCTTCCACGAGAATCCGGACCAGTTCGCCGACGCCTTCGCCCGGGCGTGGTTCAAGCTGACCCACCGCGACATGGGACCTTGCGCACGCTATCTCGGCCCGGAGGTTCCGGCCGAGGAGCTGATCTGGCAGGACCCCATCCCCGCAGTCAACCATCCCCTGATCGACGAGAAGGACATCGCCGCCCTCAAGACCAAGGTGCTGGCTTCGGGTCTGTCGGTCTCGCAACTGGTTTTGACCGCCTGGGCGTCGGCGTCCACCTTCCGTGGTTCCGACATGCGCGGCGGTGCGAACGGCGCCCGCATCCGTCTGGCCCCGCAGAAGGATTGGGAGGCCAACCAGCCTGCCGAACTGGCGAAGGTACTGTCCAAGCTGGAAGCCATCCAGAAGCAGTTCAACGGTTCGCAAACCGGCGGCAAGAAGGTCTCGCTGGCCGACCTGATCGTGCTGGGCGGCTACGCTGCGGTCGAGGCCGCAGCGAAGAAGGCCGGCGTCGAGGTGAAGGTACCCTTCTCGCCAGGCCGCATGGACGCCTCGCAGGCGCAGACCGATGTCGATTCGTTCGCGGTGCTGGAGCCAAAGACGGACGGGTTCCGCAACTACGCCCGCAAGGGGCTCGAAGGGGCGGCGGCCGAACTGCTGGTGGACAAGACGCAACTACTCAACCTCACCGCCCCCGAGATGACAGTGCTGATCGGCGGCATGCGCGCCCTGAATGCGAACGTCGGCAAGGCCCGGCACGGCGTGTTCACCCAGCGCCCGGAGACGCTGACCAATGACTTCTTCGTGAACCTGCTCGACATGGGCACGGAGTGGAAGGCGGTCTCGGACGCCAAGGACGTGTTTGAAGGACACGATCGCAAAACCGGCAAACTCAAGTGGACGGGCACCGTCGTCGATCTCGTCTTCGGTTCGAACTCGCAGCTGCGGGCCCTGGCGGAAGTCTATGCAAGCGCGGACGCGCAGCAGAAGTTCGTCAACGACTTCGTCGCGGCCTGGAACAAGGTGATGAATCTCGACCGCTTCGACCTCGCGTGATCTCGGAGGAGAGGCCTTGATGAAGGACGTGCCACGGTTCATCCAGGAACGCCAGATCGCGCACTTCTACAGGGCCGATCCGGAATAGGGTTTGGGTATTGCGACTGGCTTGGGCATTTTGCTGAAGGAAATAGTTTAATCAGTCTGTATCAAACGGCTCTGTCATAAAGCGGGCAGAGCCGTTTTTTTAAAGGAGAACGACATGAACGCATTAACCTATATGAATCTGTCGCATCATTCACTGCTGATATGGCAAGCTTTTGCTTTTGCCTTAGCCAGTATGGGCTTGGGGCTGGAAGGTGCAGCAGCGAACGAGGACGATCAACTTTTCAGGCGAGCCTGATTTTTCAAACAACTTGTGCCGCACTGGTTTTAGGGTAAGTATCATTTCAAAGCCGAAGCGGGTATCGAAAACTGGACCGACGCCGAGGCCACCCGCATGGCTGGCGAGGACCCGGACTATGCCACGCGCGATCTGTTTAACCATATCGAGGATGGAAAAGAGGCGGCATGGACGGCCTATGTGCAGGTGTCGAGCAGGCCGCGTTTGCGCCATCCAACGTGGCGCCGGGTGTTGAATTCTCGCCGGATAAGATGCTGCAGGGCCGTATCTTTGCCTATGCGGATACGCACCGCTATCGCATCGCGACAAACTACGCGCACCTGCCCATCAACCGTCCGCTCTCCCAGGCGGACAATGAGACAGACTTGGCCCCGCTGTCCGCACCAAATCGGTTATAATTTGATTCGGGAGTCGGCCAGACAGTCGCTTCGCGCTTAGGCGCGGGGAGGAAAGTCCGGGCTCCACAGGGCAGGGCGCCAGGTAACGCCTGGGAGGCGCGAGTCTACGGAAAGTGCCACAGAAAATATACCGCCAGCTTGCTGGTAAGGGTGAAATGGTGCGGTAAGAGCGCACCGCGCGGGTGGTAACACCCGTGGCAGGGAAAACCCCGCCCGGAGCAAGACCAAATAGGGAAACGATGGTGCGGCCCGCACCGTTTCCGGGTAGGTTGCTCGAGGTGCACGGTGACGTGTATCCCAGATGAATGACTGTCCTCGACAGAACCCGGCTTATCGGCCGACTCCTTATCTTTACTACGGGGCTAGGGGTTGGAGATTAGAACCTGTTCAAGATCTCCGCAACAACAGCACCGGAAACGCTAAAGCCGTAAATTGCAGACCGGTGTTTAACTTCCGCTCGCCATTCCACCACAGCCTGCGGCACTTTTCGGGTTGGCAAAGGAACGTTCCACGATCCGGCGTTTGGGCAGTACGGCGAAGGTATGCAATTCGCTGCGCTTGGCCAACCGAGAATTTATGCTTTGTCTCGGTGGCGACCATCCAGCGATTGATCTCCCATAAGTCTGCGACGGGTGCCTGGGTGAAGGACGATGGACAAGTTGGTGCGGATCAACAGGATGAAGATGACACGCTTACGGTAAGGCTGGTAATGGTCGACGGGCAGCAAGATCACCAGCGCATGCTGCAGCAGTTCCACCGCAGGGATGCGCGCTCATTCCAGCACAGCAACAATTTTCGCGAGCAACAACGTAATCGGCAGCCATTAAGTACCAATCCAAAAGTTCCGAATTTCTCTGACGGCGTGGTGCCACGGTTGGACCGAGGTAAAGAGATATTTAAAGTGAGCCGCATCGCTCGCGACCGATGCGGCTCGCACCTCACTGCACCCTAACTATATAATAACTTCCGATCGCGGAAACACTTGTATAATTACCGTTCAGGGCTTGAAGCGCACCAGTACGTGCTGGCCAATACGTAGCGCCGTACCCGGCGGGAGTTCCAACACACTCTCAACATCGCGCATACCGGCGCGCGTATCCGGATTACCGACTGGCCGGCTCGGACCGAATACTTCGCTGATGCGCAATACTCGCGCGCTATAGATTTTATCGCCCTGGCTGTCTGGCACCACTTCGGCGCTCATACCGGGATGCACTCGATCAACGAAATCCTCGTTGAGCGCAGCCCGGACAATGCGCGGGCGGTCCGGCAGGAGCTGAAAGAGATCGTTGGGATTCTGCATCGAGAGGCTCTGCCCGACCTGTACCGTACGCCGGACGATGAGCCCGGAGAAAGGCGCGCGAATAGTGTTCAATTCGAGCTCATAGCGCGCCTGCAGCAAGCGTTGACGGGCCGCTTCGGTTGCGGCATCGGCTGCGGCAATCTCGGCTTTGAGTTCTGCCACCCCGCTCCGCGCTTCGTCTTCTGATTCAACGCTGGCGGCATTTTCCGCCACGGCGGCCGCAATGCGCGCAGCATGGCGCTCCGCCTTGGATAACTTGGCTTCGAGCAAACGTGCCTGCGCTGCTAGTCGCTTCAATTCCGCCTCGACCAGAGCCACGTTGATCCGAGCCTGACGCGGGTCCAGCATGGCCAGCACTTGATCACGGCTCACCGCGTCACCCTCTTGCACACGCACCTCCTGAACCACGCCGTCGCGCAATGCCCCGATGTGCACCAATCCACCTTCCACGTCCACCCACCCATTCGCCATGGCGGCATACGGAACAGGCGGCACATTAGCCCCGGTCTGCTCTTGGTTATCGGAAGAACATCCCGTGAGGCCTATCCCCAATGGAATGCAAAACAGAATGCAGCGCACAATACCCATGCTCATGGCAACGCTTCCTGAAAAGCCGTGCTTGGTCGTAAGTCGGTTAAAATTTTGCCGTCCTCCATCGTTAACACGCGATCAGCATGAGAGATCAACCTTGGGTCGTGACTGACGCACAACACGGTGGCCGCGTGAGTGTGTGCAATACGGTGCAAAATATCGATGACCATGGCGCCGTTAGCCGCATCCAGGGCACTGGTCGGTTCATCTGCAAACAGAAGGCTCGGTTCCTTGGCAAGCGCACGTGCAATCGCTACCCGTTGCTTCTCACCCCCGGAGAGTTCCGCCGGTCGAAAGTTCACACGGCCGGCAAGTCCGACCTCTTCCAACGCCACGAGGGCGCGCGCGCCGGCGCGCGCCGGGGACATACCGAGATAACTCAGCGGCAAAGCCACCTGCTCTAGCGCAGTCAGCGCCGGAAATAAATTAAACCCCTGAAATACGAAGCCGGTATGCTGTAAACGAAAAAGCTCGAGACCATTGTTTCTTAACTGCCACAGGTCCTCGCCCAACGCCTCGACGCGGCCCGAATCCGGCCGCAATAAACCGCTTAGAATGGCTAGCAAGGTGCTTTTCCCGCAACCTGAAGGCCCCGAGACCAAGGTAAGCTCACCGGGCTCGATGGCGAGCGACAAGTCGCGCAACACGGGGGTGCGAATACGGCCGGAAAGGAAGGATTTATTTAAATCTCTGGCCTGAAGTAGTGCGGCGGGCACGGTGTATTATCTCAGCAAGATTGACGGATCGGCGCGGCGCAGCGTGCGCATCGCCATGACGCCTGAAAACATGGCAATGCTCATGAGCAAGGCGCCACATGCGGCGGCGGTCACAGGACCGAGTTGCATCGGCACGTCCAGGCGATGCGCCAGCAACAACACCAGACCGCCCACCACTACGCTGATCGATAACCCGCACGCCCCTATCCATGCGGCCTGCTCCAACACCACCTTACGCAAGGCGTGGAAACTAACCCCTAGCGCTTGCAAGGTGGCATACTCGCGCAGCGTCCCGGCGACCGCCGCCATGAGCGTCTGACTGGTAATGACTACTCCCGCCAAAAATACTATCACGGCCAGAAACACTACACCCAGGCCGGCGCCGGTTTCGAACATCCAGTAGAATACCGTGCGGCGAGCGAACTCCCCGCCGGTCCATACGGCATACTGCCGGGGCGTGCCCGTATCACGCGGCATCAGCCGCGATTTTACCATCTCTGCCGCAGCGGGATCGCGTAACTTGACAAGGTAATAAGCAACCCAATCGGGCTCCTGCGCATCGCTGTTGAGATGTCGGGCTGTGGTAAGTGAAGTCACCACATTGATTCCGCCTAGCGCGCGCAGGCCGGAGGCAACACCGACAATGCGCACGCGATGGCCGTTGATTGTCGCCCTTCCCCCTACACCCAAATTGAGCTTGGGCAGATCGGTGATATCGACAATCACACTGTCCGGTTCAAGCAAGCGTTGCCGCGATTCCGGCGTCATCACGTCGGCGAACATCAATCCGTCAGAATGCGGATTGATGCCGGAGATAAGCACCGAAATTCCGCCCCGGTCCTTAGGTCCGCGCCAGTCTCCGCTCAGCCATTGAAACGGCTCGACCCGTTCCGCAGCGGGATCCATCAAGAGCTTCATCTCTGTGTCGGATGGAATCGGACGCCCAAGATCGATAGTTTGGGTTCCCGGATAGCCGACCCACAGGTCGCCGGCAGATTTGCGAATATAGACACTGGCGCTACCGAAGATACCCAAGACCAGTGCGAATTGCATCAACAGCAGCAAGCCGGAGAATGCCACCGCCAACATGGCCGGCAGAAATCGCCGCCACTCATACACCAGCGTCTTGCGGGCCAAGGCCACCATCAGTCGTCCTGAACCCCCAGCGGCGGCGCTCCACCCAATGCCTTGTAAAGAGCGATGAATGCCAATGATCGCGCTTCTTCGGCCTGGGCGCGTTCAAGGCGCGCATCCAACAGCGCCTTGTCCGCTGCAACGCAGGGAAAGCCATCGGCCAGTCCGTTGCGGGCAAGCACCTGAGTGGCCCGGGCGCTGCGCTCCAGGGAGGCGACCGCCTTGTCCATGCTTTCCACCTGCTCACGCAAATGTTCCAGCGCCGCCAAAACCGTTTCCACCTCGGCCACTCCTTCCAGCACGGCCTGACGGTAGGCCAGCAGCGTCGCCGAAAGCGCGGCATCACGCGCATTGACCACGGCCCGGCGCATACCCCAATCGAACAGAGGAATGTCGATGATCGGTCCAGCGGAAATAACTCCATGGGTCGTGCCCAGAGAATTGCCGCCGAGACGTGTGGAGAACGTCAATCCGCCGGCCAAGACTAAACGCGGATAGAGATCGGCGCGCGCCACCCCCAATTCAGCGGCGGCCTTGAGCACCTCCTGTTCGATTTTCCGAATATCGGGCCGGGTACGCAACATCTCAGCCGGCACGACGCCGATACGCAAGGTACCTAAAGTAGGCCGCGGCACAACCGCGAGCAACCCGGCATCCGGATGGTTCTCCCCTAACAGCAGTGCTATCTGTTGGGCGCTGCGGGCTGCCGCCGCATGCGGCTCCGCAAGTGCCGCTTCGGCCTGAGCAAGCCTTGCTTCGGCCTGGCCAACCTCGGCCTCCGAAGCGAGATTAAGGCGAAACCGCGAACGTATTAACGCCAAATGTCGTGTTTCTACTTCAACAAGCCTCGCGAGCAGCGTTTCACGCTCCTGCGCCGCGCGTAACTCCATATAACTGCGCACTACCTCCGCCACCACCGACACCTGCGCCGCCTGAACAGAGGCCGCGGCAATACCGACGTCCGCATCGGCCATTCGAAGCGTGCCGTCTCTGCGCCCAAACAGGCCGAGTTCCCACTCGGCGTCGAAACCGGATTGAAAATAGCTGGTTGTGCCGCTGGGGTCCGGCAGGGAATAAGTACGTACGCTGAGACTTGGGAGTAATTCCGCTTGCGATCGCCCCGTCAGGGCACGGGCGGCCCTGAACCGCGCTATGGCTTGACGCAAGTCTAGATTATTCTCAATCGCGCGCTTGACCAGGAGGTCGATTTTCGCATCACCGAACACCCTCCACCAATGCTTAAAGTCAGGGGCCGGCCCTGGTGCAGCCATAGACCCTGCGTTACGCCAAGCTGCGGGCGCGCCGCCCACCGGCAGCGGCGGCGGAGAAACACCCGCGCAACCTGCCAATAGAAGGATGGCGGATATACAAATCAGCGGAGCACGCCTGCAATGTAGTATTAATTTACGCATTGAAAATATCATGCCGTCGACCATCACTCTCAAGCGATGGAATCGATCGGCGTGATGAAAACACATCACGCCTTGGACCTTTGTAGCAATGCGTATACTTATAGTTACCCGACGGTACCGTCCCGCAAAGGGTGCGGTCATCGGCGCTTCGGTTAAATGGGCGACTGCGACCAAACCAGCCAGCTGAGGAGAGTCTACGAATGATCACATTATTTTACGACACCCATCGGTAGGAAATCTTCTTTCATGCGGCGGGCGAAACGTCGGCATCCACCCATATAAACACAATACCTTACGTCGCGGCACGCGCCTGGTGCTTGGCGATATAGGCTGCGATGTCGCCTATGCAGGTGATGTCGGTGGCTTTCTCCATATCGAAAGAAATTCCGAAGGCATCTTCTGCTTCGAATAAAAGCTGGACCACATCCAACGAATCCAGGCTGAGATCTTTAAAGGTCGTTGTCGCTTTAATTTCGACAGGCTTCTCCAGATGAACTTTCTCGGTGATAAAAGCTATAACTTTCGATTCGATATCCGCTGTCTCCATCGTTTATACCTTCTCATGTTTACTCTATGGTCGTAAAAAGCAGGCTTACGTTATTGCCGCCGAAACCGAAGGCATTACTTAGGCCAACCCGTACCTTGCATTCACGCGCCTTATTAGGCGTGTAATCGAGATCGCATTCGGCATCAGCTTCCTCAAAATTGATGGTCGGGTGAATCATACCGCTACGCAGGGTCATGATCGTGGCGATGCTGCCTATGGCCGCCGCGGCGCCGATGGTGTGCCCAATCAGAGATTTAGTGGCGCTGATGGCGATGTCCTGCGCGTGCGATCCGAAAAAATGCTTAATGGCGCGTGTTTCGATAACATCCCCCAGCGGCGTGGATGTTGCGTGAGCATTTATATAGTCGATAGCGTCTCTCTCTAGCGCGGCGTCGGCGACAGCCGCCCGCATCGCCGCCGTTTGCCCTTCCAGGTCGGGAGCTACAACATGGGTAGCATCGCATGAGCTACCGTAGCCAGCGAGCACTGCATAGATGGGCGCGCCCCTACGCTTCGCCTCCTCTTCCCTTTCCAATACCAATATGCCGGCGCCTTCCGCCATGACAAAACCGTCGCGTCCTTTGGAAAAAGGCCGTGACGCTCGCGCCGGATCATCATTATAAGCGATCGATAAAGCATGCAAGGCGTTAAACCCCGCCATGGTCAGCGGCAGTACGCATGCTTCAGCGCCGCCCGCAATAACCGCGTCCGCCTGTCCCGTCCGCAAGAGCTGTAGACCCGTGCCGATCCCATGCCCGCCGGACGAACAAGCCGTGCTGAATGTCAGATTGGGTCCCTTACATTGATGCTCGATCGCAATCCAAGCGCTTGCGGCATTCGACATGGCCTTGGGTACGGTAAGCGGCGGATGGGATTTATTCTGAAAATAACGCGCGGCAGAGGATTCAAAGGTGCCATAGCCGCCCATTCCCGAGCCGAGGCTCACGGCCAAACGATGCGGCGCATAAACGCCGAGTCCGCCCGCATCGTTGACCGCCTGATTCGCGGCCACCAACGCCAATTGGGCGAAGCGATCGGTTTGTTCGATACATTTCGCCGAGAGATGCGCGGCGGGATCGAAGCCGGCGACTTGACCAGCAATCTGCGAACGCTGTTGCGAGGCATCGAAACTCTCGATACGGCGAATCCCGCTGACGCCGGCAATAGCGGCTTTCCAGAAATTGTCCGTCCCGATGCCGATCGGCGATACGATCCCCATTCCAGTGACGACTACGCGCATAGTCGGCTCACCGTGTTAACCGTTCCGCCGGACGGCGATTAAAATCTCTCATTTCAGAACCCGTGTAATCATGTCGTCCTTGATGTACTTCGCCGGCGGATTGGGCGACCGGCGCAGGCGGGTCATCGGACGATGGCTCAGATAGAAAGTAGTGTGCGGGCCCAAAACGGGGAAGCGTATCGTCCATTGCATTACGTAGGGAAATAAGGTCGCCAGCAAAACCCGCGCGCGCGCGAACACATTTTTGGATTTCATGAACGCCTGCCGTGTCTCGTAGGGCAGGTAATCCCCATAGATCTCGAAAAATCCTTGCAGGATGCTGTCATCGAAGTCATCGGGGACGGTGACCACCGCCACCCCGCCGGGTGCGAGCTTGTCCGCCATGGCCTCGAACAATTGGAAGTGGCGTTCCAATGTCATCTTTTGCGGCTGCTTGGTAAACATCACTTCGATGTCGTTGATGATGACATCGAAGGGGCCCTCGGCTTTCAGAAACCATTCGATGGCGTCGCCGACGATCAACTCCAAACGCGGATTATGGAAAACATCCTCGTTCATGCGGACAAAGTCCGGTTGCTCGGAACAAAGCTTGATCACCCCTGGATCGAGTTCCACCTGGGTGAGTTTCTTGACGTCGCGAAAGCGCAGGATGTTCCGCGCCGCAAGCCCGTCGCCACCCCCGAGTATGACGCAGCGATCCACCTTCTGGGCCAACATCATCGGCATGGTGGCCACGTTCTCGTGGTACTTTGCTTCCTCTTTGGAGTGAACCTGGGGCCAACCGTTCAACTTCAGCAGGAGGCCTCCGCGTTCCTCAACGAGCTCAATAGTCTGAAAACGGCTCTTCTTATTCCAAAGCCCCTTTGGGGAAAGAGCTTTCCTGCCCTTGCTGGTCGCAACCTTCGCCTTCTTCGTCATAATTATCCCTCCGCAGTATCGTTCAAAGAAATAACGCTCCTAGAGGGGCGATGATAAAGATAAAACATTGTTCCCTCCATGAGGCTCATGGTGCGGCGTCCCCCACGACGCGGGAAATAAATCGCGGTAGGCCGGGAAATCGCGCCACACATGGGCCGGACTGTCGAAAGCCAATTGCCGGCCGGCATCCAGCAGCAAGACCTTGTCCACCTCGGTCAGCACGGTGAGGCGATGCGATACGATGAACGTGGTTCGACCCGCGCACAAACGCCGCAGCGCGGGCAAAAGATCGCTTTCATAAGCGACGTCCAGGGCAGAGGTTGGCTCGTCCAAAAGGATAACTCGGGCTGCACGCAGGAACAGTCTCGCGACGGCGATGCGCTGCCGTTCACCGCCGGACAGAAACACGCCCCTCTCCCCCACCACCGTCTCGTATCCCCGCGGCAGACCGTTGATGAACTCCCTGAGGCCCGCCGCGGCGGCCGCCTCGCGGATACGTTCCGGGGGAAAGGCAGAGCCCAACGCGATGTTCTCGGCCACACTGCGATTCAAGAGCAGGATGTCTTGCGGCACGACGCCGATGAAAGAGCGCCACGTGGCCAAGCGGATGTCGCGGACATCGATGCCGTCAACCGAGATGCGGCCTTGCTCCGGCTCTTGAATCCGCAAGAGCAAATCGAGAAAGGTACTCTTGCCGGAGGCGTTTCGGCCGACGACGGCGATCTTTTCCCCGGCCGCCACTGTGAAGTCGAGCCCGCTCAATGCCGGCTGGGCGGAGGTGGGATAGCGAAAGTGGACATTCGCGACCGCCACCGCCCCCGTGAGATCGGTGGGCACCAGCGCATCGGGCTTGTCTTGCGCATCGTGCGTCTCCGCGAGAAGATCATGAAGACGCGCGGCCGAAACGCTGGCATTCTGCAGGCGCAGAATCACGCGGGAAAAGCGCGATACCGGATCTGCCGACAACTGCATATACGCCATAAACGCCACGAGGCCGCCCACCGTCAGGGAACCGTGCAGCATCTCCCAACCGCCGACAACCAAGACCGTAATAACGCCCGCGTATTCCGCGAAACTCAGAAAGGGCGTAATCACCGCGCGCACCTTGCCGGTATTTTCCATATGAAAGGCATAGCGCTGCGAGGCCTCTTGGACGCGTTGCTGCTCTCCCCGAGCGGCGTCGAAAGTGGCAATGGTCCGGGCGGCGGCGAATCCTTCCTGCATTCGCGCCGTCATATCCGCCGTACCCTGCATCGCGCCGGACTGTGCCTTCCAACCGCGGCGCCCGATCCGATAAACGAACAGCACCGATGCCACCAGGAACAGCAGTACAATCAGCGCTAAGGTCGGATTGAGAATGAACATCGCTATCGTGAGTCCAAGCAAGATGCATACGTCGAAGGGCACTTCCGATATTAAGTCGAGAGTCGAATCCTGAAGGTTTTGGATATCGGTGATCAGATGCGTCAACATCTCGCCGATTTGCCGCTCGGCCAGGAAGTTCAGCGACTGGGCCTGCATGCGGGTGTAGAGTTGTTCCCGCAGTCGCGCCGTGCCGCGATAGACGACGCGAGTGTAGAAGCGGGTCAGCAGGGCGCTGGTCAGATACTGAGCGATCGCCACGCCGAGAATCATGCCGCCCATCCATACCACTTCCCGGAAAACGGCATTCACTGCCGCGGAGTTGCGGCCCTCGGTAATCAAATCGATCGCGATCTTCGCCATCCACGGCAGGGCGACGTCGGCCGCGACCATCAGCAGGATGAGCGCCATTGAAAACGCCATGACCCGCGGAGTCAGGTAGAATTCCTTGGCGATGTGTAAAAGCGGACGCAACCGCGGACGGCCGTCGCCGCGCATCAATCCCGTCCTTTCAGCTTTTTCATGGCTGCAAAATATTCCGATGCCAACAAGCCGAAAAAATGAAAATCCGTATAGCCTTCGGAGGATTTGACGTATGAACGCAGGCACGCCTCCTCTTCCGTCAACTTGCGGAATACCGAAAGCGCCGCTTCGTTGGCCCCATAAACGAAGGCGTAGACCTTGTGCAGATTCAGCACCCGGAAGGCGGCATGGCCAATCTTTTCCACGACCACGGCGGCGGCAAGCGAGCGCCGCAAATCCTCTGGCCCCACGAACACGATCACCTCCGCGTTGCGGCTGACCCAGTTGATCCACACGAAGTGGATCAGGGCGATCGGCCGCCCCGCCACCTCGACGATGAGGCCCAGGTTGCTGTCGCTAAAGGGATCACTGGACTCGAATAACGCCAGGGTTTCCTCCATCTTCGACAGCACGATGGTCTCATCCTCGATGGCCGCCCGCACGCCGGGATCCTTCAGCCAGCGGCGCAGGATAGGGCGATCGGCAGGAACGATACGCCGCACGATGATCTTTTCCAGGCCAAGCTTAGGCATGACGTTCCTCCGCCATCCAGGCGTAGGCAACGATATCGTGCAACTTGCCGTCATGGAAAAAATGCTCGCGCAGTACGCCTTCCTTACGAAATCCTAAGGATTCGATCAAACGGATCTTGTCCGCGCTGGAGGGAAGGACGAAACTCTGGATACGGGTCAGGCCGTAATCCGCGAGGCATTTGCGAAAGAATTTCCAGAAGGCGCGTGCTTCCTTGGAACCAGGGGCGGGATATCCCGCAAAGAAAACGAACTCCACATTCGCCAAATCGTGCTCGGCTTGAAAATCATGCAGGGCGAAATAAGCGACCGGGGACTCCGGCGGACCCAACACCCACAGGGGTCTCTTGTCGACTGCAAAATAGGTCTTGAACTTGGCCAAGCTCGGAAACGGCGTCGGCTCGTAGATGTCGATAAAAATCGGCTCCGGGCGCAACTGCAAGAACTGCCGATAAAAGACCGGGAAATCCTTCTTCTGCAAAGGCGTAAAGTCCAAAGATTTACCCGTCTTTGGAGCGCCTCTGACCATAAGCTTCTCAGCCCCGGAAAGCGCCATGCCACCTTTTTTGCTCGTGGATCTTTTCACGGACGATAACCTTCTTTCCCGAATGGCTCGCGCGAAGACTTGACGTCTGCGGGTCCGCGGCGTCGGCACAAACCGTTTATTTCCTCCCGGAGACAACTCATGTTGTCACTATCGCTGGAAGCTGCTGAAAAAAGAAAAAACAACATGCTCTTCATCATATCTATACCCGCCTCCACCCAAACGGCCGGCGGCACATCTCTCGCGTTACGACTTGCGTTGAATTTCAATTACCGCAGAAAATCCCGCCGCCGACCCCGTCAGCGCAAAGGTTTAAACTGAGCCTTAGTGGCGCCAGCCATTTCATCCGTAATATCTTGCTTAACATTAAACTCGAGTTTTATCTCATCCTCTAAAATAGGACCGGGCATCGCCAACAGTTGGCGCGTCAACCGGCAATGGGTAAAAGTCTTCTCCAGATAGGCGCCGTCCAGGTGAACAAGCCGGTCCGGAGCTAATTTCCGGGAAATAGCCGAGTCGATCTCATTGGCCCGCCAGCTATTCGGCGGATAGTCGTCACAGGCGACGACGAACCCCCAACTGGATAAAAACGACGGAATCGTCGCACTGTAACTGTGCACATAAGGAAATACCGTGCGCAAGGTGCGCACCAACGCGGCATGTTCCCGCGAGTCGCTGAAAGTGAATTCCAGCCCTTGGATCGCCACGATGAAACCCGGGTGCAAACGACGGCGCAAGAATTTGTAGAATTGTTGCGTATACAAAGCTTGTGCCGGACCATTATCCAGCATATCTACAACATCGATGATGACAACGTCGTATTTACCATCATGTTCCTCTATAAATTTGCGTCCGTCCGCGTAAAAAACACGCGCCCGCGCGTCGTCGAACGCCCCGCAATGCCATGTAGGCAGGTATTTACGGCACGACTCCACCACCTCGCCGTCGATATCCACCATGGTAGCGGTGCGGACGCTGCGATGGGCAAGCACTTCGCGCAATGATGCCCCCTCGCCTCCGCCGATGATAAGCACGTCCTTGGGATCGGGATGGCGCAGCATCGCCGGTTGCACCAGCAACTCATGGTACAGGGCCTCGTCGCTTTGAGCGCTTTGCACGGCGCCATCCAGCATCAGAACTCTTCCGTAGTTATAAGTATCCGCAATAGTGATGTGCTGATAAGCTGTCTGGCGCTGGTACACCAGCCGCTTTACTTTATAGACATGGAGATCCAGCGCATCAGGAACCTCATAAAGATTCACTTTTTCCTTTCCCGAAAACAGCGTTATGCGCTTGATGCTCGACTCGTTCCGACTCGTGTCCCCAACAAGATTACGCGGCATAGATAAAGATAATGACATGCGTCAATCCTCGCTTGATGTTCTCTCGGAGGCGATTGTTTCAACGGCAACCAATCGCTCATGTGTAGAGATGCTGGCTTTGTCACCCGGAAAACCCCCCGCCAATTCGCCGGATTCTCCGCGACCCACCTTTGTCACACTGCGCTTACGACAGCGGAATTGCGTGGCGAGATAGGCAACCGCCGCTTCACTGTCCAACGTATCGCCGCAAGTAAAGACATCGATTGCCGCATAGCGATGTTCCGGCCAGGTGTGGATGGCAAGATGCGACTCGGCGATAACCACCACCCCGGATATCCCGATGGGATTGAATTTATGGAACACGACGTCAACGATGGAGGCGCGCGCGTAATGCGCGGCCTCAATCATGACGTTCTCTATCCAGTCCAAATCGTCGAAATAAGCGCAATCACAATCGTAAAAATCGACAATGAGTTGATTGCCTAGGACCGGCGCCTTAATGTTCGCCTGTGCAATTTGATACATGCCCTGGCTCCTCCAATAAGATGCGTATAGCCGGCAACTTTGCCAGCGATTGCTTACAGTTTGCAGGAAGCGGGCCAAAATGTATGTTATTGTTGTTTATTACTTTATTGTTTTTAGTCGAAATGCATGGTCCAAGGCGCGCAAAACTTGTATACGTAATTGCGCGGTGTTAGACGGGGCGCTTCCCATTCGAGGCCGGCAAGGAACGATTTCTGAGCACCAAGGTCTCTTGGGTAGGGTTAAGCGCAACGTATAAGCTGCGAAATTCAAATGCCTCGGAAATTATTCTCACATATCACAAAAATCACCATCTCCTTTGTTATCTCCCTGGTGCTTGGGATCATCGTAGTGCTGATTGAGAGCGGCATCGATAACATGCAGGAAAAAAATGAAATTCGCGAAACCATCCGCACCCAGATCCAACGAACCGCAGACGTGTATCGCGCCACCCATAGAGACGCCGCCCCTGAGAAAGTCGCGCAATTCGTCAGCCGCTATGTCGAGCAAGTCCTGCCGGAGGAAGTGATCGCCGTGCCCCCGGCTTCCGCCAAGCTGACGGAACTCCAAGACGCACCGCTTTGGTCAATTAAAATGGAAAGCGGCAAATTGCAACTCTTCATCAATCCCAACTACGTGAACAAGGAAACCACGGTCGTGGATATGCGTGAAATCGTGGACGGAGTGCTGGCTTCGTTCCTGATATTTCTTGCCCTGTTGGCGTATGTGACAAAAAGCGAGCAGACCCGGCTGGAGCGCCTACTCCATGATGAGGAACGTCGGCGCCTTACCACGGCGCTGCACGAACAAGAGGCCTTCGCCCTGCTCGGCCACATGACGGCGACATTGTCACATGAACTGCGTACGCCGGTGGCCACCATATCCAATCTGGTGCAGAGCCTGCCGACGCGGATAGGCGACCGTCATTTCGTTGAGCGCTTTATCCAAATCTCTTATCAAGAACTTGAGCGCATGCAGCGCCTCATGGATAACTTGTTAATATACGGCAAAGACCTAAAGATTGATTATTCGTCATGGGTGGATTTAAGGGCTTTAATCAATGAAAATACGCAACGCCACGCACTCACCGTCATCGCCGATGACATAAAATGCTACGGCGATAAATTTTATTTTGATCTATTATTCGCCAACCTACTCAGTAACAGCGCCGAGGCGGGGGCCAGTGAAGTGCATGTGACTTTGCATAACTCCGAGGGAGAGGAACGAGCCTTAATCGAGTATCGGGATGACGGAAAAGGATTCCCTACCGACCTCGATTTGAAGTCATTGTTGTCGCCGTTCGTCACCACACGATCAAAAGGGGCGGGACTGGGCTTATATCTTGCTGATAAGATAGTACGCGCGCACGGCGGCGAGTTGGAATTGCACCGTCCGGACAAAGGCGCGAATTTCCGTATATGGCTGCCGGCCCATTCCGTAAAGATCAACCGATGATTCAACCCAACTTCCGCGCACTCATCGTCGACGATGAAGACAACTTCGCCGAATCGCTGGCGATAGCGTTGGACGACATGTTCGACGTTACCATTGCCAATTCCTTGGTTGCCGCGCGACAGATACTGGCCGAACAGACCGTCGCGGTGCTTTTGCTGGATGTGCGTCTGCCGGAAGGCAACGGGGTTGACTATGTGCACGAGTTCAAGGTTCTCCAGCCTAATACGATCATCGTGATGCTAACCGCGCACGCAACGGTGGAAAACGCGATTGCCGCGCTCAAGCAGGGCGCGGCCGATTACTTCACCAAACCGGTCAATATCCCCAAGCTAAAGCAAGAGCTGAACGTTTTGCTGGAAAACCGTCAATTGCATCAGCAGGTAAGGTCATTGCAACGCCAAATCGGCTCGCAGGCCGCGGCCGTTTTTAATGCCTCGCCGCTGGGCGCCATGAAGTATATTATGGAGCACGTGCCTTTGATCGCCCCCTTGAACATCCCCGTTCTCATCACGGGAGAAACGGGAACGGGGAAAGAACGCTTGGCGCAATGGATACACACCATGTCCGAACAAAACGGCGAACTGGTGGCCATTAATTGCGCTGCCTTGCCGCAGGACTTGGTTGAGAGCGAGCTGTTCGGCCACGTCAAAGGATCCTTCTCGGGCGCCGTCGCGAACAAGGAGGGTTTGATCGAAAAGGCGGCGGGCGGCACCCTGTTCCTCGATGAAATCGCCGAATTATCGGACAATGTCCAAGCCAAGCTATTGCGCCTATTGGAATCCGGCGCCTACTTTCGCGTGGGAGACGCAAGGGAGCGGCGCATCAGTTTCCGCCTCATTGGGGCAACGCACAAAGACCTGAGCAATCCCGCCAACGGCTTCCGCGCCGATCTTTTTTTCCGCATCAACGGCATATCGTTTGAACTGCCGCCGTTGCGGGAGCGAATACAGGACCTGCCTTTATTGGTACGGCTATTTATTGACGAAGCGAATCGAGCCTATCTAAAGCAAATTACGGAGATCGAAGCGGAGGCGCTGTCCGCATTGCAACGTTACAATTGGCCGGGCAATATCCGCGAGCTCAAATGGGTGATACACCGGGCCGTGGCGGTAGCGGCGGGGCCGTTGCTGACCGTCAAAGGCCTGGGCACCAGCCCGGAGATATTCCGTTCTCGCGCCGCGATGCCGACCGGTTCAGCGCCAAGTTCGGATAAAGCCGCCCTCAGCTTCCGCAATGAGATTGCGACCCTGGAAATCCAGCGCATCAAGGCCGCCATGGAAGCGACGGGCGGAAATAAGACAGAGGCCGCCGGCGCCCTCGGCATCTCGGTGCGTACCTTGCACTATAAGCTTAAAAAATATGGGCTTTGACTTTAACCACGCCTATGCCCTCCAAGGAAACGAAATCCCCGCCACTGTTTTAAACCTTGCTGCCTCGGCCAAGAGCACGATTTAATTGACCAATCCACTCCTAAACCGGATTGCGAAACAAGCCGCTACATACATCTTGAGGACATTCAACATCAAGCGTGGAAGCGGCTGGTGGAGGCCACACGGCTTCGGAGCGCGGCAAAGAATCCCTTAAACGCGCCAGCCGTCAGCTGTTGCTCCTCACCGCCAGCGACGGCATCCACATCCTCGATACGGACGGCAAAGTGGTCGAGGCCAACGATATTATTTTGCCGCATGCTGGGTTATACCCGTGAGGAAATGCCCGGCATGAACGTCAAGCAATCTGTTATTCGCTGACATGGTACGCCGCGGTGCCGTCAGAGTAATTGTTCTTAGTGTTTATTGTCACCGTCGCATTTTCGGCGGCCCAGGCATCGGCAACGGGGGGCGAAATCGTTTGACCTTGGTGCCCAACCCTTCACCCAAGCTCCCAGCCACTCATCCCTAGCGCCTAGCTCCAGCTTTTTCCTTGACAAGCAGGACTTTTCGTCCCTATAGTGGGAAAATGTGGTGTGTAGTGGGAATCAGTGGGATAACGGGCTGGGGAATGCGCTGTGTTTCGAGGGGTCAACACACTCAATCTGGACGCGAAGGGACGGATGACCATGCCGACCCGTTATCGCGAGCGTCTGCAAACCCAGTGTAACGGTCAGTTGATCCTCACCATAGATCCGGAGGAACGCTGCCTGTGGCTCTATCCCCTGCCGGTATGGGAAGAGATCGAGCGTGTATTGGACGCCCTGCCCGGTCTCGATAAGGCCTCGCGCCGCATCCAACGCCTGCTCATCGGTCACGCCACCGAATGCGATCTGGACGGCCAGGGCCGCCTGCTGCCGCCGCCACCCTTGCGTGAATTTGCCCGCATTGACAAGCAGGTCGTGTTGATCGGCCAGGGCAAGAAATTCGAGGTCTGGGACGAAGAGACGTGGAACGCGCGCCGCGATGGTTGGCTTGCGGAGGATGTCGGCGAGTACCAAGGGTTGTCCGAGGCGATGAAGAAGTTGTCGCTGTAGATGCAGGGACTAGCGAAGCGTGAGGAGTAAGGGGTGAGGGGTAAGGGTGAAAAGTGAGGCGTGAGGCGTGAGGGGTGAGGGGTGAGGAGAAATCTGCTTTACGCCTTACGCCTCACTCCTTACTTCTCACGCTTACAGCGATGACAACGCAACACCGTCCGGTACTGGTTGAAGAGGTGGTGGCCGGACTCGCCATCCAGCCCGGCGGCCTGTATGTGGACGGCACCTTCGGGCGCGGCGGCCACGCGCTGGCTATCTTGGCGAAGCTGGGAAGTGAGGGGTGTCTGCTGGCTCTGGATAAGGACCCGCAGGCGATTGCGGCGGCACAGGAGCAGTTTTTATCGGATAAACGATTCATGATTGAGCGGGGTAGCTTCGCTATGCTCAAACAGCAGGTGGAAAGGCGAGGTTGGTTGAGGAAGGTGAGCGGCGTGCTGCTGGATTTGGGCGTGTCGTCGCCGCAACTGGATGACCCTGAGCGCGGTTTTAGTTTCAGTCACGACGGCCCGCTCGACATGCGCATGGATCCGGAGTCGGGACGGAGCGCCGCCGACTGGCTGGGCGTGGCCCCGGAACGAGAGATCGTACAGGTGTTGCGCGGCTACGGCGAAGAGCGTTATGCAAAACGTATCGCCCGCGCTATTGTCCAGGCGCGCGCGGCAAGTCCGATCCGCACCACGAAGCAGCTTGCCGAGATCGTGCACGCCGCCCATCCCGCGTGGGAGAAGGACAAAGATCCCGCTACCCGCAGCTTCCAGGCGATTCGCATCTTTATCAATCAGGAACTCGACGACCTGGAGGCCTGTCTACCGCAGTGTGTGGAGGCGTTAGCCCCCGGCGGGCGGCTCGCGGTGATCAGCTTTCACTCGCTGGAGGACAGGATCGTCAAACGCTTCATGCGTAAAGAGGCGCGCGGAGGTGAATTTCCTCCCGGCCTTCCCGTTACTCAGGCGCGCTTCCACCCGAAGCTGCGCGTCATCGGCAAGGCGATCCACGCCTCGTCGGCCGAAGTGCAGGCCAATCCGCGCGCGCGCAGCGCCGTGCTGCGTATCGCCGAGAGGCTGCCGTGAAGCTGCGCGCCGCTCACACAGGCTTGGCGCTGGTGGTGCTGGCGACGCTGGCCTCGGCGCTCGGCGTGGTGTATGCCAAACATGAGAATCGTAAATTGTTTATCGAATTACAGGCCTTGCAGGCCGAACGCGACGCGATGAATGTGGAGTGGGGCCAGTTGCAACTCGAGCAGAGCACGCAGGCGACGCATGCGCGGGTGGATGCCGAGGCCCGTGGCCGGCTGGGGATGCGGCCGCCTGACCCCAAGGCGGTCGTCATCATCAGGCCTGTCTCAAGCCCGTCCGAAGGGGCTATTCCACACGGAAGCCGCGAGCCATGAGCCGCCCCAAGCCCACACACGTCTACACCGGCCGCCGCGTTTGGGTGCTTTGCCTGCTCGGCGGCGCTGCGCTGCTGTTGATGTGGCGCGTCGTGGATATACAAGTCTTCAATAAGGCATTTCTACAGGTGCAGGGCGAGGCGCGGCACCTGCGTGTGGTCAGCCTGCCGGTACACCGCGGGGTGATCAGCGACCGCAACGGCGAACCGCTCGCCATCAGCACCCCGGTGGATTCGGTGTGGGTCAACCCGCAGGAGTTGGCCGGTGCGCGCGCCGAGTGGCCGCGGCTCGCCAAGCTGCTGGATTTCTCTGTAAAAGAGTTGGCGCAATTTCTGGATGCCCGCATGGAACGCGAGTTTGTCTATCTCAAACGCCGCGTCACGCCCGGCCTCGCCGGGCAGGTCATGGCCTTGAAGCTGCCGGGTGTGGCCTTGCAGCGCGAGTACCGGCGCTATTATCCGTCCGGCGAAGTGACGGCTCACGTGGTGGGCTTTACCGGCGTCGAGGATAACGGCCAGGAGGGCCTGGAACTCGCCTATGACGCCTGGCTGCGCGGTACGCCCGGCAGCAAGCGCGTCATGCGGGATCGCCTCGGGCGCATCGTGCAGGACGTTGAACAACTGAGCGCGCCCCAGCCCGGCCGCGACATACAACTGAGTCTGGACCGGCGCATCCAGTATCTCGCTTACCGGGAACTCAAATCCGCCGTGCTGGAGCATCACGCGCTATCGGGTTCGGCGGTGATTCTCGATGTGCAGACCGGCGAGGTGCTCGCCATGGTCAACGTGCCCGCCTACAACCCCAACAGTCCCGGCGAGACGCAGGGCGCGCGGCTACGCAACCGTGCGCTGACCGATGTGTTCGAGCCCGGCTCGACCATCAAGCCGTTCACCATCGCCGCGGCGCTGGAGACAGGGCAGTACCGGCCCGATACCCCGATAGACACCGCGCCAGGCGCCTTCAGGGTCGGCCACAAACTGATCCGCGACATGCACGACTACGGCCGGATTGATGTCAGCACCGTGATCCAAAAGTCCAGCAACGTCGGTGCGAGCAAGATCGCTCTCACGATCCCCCCGGAGCGGCTGTGGCGGATGTTCTCGAGTGTGGGTCTGGGGACGCTCAGCGGCAGCGGTTTCCCCGGCGAGGCGAGCGGCCGGCTCAGCTCGCCGCGGAAATGGGGGGAGATCGAGCGCGCCACGCTTTCGTTCGGCTACGGCCTGTCGGTGACCGCCTTGCAACTGGCGCAGGCCTATACCGCATTGGCCAACGACGGCGAGCTGCGGCCGGTATCGCTGCTGCGTGTGGACAACCCTCTGCCCGGCAAGCGGGTGATGCAACCCGGGACCGCAACCGCGGTGCGCGCGATGATGGAGCGGGTAGTCGCCGACGGCGGCACCGGCACCCAGGCGCGCATCCCCGGCTACCGGGTGGCAGGCAAGACCGGCACGGTGCACAAGATCGGAGCGGAAGGCTACGACGCCAATCGTTACCTGTCGCTGTTCGCGGGCATGGCCCCGGCCACGCGGCCGCGGCTGGTCATGGCGGTGATCATCAACGAACCCCAGGGCGATGAGTATTACGGCGGCCTGGTGGCGGCGCCGGTGTTCGCCAAGGTCATGACCGGCGCCCTGCGGCTGCTCGATGTCAGCCCGGACGATCTCCCTTCTTTACAGATCGCTCAATCAAATACGGTGAGGCGTGAGGAGTTAGGCGTGAGGCGTAACAGCTCCTCACCCCTCACTCCTCACCCCTCACCAGCCGAAGGCCCGGATATGGGTAAGCACGAATGATGGCCGCCTCACGCACCGAGTACGGCACAGGCCTCCGGCTGAGCACGCTGCTCGAAGGCTATGCCCCAGTGAGCCCCACCGACGAGCGCGAGATACTCGGCTTGTCGCTCGACAGCCGCCGCACCCGGCCGGGTGATCTGTTCCTCGCCCAGCAGGGCGGCGCCCGGCACGGCGCGGAATTTATCGAGGATGCCGCGCGCGCAGGCGCAGTGGCGGTGGCGGTGGAATCGAATGCAGCGACTCCAACCGCGCACCACGCAGTGCCGGTGTATGACATCGTCGCCCTCGGTCAAAAAATCGGGCACATCGCCGCGCGCTTTTACGGCCACCCCAGTCATAACCTCACCGTCATCGGCGTCACCGGCACCAACGGCAAGACCTCGGTCACGCATTTTCTGGCGCAGGCGCTTTCAGATACTGTGAGGCGTGAGGAGTCAGGAGTGACAGTGAGGCGTGAGGAGTCAGGAGTGACAGTGAGGCGTGAACCCCTCACCCCTCACCGGCCGAAGGCCCCTCACCCCTCACCCCTCACCCCTCACCGGCCGAAGGCCTGTGCGGCCTCATCGGCACCTTGGGGAGCGGGCTGTATGGTCGCTTGGAGAGTGGTAGCCATACCACTCCTGATGCGGTTACGTTGCAGGCCCTGCTTGCGCAATTGCACGAACGCGGCGCGCCGAATGTGGTGATGGAGGTCTCCTCGCACGGGCTCGAGCAGGGGCGGGTGAACGGTGTGGAATTCGATATCGCCGTGTTCACTAATTTGAGCCGCGACCATCTGGACTATCACCCCGATATGACGGCCTATGGCGCGGCGAAGCGCCGGCTGTTTCAGATGCCGGGTCTGCGTCACGCCGTGATCAACTGTGACGATGACTTCGGCCGCGAGTTGCTAAGCACTCTTCCCAAGGGAGTCGAGCCGTTGGCGTTTGGTCTATCGGCGTATGACGTTGCGGGTATCGCGCAGGTGCGCGGGCTGAATCTCCGCCTGCACAGTCAGGGACTGTCGCTGGATGTCGAAAGTCCGTGGGGCGCCGGCCGCCTCGAGAGTGCGCTGCGGGGCCGCTTCAATGCGAGCAACCTGCTCGCGGCGCTGTCGGTCTTGTTGACGATGGGTGTGCCGCTCGCTGACGCGCTGCAACGCCTCTCCCGTGTAAGCCCGGTGCCGGGGCGGATGGAGCTCATCGCGGGCCGGCCCGGTCAGCCAACGGTGATAGTGGACTATGCCCACAGCCCTGACGCGTTGCAACAGGCCCTCGCGGCGGTGCGCGAGCATAGCACGGGCAGGCGCGTGTGGTGCGTGTTCGGCTGCGGCGGCGGGCGTGACCGCGGCAAACGCCCCTTGATGGGCGCGATCGCGGAACGCTATGCCGATTTTGTGGTGGTTACCGATGACAATCCGCGTCATGAAGATCCGGTCGGCATCGTGGCCGAGATCCTGGCGGGCATGGTTAATCCCTATGCGGTGTATGTGCGCCGCGACCGGGCCGAAGCACTGGCCTTCGCCATCCGTCACGCCGGACCCGCCGACATCATCCTGGTCGCAGGAAAGGGTCATGAAGATTATCAACTGATCGGCGCCGAGAAGATACCGTTCAGCGACCGCGAGCAGGCGGCCAAACTACTCGCGATGGGCAGGGACGCCCAAGTGTCGCGGGGGCAGGACGCCCAAGAGCGACCCGCGAGGGAGAGATGATCCGCATGCATCTCTCCGAGGCCGCAAGGGTATTGGAAGCCAAACACGTGGGCCGGGATGCGGGGTTCGCCGGGGTGAGCACCGACAGCCGCGCCTTGGAGCGGGATAATTTATTCGTCGCGCTGCACGGCCCGCACTTCGACGGCCACGCCTTTTTAGATCAGGCCATGCAGCGCGGCGCGGCGGCGGCGCTGGTGGATCGCGCCGTCGAGACGGCGCTGCCGAGCTTGCGCGTGCAGGATACCCGCACCGGTTTGGGCCAGTTGGCGGCCGCTTGGCGGGCGCGTCACACGATGCCGCTGGTGGCGGTCACGGGCAGCAACGGCAAGACCACGGTCAAGGAAATGATCGCGGCGATACTGGGCCAGCGCGGTCCGCTGCTGGTGACGCAAGGCAATCTCAACAACGACATCGGCATGCCGCTGACCCTGCTGCGCCTGGAGCGCACACACCGCCACGCGGTGATTGAGATGGGCGCCAATCACCCCGGCGAGATCAGCTATCTCACCCGCATCGCCCGCCCTACCGTGGCGCTCATCACCAACGCGGGGCCCGCGCACCTGGAGGGTTTCGGCAGCATCGAGGGCGTAGCGCGCGCCAAGGGCGAGATCTATCAAGGTTTGAGCATGGACGGTATTGCGGTCATCAACAGCGATGATGTTTATGCGCCGCTGTGGCGCGAGTTGGCGGACGCACATCGGATGATTACCTTCGGTTTGCAGGCGTCGGCCGATGTCCGCGCCGAGTGGCGACAGGAGAGCAGCGGCAGTGCGCTGCAACTCTCGATGCCTGAAGGTGCGACGGAAGTGAGGCTGTCGCTGCCCGGCCGGCACAACGTGATGAACGCGCTGGCCGCCGCTGCCGCGGCCTTGGCGGCAGGGGCCGCGTTGTCCGACATCAAAAAGGGACTGGAGGCGATGCGGCCGGTGCACGGGCGTCTCGAACGGACGACGGGGATCAAAGGCGCGGAACTGATAGACGACACCTATAACGCCAACCCGGCGTCTTTGCAGGCGGCGCTGGACGTGCTGGCTGCGTGCGCTACACGCAAGTGGCTGGTGCTGGGCGATATGGGCGAACTCGGCGAAGACGCCGCCGCGCTGCATGAACAGGCCGGAGAGTGGGCGCGCGCCGCGGGCGTGGAGGCGCTGTACGCGACCGGCGAGTTGAGCCGTCACGCGGCGCGAACATTCGGGGCCGGGTCCGAACATTTTGCGAACCACGCCGCATTGATTGCCGCATTGACCGGGAGGCTTGAGCGCGAGAACGGCGGAGTGACGATATTGGTCAAGGGTTCGCGCAGTGCGCACATGGAAGAAGTCGTTGCCGCTCTCGGCCGCTTCGCGGGAGCCACTGCCTGATGCTCGTCTACCTCTTTCAATATCTGGCGAAGAGCCACTCATTCTTCAATGTCTTCAGTTACATCACGCTGCGCGCCATCCTCGGCACACTCACCGCGCTGGCGATCTCGCTCTTGCTGGGACCGGCCGTGATCCGGCGTTTGAGTCTGCACCAGATCGGGCAGCAGGTACGCGACGACGGCCCGCAGAGTCATCTCAGCAAGAGCGGTACCCCGACCATGGGCGGCGCGCTGATTCTGATCTCCATCGTCATCAGCACGTTATTGTGGGCCAATCTCGATAACCGTCACGTCTGGCTGGTGCTGGTCATCACGGTGGTGTTCGGTCTGATCGGCGGCGTGGATGACTATCTCAAGCTGGTGCACAAGCGCTCCAAGGGTTTGTCCGCGCGCTCCAAGTATCTTTGGCAGTCGGTTGCGGGTCTCGCCGCGGCGATCTTTCTTTATGCCACCGCGCAACTACCCGCAGAGACCGAACTGATCGTGCCGTTCTTCAAGCACGTCGCGCTGCCGCTGGGGGCGGTGGGTTTTGTGCTGTTCAGCTATTTCGTGATTGTGGGGACGAGCAACGCGGTAAATCTCACCGACGGCCTGGACGGGCTCGCCATCCTCCCCACGGTGATGGTAGCGGCGGCGCTCGGGATCTTCGCCTATTCGAGCGGCCATGTAATCTTCTCCAAGTATCTCGGCATTCCTTACATCCCTGGTGCGGGCGAACTGGTGGTGTTTTGCGGTGCGATGGTCGGGGCTGGATTGGGCTTTCTGTGGTTCAACACCTATCCCGCGCAGGTCTTCATGGGCGACATCGGGGCGCTTGGCCTGGGCGCGGCGCTGGGTCTGCTCGCCGTCATCGTGCGCCAGGAACTGGTGCTGTTCATCATGGGCGGGGTGTTTGTGATTGAGACCTTGTCGGTCATTCTGCAAGTCGCCTCGTTCAAGCTCACCGGTAAACGCATCTTCCGCATGGCGCCGCTGCATCATCACTTCGAACTCAAGGGCTGGCCCGAGCCGCGCGTGATCGTGCGCTTTTGGATCATCACCGTGGTGTTGGTGTTGACGGGTTTGGCGACATTGAAGCTGAGATGATAGGAATGGCGCACAAAACTACGCCTGCAAGCACTCTCCCGCTGGAGGCAGGGAGTCGCGCCACTCCGGGTGAAGGCCGCACAGTGATTGTGGGCCTCGGCAAGACCGGGCTCTCCAGCGCACGCTTCCTGGCGCGGCGCGGGGTGCCGGTGCTGGTCACCGACAGCCGTTTGCAACCGCCGGGTCTGCACGAGTTGCAGCAGGAATTGCCCGAGGTGCCGGTCTCACTGGGCGGTTTCAACAGCGAGGCCCTGCAGCGCGCCGAACAGATCCTGATCAGCCCCGGCGTGTGGCTGCGCGAACCGGCGGTCGCCGCCGCCGTGGCGCGCGGCACGCCGGTGATCGGTGACATCGAGCTGTTCGCGCGCTACGCGCGCGCGCCGGTCATCGCCATCACCGGCGCCAACGGCAAGAGCACCGTCACCACGCTGGTCGGCGCGATGGCGGCGCGCGCCGGTCTCGATGTGCGGGTGGGCGGCAACCTCGGTACGCCCGCGCTGGATTTGCTCAACGACATAGAGCCCGATCTCTATGTGCTGGAGCTCTCCAGCTTCCAGCTCGAAACCACCCGCAGTCTCGATGCCGCGGCCGGCGTGGTGCTCAACATCAGCCCCGACCACATGGATCGCTACGGCGATCTTTCGGAATACGCGCGCGCCAAGCAGCGCGTCTACCGCGGACACGGTGTGATGGTCATCAACCGCGACGACCCGCAGGTGAGCGCGATGGTTGAGCCGGGACGGCGGCAACTGGGTTTTACGCTGGGTGCGCCGCACGGAGAGGACTTCGGACTCACTGAGCGTGGTGGCGAAGCCTGGCTCAGTCACGGCGCGCGTCATCTCATCGCAGTGCGCGAGGTGCGTATCCAGGGCAGCTACAATATTGCTAACGCCCTGGCCGCCCTCGCCCTGGGCCACGCTATGGATATACCGCTCGCCGCGATGCTCGATACGCTGCGCGAATTTCCCGGTCTGCCGCATCGCAGTCAGTGGGTAGCGGAACAAAACGGCGTGCGTTGGGTGAACGACTCCAAGGGCACTAATGTGGGTGCGACCACCGCGGCCCTGCAAGGTTTGGCCGCAACACTCGGCGATGGCCGCATCGTGCTGATCGCCGGCGGCGAGGGCAAGGACGCAGACTTTACCGTACTGCGCGCGCCGGTGTATGCGCACGCCCGCGCCGTGGTGCTGATCGGCCGCGATGCATCTCTCATCGAATCTGCGCTCAAGGACTGCGCGTTCATCAGTCGCGCCACCGGCATGAAAGACGCGGTGAGGCAGGCCGCGCGCCTCGCCCAGCCGGGTGACGCCGTACTGCTGTCACCGGCCTGCGCCAGTTTTGATATGTACAGCGGCTACGCCGGACGCGGGCAAATATTCATGGACGAAGTAGCGGGTTATCTGAAATCCGGGAGACGTGATTAGTATGCGTGCCCGCGCGGCCATTTCCAACGACCAGCTCCCCAGGCCCGACTACACGCTACTCAGTGTGGCCGTCCTATTGCTGGGGTTGGGGCTGGTGATGGTGATGTCCACCACCATCACGGCGGCCGACCGGCAGTTGGGCCAGCCCTTTTATTATCTGTTGCGTCAGGCCGCCTATCTCGGCGTGGGATTGATGATCGCTCTCGGCGTTTCCTCCATTCGCCTGGTGTATTGGGAAAGGCTGGGACCGGTGTTGTTGCTGGCGGGACTTGTATTGCTGTTCCTGGTGCTCATCCCGGGCATCGGGAAAGAAGTAAACGGCAGCCACCGTTGGCTCGCGCTCGGGCCGGTCAAATTCCAGCCTTCGGAGCTGGTCAAGCTCATCGTGGTGGTGTATCTCGCCGGTTATTTGGTGCGGCACGGCAATCTGGTGCGCACCACCATTACCGGCTTCCTCGCCCCGATGGGGCTGATCGCGTTTATCGCCGTGGTGCTGTTGATGGAGCCCGACTTCGGCGCCGCCGTGGTGATTACCGCAACCGCACTCGGCCTCATGTTTCTTGGCGGTGTGCGGTTGTGGCTGTTTGGGGTGCTTGTCGCCATGGCCGGCGCCGCGCTCGGCGTGCTGGCGTTCGCCGCGCCCTATCGTATGGAACGCCTGACCGCCTTTTTGAATCCCTGGGCCGACCCGTTCAACAGCGGCTTTCAACTCACTCAGGCCCTGATCGCCTTCGGGCGCGGCGAATGGTGGGGTGTCGGTCTCGGCGCCAGCATCCAGAAATTGTTTTATCTCCCCGAGGCGCACACCGATTTTCTGTTCGCGGTGCTGGCCGAGGAACTGGGACTGGCGGGGGCGATGGCCGTGATACTGCTGTTTACTCTGCTGGTGTGGCGCGCCTTTGCGTTGGGGCGCCGTGCCGAACTCACCGGGCATCGCTTCGCCGCCTATCTCGCCTATGGCTTGGGCTTGTGGATTGCGCTGCAGTCGTTCATCAACATCGGCGTCAACATGGGGCTGCTCCCCACCAAGGGGCTCACCCTGCCGCTGTTGAGTTACGGCGGCAGCAGTCTGGTAGTGAGCTGCATAGCGCTGGCATTGTTGTGGCGCATAGACTATGAACTGCGCGAACCGCCGCGGCTGCGCGCGAGACGGGCGCCGGTCGCTCCTGGACGTCCTGTCCCCGCGACACTTGGGCGTCCTTGCCCATCGGAAACTTTCCGGCAGGAGGCGCGCGCATTATGACTATGCGCGTACTCATCATGGCGGGCGGCACCGGCGGACACGTCTTCCCCGCCCTGGCCGTGGCGGAAGAATTAAAAAAACAAGGTCACGAAGTATTGTGGCTTGGTACGCACGCGGGGCTGGAGGCCAAGGTGATTCCGCCCACCGGCATTCCGCTCGCCTTTATCTCCATCAGCGGGCTGCGCGGAAAGGGCTGGTGGAGCTGGTTGCTGGCTCCTTATAAACTGGGCATCGCCTTTTTGCAAAATCTCTTCGTGTTGATAAAACTCAAGCCCAGCGTGGTGTTGGGTATGGGCGGCTTCGTCGCCGGGCCGGGCGGGTTCAGCGCCTGGCTGCTGGACAAGGCGCTCGTCATCCACGAACAAAACGCCGTCGCGGGCCTCACCAACCGCTGGCTGGCCCCGCTGGCCGACAAGGTGCTGGAGGCCTTCCCCGGCAGCCTGGCGAAAAAATACCACCCTGTTCATACCGGCAATCCGGTGCGCGCCGCCATCACGCAGGTGCTTAACCCCGAGCAGCGCCTTGGCGGACGTAGCGGTGCGCTGCGGCTGCTGGTGCTGGGCGGCAGCTTGGGTGCGCGGGTGCTGAATGAAACACTCCCCTTGGCCTTGCAACAGTTGCGCGAACACTGCGCCATCGAGATCTGGCATCAAGCGGGTGCCGGGCACATTGAGGATGCGCAAAGCCGCTATGCCGCAGCGGGTATCACGGCACGCATCGTCCCTTTCATCGAAGACATGGCCGAGGCCTACGCGTGGGCGGATCTCGTCGTGTGCCGGGCGGGCGCCCTGACCATTGCCGAACTCACCTGCGCGGGGCTCGCATCTATATTAGTGCCGTATCCGTTCGCCGCCGACGATCATCAAACCGCCAATGCGCGTTATCTGGAACAGCACGGCGCGGCGTGTCTGCTCCCGCAGGATAAACTCACGCCCGCCTCACTCGCCGAGTTGCTCAAGACCTTGTGTAACGCGCGGCAACGCCTGCTGGAAATGGCTCAGGCCGCACGACGTCTGGCCCGGCCCGAGGCCGCGGCGCGGGTCGCGGAACTGTGTCTGGAGGCACATCATGCCTGAGCGGCGTTTGCGCATGGGTCACACCCAACACATACACTTCGTCGGCATCGGCGGCGCGGGCATGGGCGGCATCGCCGAGGTGCTGATCAATTTGGATTACACCGTGTCCGGCTCCGACATCCATGAAAACGCCGTGACCCGCCGTCTCGCAGCAAAGGGCGCGCGCGTCGCCATCGGTCATGACGCGCGTCACGTCGCCGACGCGGACGTGGTGGTCGTCTCCACGGCCGTCGGCGATGACAATCCGGAGGTGAGTGCCGCGCGCAGCCGTCGTATCCCGGTGATTCCGCGCGCCGAGATGCTGGCCGAGCTGATGCGCTTCCGTTACGGCATCGCGGTCGCCGGCACCCACGGCAAGACGACCACCACGAGCCTCATTGCCAGCCTGCTCGCCGAGGGCGGGCTCGACCCCACCTTCGTGATCGGCGGACGCTTGAACAGCGCGGGGACACACGCGCGCTTGGGCGCGGGGCAGTATCTGGTGGCCGAGGCCGACGAGAGCGACGCCTCGTTCCTGTACCTCCAGCCGATGGTCGCGGTGGTCACCAATATAGACGCCGATCACATGGAGACCTATGGCGGTGATTTCAACAAACTGCGCCAGACCTTTGTTGAATTTCTCCATCACCTGCCCTTTTACGGCCTCGCGGTGCTGTGCCTGGACGACCCGGTGGTCCGCGAGATATTGCCGCAGGTGTCGCGGCCGGTGTTGACCTACGGCTTCAGTGACGATGCCGACGTGCGCGCGAGCGAGATTCGGCAAGACCGCGCCTGCACACACTTCTCGGTGAGACGTCTTTCGGCGAATGATCTGCACGTCACGCTGAACATGCCGGGTGAGCACAATGTATTGAACGCCCTGGCCGCCATCAGCGTCGCGCAGGAACTCGGCGTGTCCGACGCCGCGATTCAAAAAGGTCTCGCTAACTTTCAGGGCATCGGCCGGCGCTTTCAGGTGTACGGCGAGATCGCCACGGCGGCGGGCGAGGTCATGCTGATTGACGACTATGGCCATCACCCGCGCGAGATCGCCGCGACCCTGCAGGCGATCCGCGCCGGCTGGCCGGAACGCCGCCTGGTGGTGGCCTTCCAGCCGCACCGCTACACCCGCACCCGCGACCTGCTCGATGACTTCGCCCGCATCCTCTCCGAGGTGGATGTGCTGGTGCTGTGCGAGGTCTATCCCGCCGGCGAGACGCCCATCGCAGGGGCCGACGGCCGCGCCCTGGCCCGCGCCATCCGCGCGCGCGGCAAGAACGAACCGGTGCTGGTGGAACGCGCGGCCGACCTGCCAGAAGTTATCCCCGGCCTGCTGCATGCCGGGGACATAGTGCTCACCCTGGGCGCAGGCGACATCGGCGCGGTGGCGGCCGCGCTGCCGCAACAACTGGCGGCGATCACTCCCTTCGGCAAACGCGGGGGAAGAAAAACCAACAACTCATGAATGCATTGCGTGAACATCCGGAAATGAAGACGGCGACGCTTGTGTTGCGCGGGACCTTACGCGAGAACGAGCCCATGGCACGCCACACCAGTTGGCGTGTGGGCGGTCCTGCGCAACACTTTTTTCAGCCTGCCGATATGGACGATCTCGCCGTGTTTTTAAGGCAACTGCCGGAGACCGAGCTGGTGTCGTGGCTGGGGCTGGGCAGCAATCTATTGGTGCGCGACGGCGGCCTGCGCGGCGCGGTGATCGCGGTGAGCGGCCTGCTCAATCGCCTGGAACAGACCGGCCCGCACACGGTGCGCGCCGAGGCGGGTGTCACCTGCGCCAAGGTCGCGCGCTACAGCGCGCGTCTGGCTTTAAGCGGCGCGGAATTTTTGGCCGGCGTTCCCGGCACGATGGGCGGGGCGCTCGCCATGAACGCGGGCGCCTTCGGCGGCGAGACTTGGCAGATCGTAAAGGCGGTCGAGACCATGGACCGGCAGGGTGCGATCCGAAAGCGCACCCCCCAGGATTTCGAGATCGGCTACCGGCATGTGGTCTTAAGGACAGTGACGGGTGAGGAGTTAGGAGTGAGGGGTAACACCTCACGCCTCACGCCTCACGCCTCACTTGCCGAAGGCGCCTCACGCCTCACGCCTCACGCAGAAGAGTGGTTCGTCGCCGCCGAGTTGCAGTTGCAAACCGGCGAGCGCGAAACGGCGGAAGCGCGCATCAAGGAATTGCTGGAGAAGCGCAACCTCACCCAGCCCACCCATCAACCCAGCGCCGGATCGGTGTTCCGCAATCCGCCCGGTGATCATGCGGCGCGCCTGATTGAGGCCTGCGGGCTCAAGGGTTTTTGCATCGGTGGGGCGTGCGTCTCCGAGAAACACGCCAACTTCATCATCAACACCGGCAACGCCAGCGCAGCGGACATTGAGGCGCTGATCGCAAAGATTGCCGGCACCGTTGAGCAACAGCGAGGCGTGCGCCTTATCCCAGAGGTGCGCATCGTGGGGGAGAGACCGCCCGAATCTCCTGGTCGCGGAGTGGGCCCGTGAACCAGGCGGTCTCTCCCTCATCCGGCCCTACGGGCCACCTTCTCCCGCAAGTGGGAGAAGGAAGACAGAGCGGCCTTCGGCCGCCCGTGGGTAGCGCATGAGCAACGCGATACATGCACGCGATTTCGGCAAGGTCGCGGTGCTCATGGGCGGATTGTCCGCCGAGCGTGAGGTTTCGCTCAAGAGCGGCGCCCGCGTGCATGAAGCACTACGCACGCAGGGTATGGATGCGCACGCCATAGATGCCGGTGAGGATGTGCTGCATGTTTTGCAAAACGGACATTTTGATCGGGCGTTTATCGCTTTGCATGGGCGTGGCGGTGAAGACGGCACGCTGCAAGGCGCCCTGGAGATGCTGGGAATTCCCTACACCGGGAGTGGCGTGCTGGGCTCGGCGTTGGCCATGGACAAGCTGCGCTGTAAATATGCCTGGCTCGGCGCGGGATTGCCGACGCCGGGGTTCGTCGTGCTCGATGCGCGCAGCGATCTCAACGCCGCCGTCAAGACCCTGGGCCTGCCGCTTATCGTGAAACCGGCGAATGAGGGCTCCAGCATCGGCATCACCAAGGTCACCGCAGTCGCCCAATTGGCGGACGCCCGGAGCGCCGCCGCCCGTTACGACCACACCGTGATCGCCGAGCGTTGCATAGAAGGCCCCGAGTACACGGCGAGCCTGCTCGGCGCCGAGGCGCTGCCGCTGATCCGCCTGGAGACGCCGCACGCTATTTACGATTACGACGCCAAATACCATGCCGACACTACTCGTTACTTTTGTCCCTGCGGCTTACCGGCTGAACAGGAACAGGCATTCCGGCAACTCGCCCTGCGCGCGTTCGAGGTGTTGGGGTGCAGCGGCTGGGGGCGGGTGGATTTTTTATGCGACGCGGCCGGCAAGCCGTGGCTGATAGAGGCCAACACCGTGCCCGGCATGACCGACCACAGCCTGGTGCCGATGGCGGCGCGCGCCGCGGGGATCAGTTTCGAGGCGCTGGCATGGCGCATTTTGGAAGCTACGCTCAGCACATCGAGCAGGTCGCTCCTGCGCGTCCTGCGCCCGCGACATTAGTATGTCCCTATACGTCAGAGGAAGAACCGTTATGTCTCGTAATGCCGTCAGAGATCACCGTCACATTGAACATGCCCCCATTCGTTTGGATGCAGGCTCTGCGAATAACGACGTGGAACCTGTCCTGAGCGACGTCGAAGAACCCATCCAGCGTTCGGTGCGTGAGTTCAGGGGTGTACCTCATAAGGCCGACGATGGGCAGGGACGCCCAAGTGTCGCGGGGAAAGGACGTCCAGGAGCGACCGCCGCCGACGGGATCGAACATCTCGCGCCGGATTACCCATGGCCGAACAGGCGTCCGGATCGTCCTTCAGAGGCGGCGGTCGCTCCCGGCGTCCTGCCTCCCGCGACATTAGTACGTACCAATACGTCACGGGAGGCGGAGCACTCTCCGTTACTCACGCAGCGCATCCCGGCACAGGCTGAGTCCAGCCCGGTGCTACGACGGGTACTTACGGGGCTGTTGGCCGCGGCGCTGCTCGCCGGGGCGACATGGGGGATCGTCACACTGCGCGATCCCGCGACGCTACCGATTAGAGCAGTCAAGGTCGAGGGTCGCTTTACCCATGTAACCGCCCAGGCCCTGCAGCAGGCCGTCGCGGACGCGGCGACGGGCGGCTTCCTTAGTGTGGATGTGGACGCTATCCGGCGCGCCGCCCTGAGCCTTCCGTGGGTGCACAGCGTCGGTGTGCGGCGCGTGTGGCCGGATACGCTGCGCCTCACCGTCACCGAACAGACCGCCGTCGCGCGCTGGGGCGAGCAGAGCCTAATTAATTCCAATGGCGATGTCTTTACACCCGACCCCTCCAGCTTCCCGCCCGGTTTACCGGAACTGCGCGGGCCGGCGGGGACGGAGGACGCCGTGCTCAGCCGGTACCGCGCCATGAATGAGATCCTCGCCCCCTTGAAGCTGCGCATCACGCGCATGGAGCTGGATGAGCGACGCGCATGGCGTCTTTCTATGGACGGCGGCATGGAGCTCGTGCTCGGCCGCGAGCAGGCCGAGGAGCGCCTGCAACGCTTCATCAATATTTACCCGGCGCTGCAGGCCGCCGAGCCGCCGGGGATCGCGCGGGTGGACATGCGTTACAGCAACGGCTTTGCACTGCAACGAAAGGTAGTGACGAATTAAGTAGGGTCGAATTTATTCGACCAAATGAAAGGGTAAGACCGAATTCATTCGGCCAACGTAACGGAGAAAGAGGGATGTCGAAGAAGACTGAAAAAGACCTGATTGTCGGCCTGGATATCGGCACCTCCAAGGTAGTCGCCATCGTCGGCGAAATCACACCCGGCAACCAGATCGAGATCATCGGCATCGGCTCGCACCCGTCGCGCGGCCTCAAGAAGGGGGTGGTGGTCAACATCGAATCCACCGTGCAGTCCATCCAGCGCGCAGTGGAAGAGGCGGAGCTGATGGCCGGCTGCCGCATCCATTCGGTCTATGCGGGCATCGCCGGCAGCCACATACGCAGCCTCAATTCGCACGGCATCGTGGCGATCAGCGACAGGGAAGTCAGCGCGACCGACGTGGAGCGCGTGGTGGAGGCGGCGCGCGCAGTGGCCATCCCGGCCGATCAGAAGATCCTGCACGTGCTGCCGCAGGAATTCATCATAGACAACCAGGAAGGCATCCGCGAGCCGATCGGCATGTCGGGCGTGCGCCTGGAGGCCAAGGTGCACATCGTCACCGGCGCGGTGAGCGCGGCGCAGAACATCATCAAGTGCGTGCGCCGCTGCGGCCTGGAGGTGGACGAGGTCATCCTCGAACAGCTCGCATCCAGCTACGCCGTGCTTACCGACGACGAAAAAGAGCTGGGCGTATGCCTGGTGGATATCGGCGGCGGCACCACCGACATCGCCGTATTCTGCGAGGGCGCCATCCGCCACACCGCCGTCATCCCCATCGCCGGCGACCAGGTCACCAATGACATCGCCGTCGCGCTGCGCACGCCCACCCAGTTCGCCGAAGAGATCAAGATCAAATACGCCTGCGCACTGACGCAACTCGCGCTCGCCGACGAGACCATCGAAGTGCCGGGCGTCGGGGATCGTCCCTCGCGCAGGCTCGCGCGCCAGACCCTGGCTGAGGTCGTCGAGCCCCGCTTGGAAGAACTGTTCACCCTGATCCAGGCCGAATTGCGGCGCAGCGGCTTCGAAGATCTTATGGCCGCGGGCGTCGTGCTCACCGGCGGCAGTTCCAAGATCGAGGGCGCGGTGGAGCTGGCCGAAGAAATCTTTCATATGCCGGTGCGTCTCGGTATTCCCCAATATGTCGTCGGCCTGGTGGACGTGGTGCGCAACCCCATCCACGCCACCGGCGTCGGTTTGCTGTTATTCGGTCAGCAGCAGAAACACAGCGGCAAGAGCGAGACCAAGAGCGGGCTGGGAATGAAAGGAATGTGGGCGCGGATGCGGAGTTGGTTTCAGGGGAATTTTTAGAGACAGGATTTAGTGATTAGGGGTCAGGGAAAAACACTTCAGCCCTCACCCCCTAGATCCCGACAGCAGATTATTTAACGACGAATCACATAGGAGAAATGCCATGTTTGAACTAGTAGACACCTACACACCCAATGCCGTCATCAAGGTTATCGGCGTCGGCGGCGGTGGCGGCAACGCCGTACAGCACATGGTTACGGCGAACATCGAGGGCGTGGATTTCATCTGCGCCAACACCGATGCGCAGGCATTGCGCAACTCCTCGGCGCGCACCGCCTTGCAGTTGGGCGCCACCATCACCAAGGGCCTGGGCGCCGGGGCCAATCCCGAGGTCGGCCGTCAGGCGGCGATGGAGGATCGTGAACGCATCATCGAAGTGATCGAGGGCGCCGACATGATCTTCATCACAGCCGGCATGGGCGGCGGCACCGGCACCGGCGGCGCGCCGGTCGTCGCGCAGATCGCCCGCGAGTTGGGCATCCTGGTGGTCGCGGTGGTCACCAAACCGTTCCCCTTCGAGGGTAACCGGCGCTTGCAGACGGCCGAGAACGGCATCAAGGAGCTGAGTCAATACGTGGACTCGCTCATCACCATCCCCAACGAAAAGCTGCTCTCCGTGCTCGGCAAAAACATCAGCATGATCGAGGCCTTCAAGGCCGCCAACAATGTCCTTTTGGGCGCGGTGCAGGGCATCGCCGAACTCATCACGCGGCCCGGGCTCATCAACGTGGACTTCGCCGACGTGCGCACCGTGATGTCCGAGATGGGCATGGCCATGATGGGTTCCGGCGCGGCGCGCGGTGAAGACCGGGCGCGCAAGGCCGCCGAGGCCGCCATCGCCAGCCCGCTCCTTGAGAACATCAGCCTCGCCGGGGCGCGCGGCATCCTCGTCAACATCACCGCCGGCATGGACATGTCCATCGGCGAATTCGACGAGGTGGGCAACACCGTCAAAGACCTCGCCTCGGAAAACGCCACCATCGTGGTCGGCACCGTGCTCGACCCGGAGATGAACGATGAACTGCGTGTCACCGTGGTCGCCACCGGCCTCGGCGCCGGCGAGAAATTCGACGAGCGCCCGATCAAGTTAGTGCAGCGCAACACCAGCGGCATGGTGGACTACGGCCAGTTAGACCGTCCCACCGTCATCCGTAACCAGGCCGCGGGCGAGCGCCATGCAGTAGGTCAGGATGCCAATCTCGACTATCTCGACGTACCGGCCTTTTTGCGGCGTCAGGCGGATTGAGGTCCATCCTGAGTAAAAAAACCGTGTATTTACTCGCTGCGAACCACAAAGGCCTTTTCCGTGGTGAAATTGCCAACGCCGCGGTGTGTGGTTAGAGTCCAGCCGTGATGCTCAAGGTAGGTGCTCATTTCCTTGTTCATGTCGGGATTACCGCAAATCATCACCCGGTCATGTTCCGGATCGGCCTGCGGCAGGCCGAGTTTAGTGAACAGTTCTCCGGTGCGGAACAGATCGGCGCCGCGCTGCGGTGTCGGAAAGGGTTCCCGTGTCACGGTCGGGACATAAAGCAGGCGCTCATTGGTCAGCGCCTCAATTTCGGCCCTGTAGGCCAACTCGGGAACGGTGCGCACCGTGTGGACCAGAATGACCCGCTCGAAGGCCTCGTAAACCGCCGGGTCGCGGATCAGGCACATGAACGGGGCCAGCCCGGTGCCGCTCGCCATCAGATAGAGGTTGCGTCCAGGCCGTATGTACTTCAGCGTGAGAGAGCCGGTGGCCTTGCTGTTGACCCAGACCGTATCGCCTTCGCGCACCTGCGCCAGGCGGCTGGTCAGCGGACCCTCCGGCACGTGAATGCTCAAGAACTCCAGATAATCGGCGTCGTTGGTTGACACAATCGAATAGGCGCGTGAAATGAGCTTGCCCTCGGGCCGCAGGCCGATCGTAACGAACTCCCCATTCTCAAACTGGAAGTCGCTCGGCCGGGTCGTGGTCAGGCTGAAGGTTTTATCCGACCATTTACGGACGGAGGTGACGCGTTGTTCGGAGTACGGCACTGCTGGATTCCTCGTATAGGTTCGGTTCACTGCACTGAACTTACATTTTAAACGATTTAATAGGTTCCTTCATCTGATTAAGGTCATTCCCTTGCCTTATCCAGTATCATTTGGGCAACAGGTCATGCAAAAGCCAAGTAAGCGGCTAATAGGAACCCACTGATGGCAAGGGCCGCAGCAAGAAAAGAGGTGAGCCACGGCAATGGCAACCGAGGGATGTCGCCAGGCGGCAGGGACCGCACATAGATTCTGTGATTATGCAGGGCGGTGGCGATCGAGATTGAGCCGAGAATTACCAAGACGATGCCGATCGCGCTAGATACCCAATGCGCTTGGGTCCCATCAGCCGGAACATGCGCCGCCGGCGCGAGAGTAAGAAGAAGGCCGAACCGCGCAACTATGAAGCCTAGAGCAATGATCGTAAGCCCGGACCGAATCCACGCGAGAAGTGTGCGCTCAGAGGCAAAGAATACGCGAGGGTCCGACATAGGGTATTGTTTTGCGACGTTAGCGAGCGATTCTTTCAAATTAAATTTAAAAACCAATATCTTATGTTGATTACGCAAGCGCAACTTCAGGAAAGATACACCGCTGTACATCCCTGGTCAAACCTAAGCTGTTCGGGTAGGTGCAGAAGGTTAGTCCTCAAAGGCAAGCTATAGGGGTGAGCCCCGGTTGAAGCTATCTACAGTCATATCAACTACTTGGCTAGGCAAAAGGCTTATTTATGTGTTATCATGCTGCTCGGTTATTGCCCTGCATCGCTGTGGGCGACTATCATAAGGCGGCTAATGATAAAACAACGCACACTCAAAAACGTTATCCGGGCGGCAGGCGTCGGCATCCACACCGGTGAAAAGGTCTATCTGACTTTGCGTCCGGCGGCGCCCAATACAGGCATCGTCTTCCGCCGCACGGACTTGTCCCCCCCGGTCGAAATTCCAGCCCGCCCCGAAAACGTGGGCGATACCTCGATGTCCACCACCCTCATGAAGGGCGAGGTGCGCATCTCCACGGTGGAGCACCTGCTCTCCGCCTTGGCAGGTCTCGGTATTGATAACGCCTACGTGGATCTCAGCGCCGCCGAGGTGCCGATCATGGACGGCAGCGCCGGACCGTTTGTGTTTCTGATCCAATCGGCGGGCATCGAAGAGCAAAACGCGCCGAAGCGCTTTATCCGTATCAAGCGTTCCGTCAAGGTTGAAGAGGGCGACAAGTGGGCCCGCTTCGAGCCGTTCGAGGGTTTCAAGGTCTCATTCAGCATAGACTTCGACCATCCGGTGTTCCGCGGCCACAGCCAGGAGGCCACCGTGGACTTCTCCACCACCTCGTTTGTCAAAGAGGTGAGCCGCGCGCGCACCTTCGGCTTTATGCGCGACCTGGAGATGCTGCGCGAAAAGCGCCTGGCCCTCGGCGGCAGTATGGACAACGCCGTCGTCATGGACGATTACCGCATCCTCAACGAGGATGGCCTGCGTTACGAGGACGAATTCGTCAAGCACAAGGTGCTTGACGCGATCGGCGACCTTTACCTATTGGGCCACAGCCTGATCGGCGCCTTCAGCGGCCACAAGTCCGGCCACGCCTTGAACAATCGCCTGTTGCGAGCGCTCACCGCCGACGCGAAAGCATGGGAAGTGGTGACCTTCGAAGACGAGAGCCGCGCGCCGATTTCCTACCTGCACCCGGTCGTCAGTTCGTAGGGCCGAATTTATTCGGCCTTGTTTCTCCCAGCCAAACGCTCCAACACGGCCCGCAATTCAACATCCTCCGTGCTTTCCGCCGCCCTCCGCAAGGTTGTGGCGGCGCTTTGTGACAGTTGCGGTCCGTGACGAGGAGCCGCCTCGCGGGTCACATTGACCGGGTTCACCTTAATACGCAGTGTACGCAACTCCGGGAACCCCCGGTCACGCAAGATCTCCAGCATAGCGCCGGTCTGAAAGCGCAGCTTGGCGGCCCACACCGGCGAATCGGCGATCACGATGACGGTATCCCCCTTGAGATTGGCGACCCGGCAGTGCTCGCGCAAAGAGGCCTCGAGCCGGTTGCACAGCGCCTCATTCGCCTTGGCTACCCGCGCGCCATGGGCGAGTAATTTATCCAGTTCGCCGCTATGCAGCAGTTGTTCCAGTGATTTAGCCGCGCTCATCAGTCCAGGCCTTGGCAAAGTGCTATAATGCCCCGATTATAAAGCCTGTCAAAGTCCTCATACTACCCTTAATCTCCCTCCGTTAAATCTTAAATCAGAGCTATGGCGAGCAAACTTTTAACCAAGATCTTCGGCAACCGCAACGAGCGACTGTTGAAGCGTATGGTCAAGACGGTGGCGCAGATCAACGCGCTGGAGCCGCAGTTCGCCGCACTCACCGATCAGGAGCTGCGGTCCAAGACCTCCGAATTCCGCGACCGCCTGGCGCAGGGGAAAACCCTGGACGATCTGCTGCCCGAGGCCTTTGCCGCGGTGCGCGAGGCCGGGAAGCGGGTGCTCGACATGCGCCATTTCGACGTGCAGTTGATAGGCGGCATGGTGTTGCACCAGGGCAAGATCTCCGAGATGCGCACCGGCGAGGGCAAGACCCTGGTCGCCACCCTGGCGGCCTATCTCAACGCCCTGTCAGGCGCGGGGGTGCACGTAGTCACGGTGAATGACTATCTCGCCAAACGCGACGCCAAGTGGATGGGGCAGATTTATGAATTTCTGGGCATGACCACCGGCGTGGTGGTGCCTGGCATGGAGACCGATGAGAAGCGCGCGGCCTACGCGGCCGACATTACCTACGGCACCAACAACGAATTCGGTTTCGACTATCTGCGCGACAACATGGCCTTCACGGCCGTCCAGCGCATGCAGCGCAAACTGAACTTCGCCGTCGTGGATGAGGTGGACTCCATCCTGATAGACGAGGCGCGCACGCCGCTCATCATCTCGGGCCCCACCGACGAAAGCTCCGAGCTGTACACCAAGATCAACGTCCTGATTCCGCGTCTCACCAAGCAGCAAGCCGAAGACGGCCCCGGCGATTACTCGGTAGACGAAAAGGCGCGGCAGGCCTTGCTGACCGAAGAGGGTCTCAGCCGCGTGGAGCAATTGCTGGTAGAGGCTGGCATCCTCACCGAACACGAGAGCCTCTACGACCCCGCCAACATCCGGCTGATGCATCACCTCGACGCGGCGCTGCGCGCCCATGCACTGTTCCAGCGCGATGTGGATTACATCGTCAAGGATAATCAGATCATCATCGTGGACGAGTTCACCGGGCGCACCATGCCGGGCCGGCGCTGGTCGGAGGGCCTGCACCAGGCCGTCGAGGCCAAGGAGGGCGTGGCGATCCAAAACGAGAATCAGACGCTCGCCTCGATCACCTTCCAGAATTACTTCCGTTTGTATCGGAAGCTCTCCGGCATGACCGGCACCGCCGACACCGAGGCCTACGAGTTCCAGCAGATCTACAATCTGGAAGTGGTGGTGATTCCCACCCACCGGCCCATGATCCGCAAGGACTACAGCGATCTCGTTTATCTCACCGCCAGAGAAAAATTCAACGCCATCATCCAGGACGTCAAGGATTGCCTGGCGCGCCGACAGCCGGTGCTGGTGGGCACGGTCTCCATCGAGACCTCGGAATATTTGTCCAATCTGCTCGACAAGGAAAAGATCAGGCACCAGGTGCTGAACGCCAAGTTCCACGAGAAAGAGGCCGAAATCGTGGCGCAGGCGGGTCGGCCCGGCACGGTGACCATCGCTACCAACATGGCCGGCCGCGGCACCGACATCGTGCTGGGCGGCAGCCTGCAGGCGGAGCTGGGCGCGCTTGCGCCGGAGACCGGTGAGAAGGAAAAGACGGAGCTGCGCACGGAGTGGCAGGCGCGTCACGATGAAGTGATCGCCGCCGGCGGCTTACACATCATCGGCACCGAGCGGCACGAATCGCGGCGTGTGGACAACCAGTTGCGCGGCCGCTCCGGCCGCCAGGGCGATCCCGGCTCGAGCCGTTTTTACCTGTCGCTGGAAGACAACCTGATGCGCATCTTCGCCTCGGAGCGCGTCGCCGGGCTGATGCAGAAGCTCGGCATGAACGAGGGCGAGGCCATCGAACACCCGTGGGTCAACAAGGCCATCGAAAATGCGCAGCGCAAGGTGGAAGGGCGCAACTTCGACATGCGCAAGCAGCTTCTCGAATACGACGACGTGGCCAACGACCAGCGCAAGGTCATTTACGAATTGCGTAACGATCTGATGGCGAAGGACGATGTCTCCGACATCGTCGCGGCCAACCGCGACGATGTCTTGAACGGGATCATAGACAGCCACATCGCGCCGCAGAGCATCGAGGAGCAGTGGGATGTGCAGGGGTTGGAGGAAGCGCTGGAGCGCGATCTGGGTCTCAGGCTCCCGCTCCGGCAGTGGCTGCACGACGACGAATCACTGCACGAAGAGACCCTGCGCAAACGCATCCACGACGAACTGAAGAAATCCTATAAGGCCAAAGAGGCGGTGGCCGGACCCGCGGTGGTGCGCCACTTCGAGAAGGCCGTGATGCTGCAAGTACTGGATGCCTTTTGGAAGGATCACCTCGCCGCGATGGACTATCTGCGCCAGGGTATCCATTTGCGCGGCTATGCCCAGAAAAATCCCAAACAGGAATTCAAGCGCGAGGCCTTTGAGTTGTTCGGGCAGATGTTAAGCCGCTTCAAACAGGAAGTCGCGCGCATCGTCTGTAAGGTGCAAGTGCGCGCCGAGGAAGACGTGCAGGCCGTCGAGGAACAGCGCCGCCGTACCGCCGCGCTGCAATTCACGCATGCCCCTGCGGCGACACTCAGCGAACAGCCGGAAGGGGGCGAGGCTACGGCGCCGCCCGAGCATCCGGCGGCCCCGTTTGTGCGTGAACACCCCAAGGTCGGCCGCAATGAGCCGTGTCCATGCGGTTCGGGGAAGAAATATAAACAGTGTCATGGGAAGTTGGCGTAGGGGTTGAGTCGCCTGCGGCGAAACGCGCGGCGCGGGGTAGCCACGTAAGTGGCCAAGCCTCCGGGACTACCTTCTTTTCCAAATCCATAAATAATTTACCGCAGAGGACGCAGAGGAATACCCTCAAGAAGGGTTTGTTTCTCCTCCGCGTCCTCCGTGGTGAAGCCTTTTCATCGCAAGGGACACAGGGGAGCTATCTATGGATATGCTCTAAGAACTTATCCATAAATAATTTACCGCAGAGGACGCAGAGGAATACCCTCAAGAAGGGTTTGTTTCTCCTCCGCGTCCTCCGTGGTGAAGCCTTTTCATCGCAAGGGACACAGGGGAGCTATTTATGGATATGCTCTAATGCTCGTCGCCGTAGGCGGTCCCAAAGCCCCCCTTTCCGGATCTTCCACACCCCCCTTGACACACTCCTCCCGATAGGAATAACCTGAGCTTACATACATCATATTGTGATGCTTGACGTCGCCAACCACATTTTGTAGTGTTAGTACAGACTGACGCAGCTACCTCAGCAGGCCACCGCAGTCAGCGGTACTTGAACTTGAATATTTGGCCTAACATCGGAGGAATTATGCAAACCCACATCCATTCGTTGCCCTCGGCCCGCACTGAGATTGTTGAATCCGGCATTAATAACGGCCACCCTCCCGGCTCCGAACTCAGCGCCACCGCCCCCGGCCAGTTTCGCGTGATCCGCCGCAACGGCAAGGCCACCACGTTCGACCCGAACAAGATCGCTATTGCCCTGACCAAGGCCTTTTTGGCCGTCGAAGGGGGTAGCGGGGCCGCCTCGGCGCGCATCCACCAAACCGTGCAGCATCTGGCCGCGCTGGTAAGCGAATCGCTCACCCGCCGCCTGCCCGGCGGGGGGACCCTGCACATCGAGGACATCCAGGATCAGGTGGAACTGGCCCTGATGCGCGCCGGCGAACACAAGGTGGCGCGTTCCTATGTACTGTACCGTGAACAGCGCGCCCAGGAGCGCGAACGCAAGCAGGCGATGGAAGCGCCGGCGGCGCCCTCTACCCTCCACGTCACGCTGGCCGACGGCGGCGCCCGGCCATTGGATCGGGTGCGCCTGCGCCAGGTGGTCGGCGAGGCCTGCCAGGGGCTCCAGGAGGTCTCGGCCCAGGCCATTATTGACGATACCCTGCGCAATCTGTTCGACGGCGTCTCCGAAGCGGATGTCGGGCGCGCCCTGGTCATGAGCGCGCGCGTCCTGATCGAAAAGGAGCCGAACTACACCTATGTCGCCGCGCGGCTGTTGCTCGACGACCTGCGCCGCGAGGCCTTGAGTTTTGTGGCGCAGAGCAGCAGCGCCGCCACTCACGCCGAGATGGGCGAGCGCTACGCCGGTTATTTCCAGGACTACATCCGCCGCGGCGTGGAGCTGGAACTGCTCGACCCGCGCCTGCAGCAGTTCGATCTGGACTGCCTGGGCCAGGCGCTGGTCGCCGAGCGCGACATGCAGTTCGGCTATCTCGGCCTGCAGACCCTGTATGACCGCTATTTCCTGCACTCCGAGGGCGTGCGCTTCGAGTTGCCGCAGGCCTTTTTTATGCGCGTGGCGATGGGCCTCGCCATCAATGAGCTGGACCGCGAGGCGCGCGCCATAGAGTTTTACAATCTGCTGTCCAGCTTCGACTTTATGGCCTCGACGCCGACCCTGTTCAACGCCGGTACGCTGCGCCCGCAGCTCTCCAGTTGTTACCTGACCTCGGTGCCCGATCACCTGGACGGCATCTACAGTGCGATCAAGGATAACGCCCTGCTGTCCAAGTACGCGGGCGGCCTGGGTAACGACTGGTCGCGGGTGCGCGCGCTCGGCGCCCACATCAAGGGCACCAACGGCAAATCGCAGGGCGTGGTGCCGTTCCTGAAGGTCGCCAACGACACCGCCGTGGCGGTGAACCAGGGCGGCAAGCGCAAGGGCGCGGTGTGCGCCTATCTCGAGACCTGGCACCTCGACATCGAGGAATTCCTGGAACTGCGCAAGAACACCGGCGATGAGCGCCGCCGCACCCACGACATGAACACCGCCAACTGGGTGCCGGATTTATTCATGAAGCGCGTGCACGAAAACGGCGAGTGGACGCTGTTCTCGCCCGACGAGGCGCCCGACCTGCATGACCTCTATGGCAAGGCCTTCGAGCAGGCCTATGTGCGCTACGAGGAATTGGCGGCACAGGGCAAGCTCAAGGTCTTTAAGCGCATCGGCGCTGTGGCGCTGTGGCGCAAGATGCTCGGCATGGTGTTCGAGACCGGCCACCCCTGGATGACCTTCAAAGACCCCTGCAACCTGCGCAGCCCGCAGCAGCACGCCGGCGTGGTGCACAGCTCCAACCTCTGCACCGAGATCACCCTCAACACCTCCGACGCCGAGATCGCGGTATGCAATCTGGGCTCGGTCAATCTGGTTGCCCACGTCACCCCGCGCGACTCCAGGGATGGAGGAGCGAGCGAACAGGTTGGGCTCGATACCGACAAACTCGCCCGCACCGTGCACACTGCGATGCGCATGTTGGATAACGTGATAGACATCAATTATTACAGCGTACCGCAGGCGCGCCGCTCCAACCTGCGCCACCGGCCGGTGGGGCTCGGCATCATGGGTTTCCACGACGCCCTCTATAAGCTGCGAACCCCTTACGCCTCGCAACAGGCCGTCGAGTTCGCCGACCGCTCCATGGAGGCGGTGAGCTACTACGCCATCCACGCCTCCACCGAGCTCGCCGCCGAACGCGGCAGCTACGAGAGTTACAAGGGTTCCTTGTGGAGCCGCGGCATCCTGCCGATAGACAGCATCCGCCTGCTCGAGGAACAGCGCGACGGTTATCTGGAGGTGGATCGCAGCCAGAGCGCCGAACTGGGCCTCGATTGGGAAGCCCTGCGCAAACGGGTGACGACCGTCGGCATGCGCAACTCCAATTGCCTGGCGATCGCGCCGACCGCCACGATCTCCAATATCTGCGGCGTGACCCAAAGCATCGAGCCCACTTATCAGAACCTGTTCGTGAAATCGAACCTGTCGGGCGAGTTCACCGTGACCAACCCCTATCTGGTGCGCGACCTCAAGGAGCGCGGCCTGTGGGACGAGGTGATGGTGCACGACCTCAAATACTTCAACGGCGTCGTGCAGCGCATCGGCCGCATTCCCGATGACCTGAAGGTGCTCTACGCCACCGCCTTCGAGATCGAACCGCAGTGGCTGATTGAGGCCGCTAGCCGCCGCCAGAAGTGGCTGGACCAAGCGCAGTCGCTGAACTTATATATGGCCGAGCCCTCCGGCCGCAAGCTCGATGAGGCGTACAAGCTCGCCTGGTTGCGCGGCCTCAAGACCACCTATTACCTGCGCACCATGGGCGCCACCCACGCCGAGAAGTCCACCATCAGCGACGGCGCGCTTAATGCGGTGAGCACGCCGCTTCCCGGCGTATGTGCGATAACCGACCCGACGTGCGAGGCATGTCAATAAAACAGATACAAGTGACAAGGTACAAGAGAAAAGTAATGTAGGTTGGGTCAGGGTACGCAAGTGCCGGACCCAACAAAAATTCAGGAGAAACAATCATGTTGAGATGGGATGAACCGAACACAAACCTGCAACCTGCGCTGCGCGGTATGGATGCCGTCATGGCTGAGTCCGCGCCTGTTGCCATGTCTCCGGGCGCAGCGCCGGAGGCAGCCCTGGAGATGGGCGCCTCGCGCATCCGCGTGGACGATAAAATGATCATCAACTGCCACGCCGACCTCAATCAACTGGTGCCCTTCAAATACACCTGGGCGTGGGATAAATATCTGGCCGCCTGCAACAACCATTGGATGCCGCAAGAGATCAACATGTCGGCCGACATTGCGCTGTGGAAAACGCCCAACGGCCTCACCGAGGATGAGCGGCGCATCATCAAGCGCAACATGGGTTTTTTCTCCACCGCCGATTCGCTGGTCGCCAATAACCTGGTGCTGGCGGTGTACCGCCACATCACCAACCCGGAGTGCCGTCAGTATCTGCTGCGCCAGGCCTTCGAGGAGGCGCTGCACACCCACGCCTACCAGTACATCGTGGAGAGTCTGGGGCTGGACGAGGCCGAGGTCTTCAACATGTACCGCGAGATCCCCAGCGTGCATGATAAGGCCGCCTTCAGCCTGCCCTTCACGCAGGAACTCGCCGACCAGAATTTCAAGACCGGCGCCGCCGAGGCCGACCAGCGGCTGTTGCGCAACCTGATCGGCTTTTACGTCATCATCGAGGGCATCTTCTTCTACGTCGGCTTCGTGCAGATGCTCTCCTTCGGGCGGCGCAACAAGATGGTCGGCGCCTCCGAGCAGTTCCAGTACATCCTGCGCGATGAAAGCATGCACATGAATTTCGGCATTGACGTCATCAACCAGATCAAACTCGAAAATCCTCATTTGTGGACGCCCGAATTCCGCGAAGAAATCGCGGCGCTGATCCGCACCGCCGTGGACCTCGAGTACCGTTACGCCGTGGACACCATGCCGCGCGGGGTGCTGGGCTTGAACGCCGCGATGTTCAGCGACTATCTGCACTTTATCGCCAATCGCCGCTGCGCGCAGATCGGCTTGCTTGCGCAATACCCCGGCGCCGCCAATCCGTTTCCGTGGATGAGCGAAATGCTGGATCTTAATAAAGAGAAAAACTTCTTCGAGACGCGCGTGATCGAGTACCAAACAGGCGGGGCGTTGAATTGGGATTAAGGTGCGCGGAAAACGTGCATGTTGGCGCATCTATTGCACGGATATGTCCGCACCTTTTGGCAGCTCGTCGTCTTGAGCTGTTGTAGTCGCTGTAGCAGTAGTCATTAACATCAACTAAAAGGAAGGAGGTGATTATTATGCCAGTGAAGAAAGCAAAAAAGCCTGCTGCGAAAAAAACCGCTGCTAAAAAGTCAGCAAAGGCTAAGAAGAAGTAAAGTAGTTGCCGGCTGGCAGGGTGTCATAAGCACCCTGCTAGTGCGGTATAGACGCGAGGCGTCGTTTTACTGCGACGTTGTACTTTACAGATCCATCTCCTGATATCTCAGCAGTTCCTTGAGAACGCTCAAGTTTTTCCAAAGCAGGCCGCTATTAACCAACATGGATGTTTTGTAAGGCATCCTGATGTGTTTGTTAAACCAGATAAAAGGAGATGACAATGCCTGTACGTAAAATGAAGACCGCAATGAAGAAGAAACCCGCTGTGAAAAAGGCGAAAGCCAAGAAGAAGTAAGGCAATACCCGAACCGGGCGGGTAAACATCCACCCGGTTCGGTATCCCCCGCATCGCACGCCTAGCTGAACTAGGCGCTCGGACTGTAAAGCTGTTCTCTATTATGTCTGAGGCCTTCTTACCGCATCCAAAAACGACGAGATGAGATCCATGGGTAAGGGGAAAATGATAGTCGAGCTCCTTTCGCCGGCGATCTCGGTGAGCGTCTGCAGATAACGCAGTTGCAGAGACTGCGGGCTCTGACTGATGAGTTGGCCCGCCTGGACCAGTTTCTCCGCGGCCTGCAATTCACCCTCGGCGTGGATCACCTTTGCGCGCCGTTCCCGTTCCGCCTCGGCCTGGCGGGCGATGGCGCGCACCATGGTGGGATCAATGTCCACGTGTTTGATCTCCACGGTGGCGACCTTGATGCCCCAGGCGTCGGTGGCGGCGTCGAGGATTTTTTGAATATCGGCGTTGAGTTTGTCGCGTTCGGCCAGCATCTCGTCGAGTTCGTGTTTGCCCAATACCGAGCGTAAGGTGGTCTGCGCGAGCTGGCTGGTCGCCATGTAATAATCCTCCACCTGGATGATGGCGCGCGCCGCGTCAATCACGCGAAAGTAGACCACCGCGTTGACCTTGACCGAGACGTTGTCGCGCGAGATGACATCCTGCGCGGGGACATCCATGACGATGGTGCGCAGGTCCACCTTGACCATCTGCTGGATGCCGGGGATGATGATGACGAGCCCCGGTCCCTTGACCTTCCAGAACCGCCCCAGTTGAAACACCACGCCGCGCTGGTATTCGCGCAGGATGCGGAAGGAACTTACCAGCAGGGCAATGATGACGAGTATTAAAAATCCTGTCGGAATGGCCATGTCATGTCTCCAAATTTAGGGAAACCCTGAAAAATATATCGTCAACCGCCAAGACGCCAAGGTTCCCAAGAAAAAAGAAGCTTGAGTTGTAAGGAAAAATCTTAGCGTTCTTGGCGTCTTGGCGGTTCAGCATGAATAAATCAGAAATTGCTTAGGATTCGGCACGAACTATAAGCGTAAGGCCCTCTCTAGCGGTGACACGCACCTTTTGACCGGTGCGCAAGGGAACATCGCTGCGCGCCTGCCAATCCTCGCTGTGCACCCTGACGCGCACCACGCTGTCAAACGCCTCGATCACCTCGCCCCGGCTGCCGATCAATTCTTCCGCGCCGCTCACCACCGGCCGCTGACGCGCCTTGAGCGCAAGCTGTACGACCAGCATGATAAACCCCGCGCTCAACAAGGCGACGGCGCCTATCAACCAGGGGTCTATTTGAAATCCCGGCGTGTCGGTATCCCAGAGCATGATCGAGCCTATCACAAAGGCGATCGCGCCGCTGATGCCCAATATCCCAAAGCCTCCGACAAACGCCTCGGCCACCATGAAGGCAATGCCTAAAATGATCAGCCCCAGTCCCGCATAATTCACCGGCAGAACCTGAAAGGCGTACAGGGCCAATAATAAACAGATGCCGCCGACCACGCCGGGCAGGACATAACCCGGGTTCCATAATTCAAAGAACAGGCCGTAGATGCCGAGCAGCATGAGGATGTAGGCCACGTTCGGGTCGGTGATGACGGCCAGCAAGCGGCTGCGCCAGTCGGGTTCTAGGGTGATGACGGCAAGTCCGACGGTGCGCAAGGTGATCTCCGCCCCGAGGACATCCACCTTGCGTCCGTCGAGTTGGGCGAAGAGATCGTTCATATCCTTCGCCAGCAGGTCGGCGACGTTTTGCCGCACGGCTTCCTCGGCGGACAAGCTCGCGGCTTCGCGCACCGCCCTTTCGGCCCATTCGACATTGCGGCCGCGCAGTTGCGCCAGGCTGCGGATGTAGGCGATGGCGTCATTCACCTGTTTTTGCTTGAGGGCGTCGTCGGTCTTCTCGCCGGACTCGTCTTTTTTATCCTTCTTGTCCGGCTGACCGAAATCGTCGGGATTGGGCACGCCGCCGATCTGTACCGGCGTGGCCGCACCCAGGTTGGTGGCGGGCGCCATGGCGGCAATGTGACTGGCATAGAGGATATAGGTGCCGGCGCTCGCGGCGCGCGCCCCGCCGGGCGCGACATAGGACACTACCGGCATCTTCGCCGCTACGATATCGGCAATAATCTTGCGCATGGCGGTGTCCAGCCCGCCCGGCGTGTTCATGCGCAAGATCACCAGCGCTGCATTCATGTCCGCGGCCTTTTGCAAACCGCGGTGTACGTAATCGCTGGTCGCCGGACCTATCGGGCCGTCTATTTCCAGCACCACCGCTTGGCCCGTTGCAGCACCGTCACCCCACAGCGGATGGGTGATAAGCAGCAGAACCCACATGAGATATATGCGCGACATAGATTGACGCACCAGACTCGCAGATCTATCCCACTAAGCCCTTGGCTACTCAGGACAGACCTAACCGTGTATAAACAAAAATTCCTGCATGCCGCTGCGGAGTTGAAAGTTGTTGGCGATTTGAAATCCCTGCATCAACAGCTTCAGGTCGCGCGGCTTATACTCTATGCTCGGCCGCAAATCCGAAGAATCCGTCTCGTAGACCAGGTTTTCCTTGTCCAAAATCCTGAACAGGATGGGCCGCGCGGGTATTTGATGGTGCGTCGCAACAAGACTGAACAGCAGGGTACCACGCTGGCAAAATCGCGTGAGATGTTTGAGTAAGGCCTGCAACTCGTGACGCGGAAAATAATTGAACAGATCCCAACACAGAATCACATCGAAGCGGATGTCTGCAGCGTAGGGTAACAGCTTTTGATAGAGCTGCTCGGGCGATGGAGTTTCCGCCTCGGTGGCAGCAAGTTCTTCGGCGACGCTTTGATAAAAAGCCTCGATGTAGAGTTTGCAGCGAAACTGCGAAAAGAATTCGACGTTGGCGCCCAGCGCGGGACCGAGGTCGAGGATGTGATATTTACGGTCGTGACGCAGGCGTTGACAAAGCGCGGCCAAGGCGAGGGACCTGTGCGTGATACAAATCTCCTCCGTTGAGGCCTCATGCGCCTCGCTCTCCTCCGCCCTCACTGAAAGCGAATTCATCGAGCCCCCTATCCGCGCCAGACCGTCAGCTTCTTACGCCGAGACCCTTGACCTGATCTATCGAAGACGCCGCGGGTTTTGCTTGAGCCGGCATTTCACTCAAGCTGCGTTGATGCTCGGCGGGTTTCTGATCCATATCTATGCTGCCCTTGAACTTGGCGCCGTCTTCCAGCGTGACGCGCGGGGAAACGATATTGCCGCGCACCTGGCCCGACTTGCGGATGATGAGCTGCTCATCGCTAAAAAGATTACCGTTGACTTCGCCTTCAATCACGATAGCCTTGGCGTAGATGTCGGCCTTGATATGGCCGTCCTTCCCAATGGTGACCTTGTGTTGCTTGAGATCAATCTTACCCTCGACGCGGCCCTGAATGAGCAGGTCTTCTTCGCCGCTGAGATCGCCGCGGATGGTGATCGAGGAGCCTATGGTCGCGCACTGTTCGCGCGTCATCACGGGGGTGTGGGCCGGGAGTGCAGCGTCGGCCCTTTCGGGGTGATCCGGTTCCGCCTTCTTCCACATCGTCGTACCCTCCTAAGGTGGCAAAACTAACCTAACTCTAGGAGCGTACAACCGAAAAGTCAAGATTCCGACGCACAGGGATGTGCTAGTGTCGAGGGAGGCAGGATGCCGGGAGCGACCGACGCACTGGGGGGGTTACTCATATAAGTCAGTAGGTAAGACTACACTTTCCATCGCGTCCCCGCCCCCTATGTAGGGGGGTGAGGCAGCGAGGCTGCCGAACGGGTGCACAGGGATGTGCACCCTGGACTTTTGCGCGGCGCAGGAAGCACAGCGCAAAAGACAGGGTGGGGGCAGGTAAAACAGGGTATTTACTCAGGAGTCACATCATAAAGAATTGTAACCTTACTTTGTGACTCCTGAGTAGCTGTACATCTCTTTTTTATCATTAAGCCTCAACCAGCCTTTTATAATGCGATACAGAATCCAGATGAAGTCCGCAGCGAAGATAAATATTCCTATAAATATAGGAAAGGTGATAACCCCGATCACTGACCAGAGCAGGCCGTACCAGAAGGTTCTGATCTGCCAGCGGAAGTGCGACTCCAGCCAGGTGCCCTGCACGTCCTCTCTTTTCACATAATTAATGATGACGGCGGCGATGAAGGTGACGCCCAGAAAAAAACTCGCCGCCTGTAAGGCATAGACCAGGATGGTGACATTGATGAGGGGCTGCAAATCGGTTTGTGTGTGAGCATCTGTCATGGCGGTCTTCGTTTGCATCGTATCTACTGTTCTTCATGCTCTTCTTTTATACGTAATGCCGGATTGATCTTCACCATCTTCACGGCGTTTTCCGTGGTCTGGATGATGTCTATGGGATACCCGGCCAGACGCAGACTGGTGCCGGGCGCGGGAATGGTCTCCAGATATTCGAGTATCAGACCGTTGAGCGTTTTGGGTCCATCGGTGGGAAGATCCCAGTGCATCATTCTATTAAGATCACGAATATTGGTACTGCCGTCCACCAGATAGGTGCCGTCTGTCTGCGGATACACATCGCTGACGGTGGCGTAGGGGTCGGAGGTGAATTCTCCGACGATCTCCTCCAGTATATCCTCCAATGTCACCAGGCCCTGGATGTCGCCGTACTCGTTCACTACCAGGCCGATGCGGCGTTTCTGGCGCTGAAAGTTCAGTAACTGGGTATTGAGCGGCGTGCCCTCGGGGACGAAATACGGGTCCTTCATGACCTCCTTGAGCGCCTCCTTGTTGAAATCCTCGCGCGACATCAGGCGCAGCGCCTCACGCAGATGCAGTATCCCTACCACATTGTCTATGCCGTCGCGGTAAACCAGCAGGCGGGTGTGCTGGCTGGATGTCAACTGCGCGAGGATCTGTTCCCAGTCATCATTGAGATCCAGGCCCACAATCTCGTTGCGCGGCACCATGATGTCTTCCACCGTTATCTTTTCCAGATCCAGAATGCTGAGCAGCATTCTCTGGTGACGTTGCGGAATCAGGGCGCCGGCCTCGTTCACCACGGTGCGCAGTTCTTCATGACTTAGATGGTTTTTTTCACTCGCCCCGATAGACACTCCCAGCAATTTCAGCACGCCGTTCGAGAGGGCGCTCACCAGCCACACCACCGGATAAAGCAGCTTAAGCAAGGGGCGCAGCACATAGGCGGCAGGGAAGGCGACGCGCTCCGAGTAGAGCGCGCCGAGCGTCTTGGGCGCCACGTCGGTGAAGATGGTCCCGACGATGGTAAGCAGGCCCACCGCAATGGCTGCACCGGCCTCCCCCAACAGTTGCAAACCGATAACGGTGGCGACGGCGGTGGCCAGATTGTTGGCGAAGTTATTGCCCAAAATCAGCAGGCCGATCAGGCGATCGGTGCGCTGCAACAACGCCTGCGCGTGTATCGCCCCGCGATGTTTGATCTTGACGAGGTGCCGCAGGCGGTAACGGTTGAGGGTCAGCAATCCGGTTTCGGAGCCGGCGAAGAATGCGGCCAGAAAAATCAGAAAGACCAGTGCGCCGATCAGCACACCTAGAGGGATATCATTCATAGATTCTCAACAGCATTCTTCCTGCCAGTGTTTTCATTTGATTCCCAACACCAGTTCCAACACCAGTTTACTGCCGATATAGGCAAGCACCAGCACGAAGAAACCGCCCAAGGTCCAGCGTATCGCCCTGCGCCCGCGCCAGCCGGAACGCCAGCGGCCCCACAGCAGGATACCGAACACGATCCAGGCCAGGATGGAAAGACTGGTCTTGTGCACCAGGTGCTGGGCAAAGATATTCTCCAGAAAGATCGCGCCCGTCAGCAGTGACAGGGTGAGCAGGATAAAGCCCACCGTCAGCACTTGAAAGAGCAGTTTCTCAGCGGTTTGCAGCGGCGGCAGGGCGCGGATGAAGCCGCCCGGATGTTTGTCGTGCAGGTGGATGTCCTGGATGGCGAGCAGTCCGGCCTGCACCGCCGCGATGCTTAGGAGGCTGTAGGCCAGCACCGAAATAATAATGTGGACATCCAGTCCGCTGAAGCCGGTGTGCAGCGACATGACGTGGTCGCTGGGAAACACGGCCGCCAGTATCAGCGCAAGCGCGGCCAGCGGCAACAGGGCTATGCCCAGATTTTCTATCGGCTTCACCAGCGCGGCGAGCAGCAGCAACAGCGCCATCATCCAGGTAAGCAGTGAGGTGGCGTTAAAAAACCCGAGATTGGCCCCCTGCGGAGTGATGATCGCCTGATACAGCACCAGGGCGTGCAGAATCACAGCGCCCATCCCCAGGAGCAGCAGCCGTGTTTTGCCAAAGGGCGCCGCCTGGCCGCGGGAAAGACGCATCCCCAGACCCACGCCTGCCGTCAAATACGCCGTAACGGCGAGGAAACTGATAATGGCTAGATTCATATTTTATAGAAACGTGCAGGGACCACGGCGGTTGTGCGGGCGTGAGTTAGGGAATCTCTGAAAAATACATCGCCAACCGCCAAGGCGCCAGGTTCACCAAGAAAAGTTTTCGAAAATCCCCTGACGGTTCTTGGCGTCTTGGCGGTCTAACATGAATAATCAGAGATTCCTCAAGGCGGTTTCCAGAGATTCTGATAAGAGTTGCCAAGGGAGTCAAGTTTTCGCGCGCGGCACATTTCGTCCCCAACCTCTAAGTCTGCGTTTTTTATGATATATTTGCAAATATGATTTGGAAGCCGAATGTCACCGTCGCGGCAGTGGTGGAACGTCAGGGACGATTCCTTATCGTGGAGGAGGACGCCGACGGCAAGCGTGTCTACAACCAGCCCGCCGGTCACCTCGATGAGGACGAGAGCCTGATTAAGGCGGTCACGCGCGAAACCCTGGAAGAGACGGCCTGGCATTTCGAGCCTACGGCACTGGTCGGCGTGTATCGCTGGAAAAACACCCACACCGGGACCACCTATCTGCGCGTCTGTTTTACCGGCGCCTGTCATGATGAGGAGACGGGTCGGCCCTTGGATGAGGGTATCGTGCAGGCGGTGTGGCTGAGCCGTGACGAGCTGACGGCGCTGGGCAGCCGGTTGCGCAGTCCTCTGGTGCTGCGCTGCGTGGATGATTATCTGGCGGGACGGCGTTACCCGCTCGACCTGCTGGTGGACATGCCATGATGCTCACGCCGACATGCGGGGCGTGACTCGAATCGTGTTGGTCAACCTCGCCAGCTTGGCGCAGCCGGTACTGGCCGACACCTTCGTAAGGCCGGATATCATCACCGACCCTACTCCTGCGCGCTTCTCAGTATGTTCCGAGCATACCTGCAAGCGTGTAACCGTGGTGGGCCTGCAACCCGAACAGTGGCAACGGGAACGCCGGCTGTTTCTGCCGCCCCCTCTCGATGCGGTACAGGAGCGGGAGCGTATCGCCCAGGCCATAGCTCTTATGGAGGCCATGGTCGGACCGCTCACCGGCACGGAACAAGATAAGGGCAGAAATTTTCAGGGCGTTGGGATTGAAGGCCAGATGGACTGCATTGACGAGTCCACCAACACGACGACCTATTTAACGATGCTGCTCAAGGACGGGCTGTTGAAGTGGCACAGTGTCGAAGACCGGGCCACCCGCGGTTTTTTTATCTTCGGCTGGCCGCATACCACGGCGGTGATACGCGAGGCCGGCAGCGACGCGTTGTTTGCCGTGGACTCGTGGTTTCTGGACAACGGCCAGCCGCCTTATATTCAGAAACTTGAAGACTGGCGGGACAAGAAGGATTTTGATGAGTAGCTTTGGCCCGTCTTCGGCGGCTTCGCGTCTTCAACACCAAATGACTGATAACCAAAACCTGCGCATCGTCGTCGGCCTGTCCGGCGGCGTGGATTCTTCCGTCGCGGCCTGGCTGTTGCTGCGGCAGGGCTTCGATGCGCGCGGGATGTTCATGAAAAACTGGGAGGGCGACGACGCCGACGACGCGTGCAACGCCGAGCAGGATTTTGCGGACGCCAAACAGGTCTGCGCGCAGATCGGTATCGCCCTGCACGCAGCGAATTTTTCTTCCGAATACTGGCAGCGGGTGTTCAGTTATTTTCTGGAGGAATACCGCGCCGGACGCACGCCGAATCCGGACGTGCTCTGCAACAAGGAAATCAAGTTCAAAAGCTTTCTGGATCACGCGCTGGAACTCGGCGCGGACAGGATCGCCACCGGCCATTATGCGCGTGTGCAAGAGCGAGACGGGATATTTCATCTGCTCAAGGCGCGCGACGGGAACAAGGATCAGACCTATTTTCTCTACACCCTCGGTCAGGCGCAGTTGGCGAAAGTATTGTTTCCTGTTGGAGAGCTTACCAAACACGAAGTCCGTGAGATCGCCGCCCGCCAGGGGTTTGTGAATCATGCCAAGAAGGACAGTACCGGCATTTGTTTCATCGGCGAGCGCAACTTCAAAAAGTTTCTCGGCCGCTATCTGCCCGCGCAACCGGGCGAGATCCGTACGGTTGACGGCGCGCTGATCGGCAGGCACGACGGGCTGATGTATTACACGCTCGGCCAGCGTCAGGGCTTAGGCATAGGAGGGCGGCGCAACGGCAGCGGCGACCCTTGGTATGTGGTGGATAAAGACATGGCGCACAATGCGTTGATCGTCGCGCAGGGCCATGACCACCCGTTGCTGTTCAGCAACCGACTACAGGCGGGCGATCTGCACTGGGTGGCCGGCGCCGCACCGCAGTTCCCCGCGTCGTGCACGGCCAAGACCCGCTATCGGCAGGCCGATCAATCCTGTGTCATTACCGCCATCAAGGACGGCATCTGTGAAGTGGCGTTTGATAACCCCCAGTGGGCCGTCACACCCGGTCAATCCGTGGTATTTTATCGCGACGCGGAATGTCTGGGCGGCGGAGTGATCCACGAGAAATCCCGGCTAAACGAATAACTCTATAAAAAGCTCTTGAACCGCAGAGGACGCAGAGAGTCTGTAGTAAAAACAATTGTGTATCTCGTTTCTCCACATCACCCGCTGGGTGAACGGGCTTGTGAAGCTAACCACTTAAATCCCTTTGTGTTCTCTGCGTCCTCTGCGGTGAAACGGCGTTTTTAGGATAACGACATGACCTCTTACACCGATCGAACCCTCGCCCTCGCCGGTATCTTGCAGGCCTGTCATCTGGTGCAGCAGGTGGCGCGCAAAAACACCTCCGGCAGCGCGGCGCTGGAGGCGAGCCTCGGCAGCGTGCTGAAGATAGACGCGGAAACCACCGCGTCTATCTATGGAGGCGCGGCAGGCGTTGCGCTGGGTCTCGAACGGGTGCGCGAGCAATTGGGTAAAGAAACTGCGCACAGAGATCTGGAGATGACCAAGTATGTCATCGGCGTCATGCATCTGGAGCGTCAACTGGCGAAACGCCCGGACATGCTTGACAAAATTCGCATAGGCGTCGAGAGGACTCAGGCGCAGACCGCACATTTCCAAATCACTCATACCAATGTCATTGCCGGTCTGGCGGGGATTTACAGCGACACGCTGAGCACACTCACGCCGCGCATCATGGTGCAAGGCGAGCAGGGCTATCTTTCCAGCCCCGACAACACCAACAAGGTGCGGGCCCTGCTGCTGGCCGCCGTCCGTTCGGCGGTGCTGTGGCGGCAGGTCGGCGGACGGCGCTGGCAGTTGATCTTTGCGCGCAGCGCTATCCTGCGGGAAGCTGAAATGCTCTTGCGTTCTTTGAACGTCTAAGGAAGCTCCGAAAAAAACTATCGCCAACCGCCAAGATCGCCAAGAAAAATCCTTGAATTATAGAGATAAGTCTTGGCGGTTCAATATAGATTGAACAAAGATCCCCTCACCCCTCACCCTTAAACGCCACGACGTGATCCACGTCGAGCTTGATACCTACCTTCTCACCGAGGGTATGATTGTGATGGCTGGGGAACAGGGACAGCACCTGGCTCCCGGTGGGCAGACGCAGCGTATACATGATCTCCGCGCCCTTGAAGGCCTTGTGGATGACCTCGGCGCGCATCTCGGCCGCGTCGTCGTGGATGATATCGTCCGGCCTGACCAACAGTTCCACCGTGGCGCCGCGCGGCCAATCATAGGTATGCTTGCCTTGTATGACGCCGAGCTCGGTGAGGATGGTGTTCTCGCTGAGCAGCCGGCCGCGTAGAAAAACGCCCTGTCCGATAAAGTCGGCGACAAAGCGATTGGCCGGCTCATGATAAAGGTTGTACGGCGTGTCCCACTGCAGAATGGCGCCTTCCGACATCACACCGATCCGGTCGCCGAGCGCAAAGGCCTCGTGCTGGTCATGCGTGACCAGAATTGCGGTGCTGCCCTGGCTTTTGAGAATGGCGCGCACTTCCATGCTGAGCCGTTCGCGCATGTCTACGTCAAGATTGGAGAACGGTTCATCCATCAGGATCAGCGCGGGCTTCGGCGCCAGGGCGCGGGCCAGGGCGACACGCTGTTGCTGTCCTCCGGAGAGTTCGTGGGGATAGCGTTCCTCAAGCCCCGCCAGACCGACCACACCGAGCAGCCGGGTGGCAATTTCCTGGTGAGCCTGCTTGGTGAGCCCGCGCAGGCCAAAGCAAATGTTATCGCTGACATTGAGGTGGGGGAAAAGGGCGTAGTCTTGAAACACCATCCCCATGTGGCGTTTCTCGGGCGGAAGCATGAAGCCCGGGCGCGACAGCGTCACGCCGCCCAGCGTAATCTCGCCGCTGACCACGGGCTCAAAACCGGCAATCGCGCGCAACGCGGTACTTTTGCCGCAACCGCTCGGCCCCAGCAGGCACACCAGATCCCCCTCTCCGACCTGCATGGAAAGATTACGCACGGCCACGAGATCGCCATAGCGGCACTCGATATTTTTGAGTTCAAGTAGAGTGGTCATGCGCCCTATGATAGCAAATTTGCGCGAGCCAGCCTGCATGCGCGCCGCGCCGGGACGGCATACTGCGCCAAACTAAGAGCATATCCATAAATAGCTCCCCTGTGTCTCCCTTGCGATGAAAAGGCTTCACCACGGAGGACGCGGAGGAGAAACAAACCCTTCTTGAGGGTATTCCTCTGCGTCCTCTGCGGTAAATTATTTATGGATAAGTTCTAAGAAGGAATCTCTGAAAAATTCACCCATGAATTTTTCAGAGACGAACCCTTCGCTTCGCTCTTCTCTGTATCGCAGGCGCCTCTGGCTAAGTCAGAGGCGCCTTAGACCTGTTAAGCAGGCTTGGCCGCTTAGCGCCAGGCTACGTCCCGAACATTTCGGGCCGTTGGGCAAATGTTTTTTGTCAATACCGGCGTTGGGCGTTCAATATCTCTTTCATGTCACTGCCGGTCCGATTCAGTGGAGTGCTTGATCCAGATACGCGTGTAGCTTGTCGAACTCGATCAAGCCGAGGGTGCGCGACACCAGCCGTCCTTCCTTGTCCAGGATCAACGTGGCGGGCACGGCCTTTACACCGCCAAAAGCCCTAGCAGCTTCCTCTTGAGTGTCCAACGCGACCGGAAACGGCAGCGCGTGCTGCTCGGCGAATTCTTTGACGAACACCGGCGGATCGAAGGACATGGCCACCGCGATGATCTCGAGACCCTTCGGATGGTAGCGATGATACGTTTTGACGAGTTCGGGCATCTCCTTCACGCACGTCGGACAGGTGGTAGCCCAGAAGTTCACCAGCACTACTTTCCCGCGCAAATCGCGGAGCTGGATGCGCTCGCCCTTGAGGGTGGTAAAGGCAACATTACCCATCGAGGACTTCGCAGACAGTATGTATGCCGCGGCGCCCGCTGCGGTCAGGGTCAACACGGTCCCCAGGAACAGGGCGAGCCTTTTGTTCATGCGTAACATCTCAGCCATCCCGCTCGATCCGGCCGTCGCGCACCGACACCAGGCGTTTCGCGCGGCTCGCCACGACAGGGTTGTGCGTGACCATCACGATGGTCCGGCCCGAGCCATGCAACACATCGAGCAACGCGAGCAGCTCCGCCTCGGCAGCCGAGTCCAGGTTGCCGGTCGGCTCGTCCAGGAGCAGCACGTCCGGCTCGTTCGCCAAGGCGCGGGCGATCGCCACACGCTGCTGCTGTCCGCCGGAAAGCTCGCCCGGCAGGGAGCGCGCCTTGTCTGCGAGCCCCACTTGGCCCAGCAGTTCCAAGGCGCGGCCATTCTGCCGACTCGTGCCGCCGAACCACAATGCGGTCTGCACGTTCTCGAGCGCCGTGAGATGCGGCAGCAGGTTGAAGAACTGGAACACAAAGCCGATGCGACGGGCGCGGATCGCGGCGAGCCGTCCCGGCGAGAGTGCGCTGAGCTCCGCGCCATCGAGCCGGATCGCGCCCGTGGTCGGGCGGTCGAGCCCGCCCATGAGTTGTAAGAGCGTGCTCTTGCCGTGCCCGGACGGGCCCATGATCGCGAGCCACTCGTTGCGCGCGATCGCGAGCGAGATGTCCCGCAGCGCCGCGGTCTGCGCCGCGCCCCGGCCGTAGACCTTGGTGACGCACTCCATCTGGATCAATGCTTCAGACATGGCGGATCGCCTCCATGGGTGACAGGCGCGCCGCGCGCCACGCGGGATAGAGCCCGGCGATCAGCGCGAGCGTGACGGAGAAAGCGAGAGTGAGCATCACGGTGGCACCGTCCACGGTCGGCAGGGGCGACGGCGGCAACGCAGCGGTGAAGGCGTTTTGCGTCAAGCGCGGCCCAAGCGTGTGCGCGGCGAGCGCGCCCAGGGCGATTCCGAGCAGACCGCCCAGCAGCCCGTAGAGACCGGACTCTAGTAAGAAGGCGCCAAAGAGCGTCGAACGATTGCCGCCGATCGCCTGCAAGATGCCGATCTCGCGCCGGCGCTCGTATACCGCCGTGAGCAGTGTGTTGACGATGCCGAAGGCCGCGATCAGCACGCCGACCGCCGCGATCGCCTGCATCGCCGCGCCCACGGTGCCGATGATCGACAGGATGGAGGCGGTGAGCTGCTTGTCGCTGACCACCGCGACATTGGCGACCTCCTGTATCTTCAGGCTCACGGCGTCGAGCTGGCTGATGTCCTGCACCTGCACCGTGATGAACGACACCTTGTCCGGCACGCCGTAGATCGCCTGCGCGACCGCGAGCGGGAGGAAAGCGGCGATGTCGTCCTTGGTACCGGTTTCGGCGAGCACGCCGAGCACCGGCATGGCCTGGCCGCGGACGGTGAAGTTGTCGCCGGGCTTCAACTCGAACTGCCGGGCGATGGCCGAGCCGATCACGACCCCGCGTTCCTGCGCATCATTAAAGTAGCGCCCGGCGGTGAGCCGCCATTTCTGAAGCGCGTGCATCTCCGCCGGCCAGATACCGATCGCCGGCACCGGGCGATTGCGGAACGCCGTGCGCTGGTTGAGGTGGGGCACCGCCTTGAGGCCCGGCAAGGCCTGGATCTTGGCGAGCTCGGACATCGGGATCGCCTCCGGCAGTTGCTCGCCGGTGAGCACTGAAATCTGCTCGTAGGCGCACCAGCCCTTCGGCGTCACCACCAGTTGTCCGCCGAGCCCCTGCGCCTGTTTCTTGACCTCGTGGGTCAGCGCCTCGCCGAGCGTCATGAGCGCGACGAAGGCGGCCATGCCGACGGCCACACCGGCGAGGGTGAAAACGAAGCGGCCCTTGCGGCGCGTGAGATTACGCCAAGTAAGCTTCCAGAGATTCATGCGCGCCTCACCGGATCGGGCCGAGGCTCTGGACGCTCTCGGCTTTGAGGAAGGTTATGCGCGCGTCGGCGACAATCTGCCCGCGCACATCCAGCTCATCCCACTCCTTGGGCTTCGGAACAGCGGCGTCGATCCTGACGGGCAGGTAGAACTTGGCGCAGCCGGTGGACTTGCAAGCCCGCGCCTCGCGCGTGTCTACCAGCGCAAATAAATTGGCATCGTTCGATGCATAGCGTGCTACCACCCCGCGCACCAGGATGCTGCCCTGATAACCCTTGGGGTCGGCCGCGATGTCCTGCACGTGGATCTCGCCGGGCTGCAGCGGACGCTGTGCGGCACCGAGCAGGTCGGGCAGCGCGTTAGCGGGGAACTGCTGCACAGCGACGTATCCAAAGCCTGCGAGTGCCGCCAACGCGGCGATCACGACGCCCCGCCGCCGCCACGGCCTGCGCTTGTTCTCGATATCACTCATGATTCATCCTCCTTAGCAGTATGATTTTCAGTTCCCGCGACGCGGCGTTTTCAGCAGCCGCGCCGAGTTGAGCGACACCAGCACGTCCGGCACCACCTCGGTCGCCGCAGCCATCACCGGGCTCAGGATGCCCGCCGAGGCAAGCCCCATAGTGATCACATCCCAAGTGATGCCGAGCGCGATGTTCTGGCGGATGGTGCGGTAGGTGCGACGGCCGGTTCGAATGGCCTCGGGGATCTCGCGCCAGTCATCGCGCATGAGCGCGACGTGCGCGGCCTCCAAGGCCACGTCGCTGCCCGCCACGCCCATGGCGATGCCGACGTCGGCCTGGGCCAGCGCGGGCGCGTCGTTCACGCCATCGCCGACCATCGCCACCGTGTAACCGGCGCGTTGCAACTCGCGCATAATGGCGATCTTGTCCTCGGGCAGGAGGCTCGCACGGTGCTCGCTGACGCCGATCTGGGCGGCGACCGCGGCGGCGACGCGTTCGTTGTCGCCGGTGAGCAGTATCAGGCGCTTGATACCGAGCCGCTTCAATGCGGCGACCGCCTCCGGGATCTCGGCGCGGATCACGTCCGCAACCGCGATCAGACCTTCGAGTCGGCCGTCCACGGCGAGCAGCAGAGCGGTCTTGCCCTCACGCTCGAACGCCTCGATCCGGTTTCCCGCTTCAGTCGGCACCGAGACACCGCGCTCATCAAGGAAGCGCGCGTTGCCGAGCAGTACCGCACGGCCCGCGACGCGCGCGCCGATGCCCTTGCCCACGGCATACTCGAAGTCCTGCGCTTCGGACGCTGTGATCCCCTCGGCCTGTGCACGCGAGAGGATGGCCGAGGCGAGCGGGTGCTCGGAGCGCTGCTCCACGGCGGCGGCGAGTGCGAGCAGTTCGGTGGCGGGCCTTTCGTTCAGAGCGACGATGCCGGTCACCTGCGGTCTGCCGAAGGTGATCGTCCCGGTCTTGTCCATCACCACGCAGTCAACGCGCGCGAGGCGTTCGAGATAAAGCCCGCCCTTGATGAGCAGCCCATGCCGCGCGCCGCGCCCCACACCGGCGACGACCGAGAGCGGGGTGGCGAGCCCGACGGCGCACGGACAAGCGGCGACCAGCACGGCGATCGCGTAGGTCGCCTCGCCCGAAATAAAATAGGTCAGCCCCGCGACAGCAATCGCGGTAGGCAGGAAATAAGTCATGAAGCGGTCGGCGAACTTCTGCACCGGCGCTTTGACCGCCTCGGCCTCCTCCACGAGCTTGACGATCTTGCCGAAAGTCGTGTCCGCGCCGACGCGGGTTACGCGCACTTCGAGATGGCCGCGTTCGTTCAGCGTCGCGGCGAAGACCGTATCCCCGGGCCGTTTCTCCACCGGCAGGCTCTCCCCGGTGATTGAGGCTTGGTTGACGGCACTCGCTCCAGCAATCACCACGCCGTCGGCCGGGATTTGCTCGCCCGGGCGGACCGCGACGACATCGCCGGGCGCGAGCCTTTCCACCGGCACTTCGAGTTCGCGTCCATCGAATTTTATGTGCGCGGTCTTGGGCGCAAGCCGGATCAGCTCTTGGATGGCCTTCCGGGCTTTGCCGATGGTGAACGCTTCCAGCCAATGAGCGAGGTTCATGAAAAAGACGATGAGCGCTGCGGCAGTAAATTGCCCGATGGCCGCCGCGCCCAGGATGCCCACGCTCATCATCGTGTCCACGTTGATCTGGCGGCTGCGCAGCCCGAGAAAGGCGCGGCGGAAGATCGGATAGCCGCCGATCAGAATCGCGGCGAGCAGCACCGGCAGCGGCACGCGCGCCTGCGCGCGCTCGAACAGCCCCAGGGACTCGGCGCCGATTTCCGCGAGGATGATGACTGCGACCAGGGCGACGAAGCCGAATGAAATCGCGTTGCCAAGCGGCAGGCGCTTGGTTTCGAGCGCAGGCGTAGTTACGCCTTCTTGCGAGTAGGTGGTCTTGTAGCCGAGCGCGGTGATGGCGTCGGCGAGCATCTCCGGCCTCACCCGTTCGGCGTCGTAGCGGATCTGCACCTTCTCGGCGGCCGACAGGATATTGATGTCCTCGACCCCGGCGCGATGCTTGAGCGCCTTCTCCACCGCTACGGCACACCCGGTGCAGCACAGACCCTCGACGTGCAATTCGAGGGTCTGGGAGATCGAGGTCCTTGGCTTATCTATGTCAATATGCGCAATCATGCATGCAAAGGGGTAAAAAAATTCAAAGCTCGTCGTAGCCCAGCACGCAGCGCCCCTTCTCGCGTAGCGAGAGACGCTTCTTGAGGCGCGCCTTGTCCTTGTCGAGTTGCTTGTCGGCGAGCCCGTTCCGTGTGACGCTCTCCAGCACGTCATGGATGAGCTTCGCGCGCGCCGGTGCAAGACGGTAATAAATCCAGGTACCGTCGCGGCGTTCCGTGACCCATCCTCCCTTACGTAATTCAGCGAGATGTCGTGACACGGTGTATTGAGGAACGTCCAAGGCATCCACCAACTCACAGACGCAGAACTCACCATGGGACAAGGCTTGCAGGAGGCGGTAGCGAGTGGTTTCACCGAGCAGCCTGAAAAAATCCGTAGCGCTTTTCATATATGCGCCAGTGTACATATATAATCTTTGCCGGTCAAGATTACTTGGGTGGAAAGGAGCGGCTGTTACAAATTGGTCTGTGAGATATGGCGACCAACGCGATTCGACCTCTCATCACGCGGCGTCTCCGGCCACAAGGCAGCCTCCGCCACCTGCGCAATGCTCCCGGCGGCTCCGTCATGCGCTAACTGGTGTTCGATGTAGTCAGATCGGTCATGCGGCACTGCATCAAGGATGGCGCACACCATCGCCCGGAAGCCATGCCCGGCCAGCATCCTGTGTCAAACTTAAGGAAGCTCTGATCATGTTGAACCGCCAAGACGCCAAGAACGCCAAGACTTTTCTTTACAAATTCAAGCCTTTTTTCTTGGTGACCTTGGCGCCTTGGCGGTTGGCGATATATTTTTCAGAGTTTCCTTAAAAATCTTTTAATAAAATTCTCTGGCAACCTTTTTAGGTTGCAGTTACCATAAAGTCATGGCGAGTTACTACAGCAGGCTGTTTGCGGTCTTTTTATTTGCGCTGCTGCAATGCTTTGCGCCGCTGCTGCATGCCCATTTTGATGCCAAGACGCACGATTTGTCCGGTGTCCATCAGCATGACGTGGTGGAGTTGTACTGCCTCGATACTTCGCCCTGCCCTGAAGCCAAGGTTGAGGCGCTGGATACGCAGGCCGTCACGGCAGCCCTGACCCTCTCTAAAAAACTTTCCGGCTCAGCCGATCCCGGCCTGCCTCCTTTCAGGTTCTCGTCAGGACAGACGCAGGCCTGCCTTGCTGCTATTTCACCGCCCAGCATCGCCGTTCCACGCTGGCACTTTGCCTTACCCCCCGCGCACGCCCCTCCTTACATCCTTTAATCTCCAGTAGTTCATGGATTGTAGGGCCGAATTCATTCGGCCGCCGGATTAGTAAACCTACTAAGCAGGCTTGGCCGCTTGGCGCCAAGCTACAGGAGTAAAGGGCATGCGCAAGCTGCGCACTATTTGTCTGCTATTGAGTAATGTTTTTACCTTCCCGGTGCTGTACGCCGCCGAGGACATTCCGATGTCTGTTGAACAGGCGCAATCCCTGGACATTGCGACTGCGTCCCTCCGGAAGCAAGAGGCAGAGGTTGCGGCCGGGTTGCCTGCACAGGTGGTGATCCCCAACAGCCAGATGCACATTGTGAGTGCGCCCGTGGCCGGTTTCGTGGAGAGCATGCGGGTGGCCGTCAATGAGCAGGTAAAACAGGATCAGATTCTGGCACGCCTGGAAAGCCCCACGCTCATCGAAGCGCAACGGACATTCTTACAAGCGGTGACGCGGGCGGCGTTACGGCGCGAGAATCTCGGGCGCGATGAGAAACTGTTCAAGGATGGCATCATTGCGGGGAGCCGCTATTTAATGACGAAAAACGAGTTTACCGAAGCCTCCGCCGAATTGGCCGAGCGCCAGCAGTTACTGTCTCTTTATGGCATGAGTAAAGCGGCCATTCAGCAGTTGCGGGACCAGCGCATCCTGACCAGCGCCGTGGAGATTGTCTCCCCTATGGACGGTGTGGTGCTGGAACAACTGGCCGTGGCCGGACAGCGCACCGAGGCGTCGGCCCCGCTCTACAAATTGGCCAGCCTCTCGCCTCTGTGGCTGGAGGTCGCCGTGCCGCTGTCGCGGCTGGCGCAGATAAACGAGGGCAGCAAGATCACTGTGCCCGCTTATCAAGCCGTCGGCAAGGTGCTGTCGGTGGGGCGCAGCGTGGATAGCGCCAATCAGACCGTGATGGTGCGCGCAGAGGTGACCGAAGGCGCACAACGCCTGCGCCCCGGGCAACAGATTGAGGTGATGATTGCCGCACCCGACACCGTGACCCAACAGTGGGCCGTGCCGAACCAGGCCTTGGTGCGCCAGCAAGGACAGGTGTATGTGTTTGTACAAACTCCCAGCGGTTTTCGGGCGCAAGCGGTGACGGTGGTGAGCGCGGAGGCGGAGACCAGCACTGTTCAAGCTCCATTGCGCGGCGATGAACGTATCGCGGTGCGTGGCGTGGTGGCCTTGAAAGGCGCTTGGCAGGGACTGGGTGGAGGCGAATGATGCTGGCGCGCCTGGTTGAATTCGCCCTGACCCAGCGTCTGCTGATGTTGCTGTTCATGTTGCTGCTCATCGCGGGCGGCAGCTATGCCTTCAAAGGCTTGCCCATAGACGCCTTTCCCGATGTCTCGTCCACGCAGGTCAAGGTCATCATCAAGGCCCCCGGCATGACGCCGGAAGAGATCGAGGCGCGCATCACCGCGCCCATCGAGGTGGAGATGCTCGGCATCCCGAACCAGAAAATCCTGCGCTCGGTGACCAAATACGGGCTGACCGACATCACCCTCGATTTTACGGACGGCACCGACATTTACTGGGCGCGGCAGCAGGTCGCGGAGCGCTACAACAATATCGCCGGCGATCTTCCTTCCGGTATTTCCGGCGGCCTCGCGCCGATCACCACGCCGCTGGGCGAGATGTTCATGTTCACCATCGAGGGCGGCGATCTCTCGCTCATGGAGCGCAGGAGCCTGTTGGATTGGGTGATCCGCCCGGCGCTGCGTACCTTGCCGGGCGTAGCCGATGTCAACGCGCTGGGCGGGCTGGTGCGCAGTTTCGAGGTGGCGCCGGACAACATGGCCTTGCGCGCGCGCGGCATTGGCCTGGATGAATTGCAGGCGGCGCTGGAGACCAATAATCGCAACGACGGCGCGGGACGTCTCACCGACGGTGAAGAGGTGTTGCTGGTGCGTTCCGAGGGCACGATCAAGACGCTGGACGACTTGCGCGCCATCGTCGTGACCAGCCGCGATGGCATGCCGGTGCGCGTGGGCGATGTGGCCGAGGTGCGCATCGGCAGTCTCACCCGCTACGGCGTGGTGACCAAGGACGGCAAGGGCGAGGCGGTGCAGGGCCTGGTGCTGGGCCTGCGCGGCGCGAACGCACAGCAAGTGGTGGAGGGCGTGCGCAACAAGCTGGCGGAACTGACCCCCACGCTCCCAAAGGGGGTGAAAACAAAAGTGTTTTATGATCGCGGCAGCCTGGTGGAGCGCGCGGTCGGCACTGTCTCTGAGGCTTTATTGGAAGCCATCGTGCTGGTGGTGATTCTGCTCATTCTGTTTCTGGGCAATCTGCGCGCCGCGCTGGTGGTGGCGCTGACCTTGCCGTTGGCGGCGCTGGTCACCTTTATCATGATGCGGCTATTCGGCATGTCGGCCAATCTGATGAGCCTGGGCGGGCTGGCGATTGCCATCGGCATGCTGGTGGACGCGGCGGTGGTGGTAGTGGAAAACACCGTCTCGCATCTCGCGCACGACAAGAGCGCCGCGTCTGTGCCGCACCTGCATGTGATTTACCGCGCGGTGCGCGAGGTGGCGACACCCGTGACCGCCGGTATTCTGATTATCATCATCGTGTTCCTGCCGCTGCTCACACTGCAAGGCCTGGAGGGCAAACTGTTCATCCCGGTGGCATTGACCATCGTGTTCGCCCTGTCCGGCTCGCTAGCGCTTTCTCTAACGATTATTCCGGTGCTCGCTTCCTTTCTGCTGAAACGGGTTGCGCATAATGAGCCCTGGCTGGTGCGTAAGGCAAACGCGCTGTATGAACCGCTGTTGCGCTGGTCCTTGAATCACGTAAAAACCGTTGTGACGGCAGCCGGAGTGGCATTGCTGTTGACCGTTTTTGTTTACATGCAAACCGGCAAGACCTTCATGCCGGAAATGGACGAGGGTGATCTCATTGTCGGCATCGTGAAACTGCCTTCCATCAGCCTGGAGCAAACCGCCGCGCTGGATTTGAAAATCCATCAGGCGATAATGAGCCAGGTGCCGGAAGTAACCGGCATCGTGGCGCGCGCCGGGGCGGATGAGTTGGGTCTCGATCCGATGGGACTGAATCAGACCGACACCTATCTAAAGACCAAGCCGCGCAGCGAGTGGCGCGTACCCGACAAGGAATGGCTGAAAGATGAACTGCGCAAGGTGCTCGATCAATTGCCGGGCATTTCCTACAGCTTCACCCAGCCGATAGACATGCGCGTGCAGGAGATGATTATCGGCGTGCGCGGCGATATCGCGGTGAAGGTGTTCGGGCCGGATCTCGCCACCCTCAACCGCTTGGCCGCGGAGATCGAGGCGGTGCTGAAGACCGTCCCCGGCAGCCAGGATGTATATACGGTGCAGAATGAGGGCGTGCAATATCTTACGGTCGGGATCGACCGGCTCGCCGCCGGGCGCATGGGCTTGAACGTGGATGACATCGGCGAGGCGTTGCGCTCACAACTGGAAGGCAAGACCTTGGGCGTAGTGCTGGAAGGGGCGCGGCGCACGCCGGTGTTGCTGCGCGGTGAAGATAACGTGCGTACCTCGCCGACCCTGTTTTCCCAACTGACCCTGGCTTTGCCCAATGGCGGGAATGTCCCGATTTCCACCGTGGCCAAGTTGCAGCGCGTGGACGGGCCGGTCAAGATAGACCGTGAAAACGCCGCGCGCATGTCAGTGACGCTCTCCAATGTGCAGAACCGCGACCTGGTCGGCTTTGTGGAAGAGGCCAGACGGGCGGTGAGCGAGCGCGTGAAATTACCTGATGGCTACCGGTTGAGTTGGGGCGGACAATTTGAAAATCAGCAGCGCGCCGCCGCGCGTCTTGCTATCGTGGTGCCGGTGGCATTGGGGCTGATCTTTCTGTTGCTGTTCGCCACCTTCGGCTCGGTACGCCAGGCGGTGCTGGTGCTTTCCAACATCCCATTCGCCATGGTCGGCGGCGTGTTCGCCCTATGGCTGTCGGGGGAATATCTATCCGTTCCCGCCTCAGTCGGCTTTATCGCCCTGCTTGGCATCGCGGTATTGAACGGCGTGGTGATGGTCAGTTACTTCAACCAGTTGCGCGCGCAAGGCATGGCGCTCGCTGCTGTGGTGATCGAAGGAGCGAAGCGGCGTTTGCGCCCGGTGTTGATGACCGCCAGCATCGCCGCCTTCGGCCTGGTGCCGTTGCTGTTTGCCAGCGGCCCCGGATCGGAGATTCAGAAACCTTTGGCGATCGTGGTGATCGGCGGTCTGGTGAGCGCCACCCTGCTGACGCTGATCTTGCTGCCTATTCTTTATCGCCGCTTTGGCATAAGCCCGAAGGAGGCCTAAAAATGAACTCGCCCGATCGTTGTTTGACGCTGATTGTCCCCAAGGCGTTGGAAGAAAATATTCTGGACTTGTTGCTGGAGCATGAAACGCTTGCCGGTGGCTTCATTACCTCCGAGGTGGAGGGTCACGGGCGCAATGTTACCTATCAGAGCATGGCCGAAAAAGTGCGCGGCCGTGCACACCGGGTAGAGATACAAATCATTATGCATCATGCCGATGCGCAAACCTTGCTGCGGGATATCAAGCAGGCGCTGCCGCGCACCAACATCGTTTATTACATGACTCCAGTTACGGAGTTTGGGAGTTTCCTGTGATGCGCATCTGGTTTTTCATCTTCGCGGCGGGCACTGCCGCCGTTTCTGCTGCACAAGAGAACTTTACCGATTATCCCGATTTGCCGCCGCTGCAAACCGTAAAAGAGGCGATGGACAACAGCCCCATGGTGCAGGCGGCGCAGGCCGGCATCAAGCTGGGGGAGGCCAATGCCCGCAAGCTCAATGCCGGGCCTTATGAGTTCACGGCGAAACTTACAGAAAAGCAACGCCGGGTGCGCGACAGCGGTAACTTCAACGAATGGGATGCCGCCCTCGAGCGGGGCTTGCGGCTGCCTGGTAAGGCAGCGATTGACCAACAGCTCGGAGCGCAAGGCATAAACCTGGCCAAGCTCTCCTATGGCGACGCCTTGCATGAGAGTGGGCGTGACTTGCTGCGGCTCTGGTTCGCGTGGCAGCAAGAGCGCGTGCAGGCCAAACAGTGGCAAAATCAGGTGGACGCGCTCGGCGAGCAACTTGCTATCGTACGCAAGCGTGTGGCGGCAGGGGACGCGCCCCAGTTGGAGGTCTCGCTCAGCGGGGCCGCGCTCGCGCAGGCGGAATACGCGCTGCGTCAGGCCAAATTGCGCGAACAGACGGCGGCGACGGATGTCACCCAGCGTTACGTGGGGATAACGCTTCCCGGCGATCCCGCCCTGGTTGAGCCGGAACCCTTACAGGAAGGGCTTGATTATTGGCGCGAGAAGATACTGGAGCACAACCACGAGCTCGCCCTGGTGCACGGCGAAGTACAGCGCGCGCAACTACACCTGAATCGCAGCAGCGCCGACAAAACACCCGATCCGACCGTCGGCATTAACTATTCCTCCGAGCGTGACGGTGGGGATCACATCACCGGCCTGTTCTTATCCATACCGCTGCCGGGTGAGGCGCGTCGCGCTAGTGAATCGGGCGCTCTGGCCCAGGCCGAGATAGCGGCTTATAACGAGGCCAAGACCTTGCGCAGGCTTGGAGCCGACATTCCCAATGCTTACAACAACGCCGTGGCCGCTTATGACGGTTGGCAAAAGGCGAAGGCCGCCGCCGACGGCATGCAACGCAATGCAGAGCTGATGACGCGGGCCTATAGCCTCGGTGAGATGGGATTATCGGAAGTCCTGCTTGCCCGCCGCCAGGCCTTGGAGACCGGCCTTGCCGCCGCACTGGCGCAACTCAATGCACGCGAGTCCCGCTATCGCTTGCTATTAGACTCTCACCAACTATGGCCGCTCGATAGGGATGAAGACGAGACGCACGCGCATTATTAAAACTATCGAAGAAGCGCCAGCCTGAGTGTTGTCGGGAAGTGCTGTCCCGGGTTTCGTTTCATTCCCCAGACTACGCACTGCTTAGACCTCTGATGGCTATGGTATTGACGACGGCGGTCGGGTTTGTCACCATGAACCCATGCACTTTGAGATCCTCGGCGAAATTTCGCACGCAGAAACATTCGCCGTCGGATCTTCTATCCGTGAAGTGGCACGTCTTAGAAAGCTATATGGTAAAGGGCGTTGGCGTAAACGCAAGGGCATCGCCCGCGTTCGGCTTAGGGAACCTCTGATTAAGTCAGAGGTTCCAGCGGTGCAGGGACGCACCGCCATTTTTCAAACACGGAAGTGTTTGAAAAATGAAGAAAAGCAAAAACCACGTTTTTGCTTTTCGTGCTCTGAGAAGTCCAGGATGGACTTATTCAGAGCTTCCTTAGAGACGGGCACGCTCATCTCGCTGAGGTTCACTGGTACGAAGCATCGGGTATCGGAAGGAAAGAGTTCAAGATCAAACGGTTCATTGAAGGGTTCTGAAAATGCCTAAACCAAGCCAACAAATGATGGTCTGCTTAAATAACGAGGGTTATGAAGCGTCGTTGGAAAAGCGAAAGCTCTACGTCGCACTTGCCGACGGCGAGGCGGCAAAGCACAAACTAGTCCGCATCGTTGATGAATCCGGCGAAGACTATCTTTACCCATCCAGCTTCTTTTCAGTTGTCGAACTGCCTCCGCACATCCGGCGGGCGGTACTTCAAGCGGCCTAAAATCGCAGTCAAGCGGGCCGCGCAAAGCCGTGATTAAGGGGTTAGAGTGAGACGCCGGTGAGTTCCCTCTTTGAAAGGGCTCTGATCCTGAGGTCTGAGCGCTTGAGGACGTACGCGCCATGTGCCCACCCCATATTATTGGAAAACATAATATCAAAATACAAGACGCGACCCCTTTTACGACCCCTTTTACACGCGCGCGCCGCTGCGCAATCCGCCGCGCTCGCGCAATCCTCCATCGCCGCGCAAAACGAGGCGCTGACATTGCGCCGCCTCAACGCCGAGATCATCAACACTTACGCCAATGCCGCCAGCGCCTATGAGTCTTGGCAAAGCGCACGCACGGCGGCGGACGCCATGCAGCACAACGCCGAACTCATGGCCCGCGCCTACAGCCTGGGCGAAGCAAGTTTGAGCGAGACGCTCAACGCCCGCCGCTTGGCCCTGGAACCTCCCTCGCCGCCGCCCTCGCTCAACTCAACGCCCGCGAGACGCGCTATCGCCTGATGCTGGACGCCCTTTACTCTGGCCGCTGGACAAAGACGAGGACGAAGCCGACGCCGACCACGCGCATTATTAGCAAAAAGCGGGATCAGACTGATCCTGACCTTGCTTGGCGGGGATTTGAGATTCACGTTTGACCATCGTACAGGTCAAACCTGGGTAAGTCCCCCGGCAGAGCCGGGGCTTACCTTATTGAGTTAAACAATTCCTGTGTACCGTTCAATGCTGGTGTTCGGCAGTCTCGAATAAGCGCTTGAAAAACGGGTCGGATGGATCATCGCCGAGATCGGCATAGTCCAGTCGCGTATACGAGGCGGTTGAGTCTTGGTCGGAGGAGGTAGGCGTGACCGCAGATAGCTGTTTTAGTTTGAGTTCCGTCCGCTGATTCGGGCCTGATTGCTTCACTTGGTACGGAAGCCGATCTTGCGGCAGCCATGTCACTTCCATGCTCGTGCTTCCCAAGCGGCCGCGATAGCGCTCCGCCGTTTTGCCCATAACGCGCGTCGTCCCCACGTGTTTAAGGGCGCCGCCGAGCAATTGCGGATCGATCACATCCGCGATTTTATCCCATTCCGGGTAGCTACCCAGTGAGCGAAGGTCGGCAGCCGAGTAGTCGAGTACTCGACGCTGTTTGTGAAACACACGCTCAAAAGAGATATTGCCTTTTTCATCCCGGCTCCATATCTCTCCTGTGCCGTTTCTGCCCTCTTGCATCTCGACGCGGTGCGCCGTGCGCCGCAGCGTCCACTCAGTGACCTGTGGCCGGCCGGCGACCATGATTTTGGACTCGAATACCGCGTTCACGTCGCGGGCAACCGGTGCGTTTTCCTCAAGCGTGCGTGCACTGGCTTGTCCGCAAAAAACATAAACCAGCACCGCCAGCAATGCTTTGATTTTCACCGGCTTGTTCCTGAAAGAGAACCGGCGCGGGCAGTGCCCGCGCCGGTTAACGGACTCGACTTCAGTCGTCGTCACGATCATGCTTGCCGTTGTCCAGCTTAAGCGCTCCCGCCATGACGTGGTAAATATAGTTCTGTTCCTGCACGCCGTGGAACCACTGAGCTCCGGGGCCGCCCGCATAAATCGCGACATCCTCGCCCGCGTGCGTTTCACTGCTAAGCGGAACCGTAGCCTCCTGCAGATAACCCGGTTCAGTCGTCTCGACCGCTGTCAGATCGGGACGACCCTGGGTGATGCCGCTGTATTTGGACGGAAAGTGGGGATAGGATTTTGCACCTTCCGCCTGTTTGTCCGATACGCCCGTGTAGCCCGGCCCATTGGCGTAGCTGATCGTGGTGTACGGCAGGCCCAGCATGTCCTTGCTGAAGACAGCAGACGGATTGCCTTGCTTGTCGTTACCTTTGACCTTGCCGAGGATCGGATTGCCGCGAGTTGGATACCCGGCGATGGTCATGACGTGGCTGTGATCTGCGCTGACGACGATCAGGGTATCGCTCAAGTCTTCTACTTTGCTCAGCGCGCTCTTAACCGCTTCCGAGAAGGCGATGGTGTCCGTCAACGCACGGAACGCGTTGCTGGCGTGATGGCCGTGGTCTATGCGTCCGCCTTCGACCATCAGGAAATATCCTTTGTCGTTCTGCGACAGAATATCAATGGCCTTGGAGGTCATTTCGGCAAGCGAAGGCTCGCCGCCGACATCCGCCGGGCGATCGTGTTCGTACTCCATGTGCGAAGCATTGAACAGCCCGAGCAAGTGCTTGGTTCTGGTTGGATCGATCGCGTCGAATTGCGCTTTATTCCAGACGTAAGCAGCGTTGGGATACTTGCTCATCCACTCTGCGGTCAGATCGCGGCCGTCCTTGCGGCTGCCTTTTTTGCCAACGAGTTCGGGGTCCGGCGTGGTATTCGGCAGGAAATTACGGCGTCCGCCGCCGAGTGCGACTTCGAGGCCATCGCCGTAGGAAAACTCGACCAGCTGGCGCGCGATGTCCGGGAAGCCGGCTGCAGCCGCGTCGGCAGGCAAGTCGGCATCGCTTTCCCAGTTGCGCTCGGGGCTATGGGCATAGGTCGCGGCCGGGGTGGCGTGGGTGACGCGTGTCGTCGTCACGACCCCCGTAGACAGCCCTTTTTTCTCGGCCTGTTCGAGAATGGTTTTGAGTTCGTTGCCGGCGACGGTTTTATAATCCCCGCGCACCACGTTCTGATTCACTGACAGGATGCCGTCCTCGGTCTTTACGCCTGTCACCATGGCGGTCATGGTCGGCGCCGAATCGGGCGTTTGCTGGTTAACGCTGTAGGTTTTGGACAGTGCAAGATAAGGCAGTTTTTCGAAGCTCAGTGAATTTTCTTCTCCGGGTTGGCCGCGTAACTGGCCTTCGAGAATCCGCGCCGCCGTAACGGTTGAGACCCCCATGCCGTCGCCAATAAACAGGATGACATTCTTGGCGCGTTTTTTATTAGGTTGCAGGTGCTTGGCATCCGCCAGCGCTTGCTGTCCATCCGAAAACCATTGCGCCGCATTTTCGGCGGCGAGTGCGCTTGTACTGGCAAGCGCCAAGGATACATACAGAGTAGCTTTTTTGAGCGAGTGCCTGTGACGCGAGTTCGGCTTCATGATTAGCCTCCTAATTGATAATGGAGCATGAAGTGTTGCATAGCGATGTGGCAGGATTATTACAAGCGGTTTATGAAAATATTTCAGCACTGGCGCCGGAACGACGTATTGCGAGCTATTTTGACGGATATAGCCAACGCTCTTCTCGATCGGCGCAGTATACAGGTGGCGTTATTGTTGTTCATGGCGAGGGTGCCGGGTGTTTTTAATAGGGCCTTAGGCAACTTTTTGTGAATTTTGGGTTCTAGGGATGACTGGACAATCGCTGCAGCCTCACCTATCATGACCTGTATGCGTAGATTGATACCTCAAATCGCTTCCTCATTGGTGATTGCCTTATTGATCAACACGGGCGCGTGGGCGTTTAATCCGGAAGTCTGGGCAGACCTTGGCTCCAAGCATCCGCAGACAAATATTTCGTCTCTGGTATCAGGAAGCGTTGATTCAGACACTGGTCATGCAAATGATACGTGTAACCATGGCTGCCATTTTTTTAGCCATGTTGTAGGACAGGTAATGAAAGTCTGCAATCTGTCCATAGACGGGACAAGCTTGCCTTTTCCCCTAACAGCATCTTTCCTTTTATCTTCCTCCCCCGAGTCTCAGTTTCGCCCCCCTCAACTCCTTTCTTGGATTTAATCAGTAATTTTTGATTAATCCCGGAGTACGCGTTCGTCGCAAGCGAGCCCGTTCTCTCCGAAGAAAAGGAGTATCCCATGGTTTATCTCAGCACGTTATGTGCGAGCGGACGCTACAGGCGGCCGATACCGCTGAGTTACGTTTTTGTTTTCCTAATTGAATTCGTACGTCGTGTTGGTCTGTTATTGATCGGCACAGTCTTCTATGCCGCCTCTGCGACAGCCGAGCCGCTGACCTTGGAGCAAGCTTGGCAACTGGCCGAGCAGGCGAATCCGACCCTACTGTCCACACAGGCGCGGTTGGATGCCGCCCAGGGTGAGTTTAAGGATGCCCGCGCACCGCTGTGGAATAACCCGGAGATTTTCGGAGAGGTGAGGGAGCGCGACAGTTCGGGAGCGGGCGGGGCGGGAGCCAATAATCTGGAAGGTGGTTTGGGTGTGTCGCAGACCTTCGAAACCGGCGGGCAGCAGCGCGCGCGGCGTGCGGCGGCGCAGCAAAATCTGGCCGCCACGGAACAAGACATCCAGGAAACCCGCCGTCAAATCCGCGCCAAGGTTGAAGCGCGGTTTGTCGATGTGCTCAGCTTGCAGCAGCGTATCCAGTCTGAGCAAGAGACGCTGCGCCTCATAGAGCAGGCCTCGCAAGTCGTTAAAAAGCGCGTTGCTGCCGGCGAGGATAGCCGCTTGGAGGGCAATCTTGCCAAGGTGGAGGCCGAGCGAGCGCAAAATCAGGTAGCCCTCTTGAGTGAGCGGCTGACCCAGGCGCGCGCGGAACTCGCCGCGCTGCTACAACTGCCGGCCGAGAACCTGCCGGAGGTTGCCGGGTCGCTTGAACCTACTCCAGCCACGTACACGCTGGAGAACTTATTGGAGCGCGCAGCCAATCGCCCAATACTGCGCGCCCTGGAGTTTCGGGAAAATGCCGCACGCAGCCGCTTGCAATTGGAGAGGGGTGCGGTCTATCCGGACGTGACGCTGAGCCTAAAGCGCGACAGGGAGAGAGAGCTCGATAGTACCGCTGACATTATCGGCTTAAGCGTCAACGTTCCGCTTCCGCTATTCCGCCGCAACGCGACCGGCATCGGCCGCGCCGTCACCGAGCTTACGCAAACCCAGATCGAGCGGCAGACCGCCAACCGCGGCGCCCGCGCCCAGGTCATGGCTTTGTGGCAGCAGCTAGAGAACCTGCGCGCGCGTCTGGCGCGGCTTCAGCAATCGGTGCTGCCCAGCCTGGAAGAAAATCTAAGCTTGTCCACGAAATCGTACGAGGAAGGCGAAATCGGCCTGACACAATTGCTGCTGGTCAATCGCCAAGTGCTCGATGTCCGGCGTGATCTGTTGGATGCCCGTACTGCGCTGCGGCTGACTAAAACCCAATTGGAAACGGCAGCGGGATGGCCCGGTTGAAATTAAATGATTCCCTACGCTTAAAGCACGATAAGTTCGTGCGTCAAATGACGTTAGATATCGGAGAAACCAAATGAGTTGGAAGGTAATGAAGGGATGTACGGCGATCTTACTCGCGGCGACCATTGCTTTGAGTGTGACGGCATGCGCCAGAAACGGCGATGCGGCCCAGATGGCCGAGAACGAGCAAGCCGTTGCCCAGAAACCGGACAGTGAAGAAGCGGGACATGAGAAGGATCAGGCCGGCAAAGAAGCCAGTGAGGGCAAGACCGCGGAAGGCCACGATGAAGAGGGCGTTTTGAAGATTACCGAGGAAGAGGCGAAGACGGCGGGCGTTCGGGTCGAGAAAATCGAACTGCGGAATCAGGCGGAGCAGATCACCGTAACCGCCAACATCCTACCGGACCAGGATCGCCTTGCGCATATCCAGCCGCGTATGACCGGACGAATCGTCAGTGTGGAGGCCAACTTGGGTAACCAGGTTGTTAAAGAACAAACGCTCGCCATGCTGGACAGCGTAGAACTGAATGAGGCCGGCGCCGCCTATCTGCAGAGCCAAAGCACTTTGACCTTGGCGAAAGCCAATTTCAACCGCGCGCAGAAGTTGTTTAAAGACAAAATCATTCCGCAAAAAGACTTTCTCAGCGCACGCACGGAGCTGGAAAAGGCGCGCGCCGCACAGCGCGCCGCGGTAAGCAAGCTCACTTTATTCGGCGTAAACCCAGCGAAGATAGGGAGCAATAGCGCGGCCTTAACCTTTCCCGTGCAATCGCCCTTTGCCGGCACGGTTATTGAAAAAAACGCCGTGTTGGGGGATATCGCCGAGCCGGGTAAGTCTCTGTTCACCATCGCCGATTTATCCACAGTGTGGATCGAGACTAATGTGTTTGAGAAGGATTTGAGCAAAGTGCAAGAGGGCTTGCCCGCAGCCGTCAGTGTGGCGGCTTATCCCAAGGAGACCTTCCAGGGCCGTGTCACCTACATCGGTAGCATGGTGAATCAGGAAACCCGTACCGTGAATGCGCGCGTGGAGGTGGCCAACGCCGACGGCAGGCTGAAACCGGGCATGTTTGCCAACGTGGCGATCGAGACCGGTGTGGGCCAACCTGCTTTGTCAGTGCCGGATGATGCGGTGGTGCTCATGCAAGGCCAACCCACGGTGTTCATCGCAGAGCATGGCGGTTTTGAACCGCGCCCCGTGCAGACAGGTGAGAGGATGGGGGGGCGGGTGATACTCCAATCCGGTGTGGCCGATGGTGAAACGGTGGTGACGAGCGGCGCCTACGCCCTAAAAGCCCGGATACTCAAATCGCAAATTGGCGAAGGCCATTAAAGGAACCCACCATGCTTAATGCTATCGTCGATATTTCCTTACGTTATAAGGTACTTGTATTGGTGACGTTCGGCCTGCTGGTTTTTTTCGGGGTGCGCGCGTTCCAACAAGTGCCGGTGGATGCCTTTCCCGATATTACGCCGGTACAGGTGAACGTCTACACCGAATCGCCGGGGCTCGCCGCCGAGGACGTGGAAAAGCTGCTGACCTTCCCCATCGAGACCGCCATGGCAGGACTGGCCGGGGTGGAGGAAATCCGCTCCGTCTCGCTGTTTGGATTGTCCTATGTCAGCGTTTATTTCAAGGACGACATTGACATCTATTTCGCGCGCCGTCTGGTGGGGGAAAAGCTGATCGAGGCCAAGGAGCGCATCCCGCAAGGCTACGGCGAGCCGGCGCTCGGCCCCAACAGTTCCGGGCTGGGCCAGGTGTTCTGGTACACCATAGAATCCGCCGATAAAAAGCTGTCCGAAATGGATTTGCGCACGCTGCAAGACTGGAGCGTGCGCTTATTGCTGCGCACCGCGCCCGGGGTGGACGATGTCACGTCGTGGGGTGGCTATGAGAAACAGTACCAAGTGCTCATCAATCCGCAGCAGCTTATCAAGTATGGACTGACTTTCAAGGAGGTGATGCAGGCCCTGGAGGCCAACAATCGCCAAGTCGGCGGACAGTACGTTGACCTTGGTCAGGAACAATATCTGGTGCGCGGGCTGGGGCTGGTGTCGAATGCCAAGGAGATCGGCGCGATTGTCATCACCCAGCGTGAAGACACGCCGGTCTATGTGCGCGATGTGGCCGAGGTGAAGGAAGGCCCGGCGCTGCGCTCCGGCGCCGTCACCAAGGACGGCAAAGAGGTGGTATTGGGTATGGCCTTGGCGCGCTTGGGAGAAAACGCCAAGGGTGTGGTGGAGGCGGTGAAGGAAAAGCTCGCAATTGCGCGGCAAGCACTGCCCAAGGGTGTGACCATCAACCCTATTTACGACCGCACCGAACTCGTGGATAAGGCGGTCAAGACCGCCGAGGACGCATTGATTGAGGGCTCGATACTCGTCGCCGTGGTGTTGTTTCTGTTCCTGGGCGAGCTACGCTCGGCGGTGGTGGTCATCTTGGCCCTGCCGCTCGCCATGCTGATGGCCTTTATCATGATGCAGCAGGCGGGTTTATCGGCCAATCTAATGTCGCTCGCGGGGCTCGCCATCGGTATCGGGATGATGGTGGACGGCGCGGTCGTCATGGTGGAGAACAGCTTCCGCCTGCTCAGCCATCAGGTGGGCAAAACGGTGAACAAAACCCACGTCATTCTGGAAGCGGCGCGCGAGGTGATCAATCCCATCGCCTTCGCCATCATGATCATCATCGTGGTGTTTCTGCCATTGTTCTCGCTCACCGGCCTGGAGGGCAAGCTGTTCAAGCCCATGGCGCTGACCATCACCTTTGCTATGGTCGGTTCCCTGATACTGACCATGACACTGATCCCGGTCGTAGCGTCACTGCTCATGAAACCCAAGGAGGAAAAAGACACCTTTTTGGTGCGCTGGGTTAAGCGGGCCTACCTGCCCTTGCTGGATTGGGCGCTGGAGAACAAGAAGAAGGTGGTCAGCGGGGCGTTGGTACTACTTGTCGCGTCACTTGCGCTATTTCCATTTTTGGGCAAGGAATTTATGCCCACCCTGGAAGAGGGCAGCATCATGTTTCGCGTCACCGGGATTCCGTCCACGTCGCTCGATGAATCCATTCGAGTTTCGGAAAATATCGGAAAGGCGCTGCTCAAGTTTCCGCAAACACTGTCTTCGACGGCGATGATCGGGCGTGCCGAAAAAGGCGAAACGGCTGATGTGAGTTACATGGAGATTCTACTCAATCTGAAGCCGCAAAGCGAGTGGCCCGAACATATATCATTTCGCGAATTATCGACGCAGATGCAGGAACGCCTGGAGCAAGTGGCGAACAACTCGGTGCTGGTTGCGACGCAGCCGATCCAGATGCGCGTGGAGGAGTTGATCTCCGGGGTGCGCGCGACGCTCGCCTTGAAGCTCTACGGCGAGGATTTAGACACCCTGGATCGCTTGGCCGGGCAGATCAAGCCGGTGCTGGGAGATATACCGGGCGTGGCCGATTTGTCGCTGGAGGCCAATAAGGGTAAGCCGCAGATGGTGATCAAGGTGAACCGCGATGCGGCCGCGCGCTACGCCATTAACGCCGACGACATTCTGGAGGTAGTGCAGGCTGGCATCGGCGGCACGGCGGTGAGCACACTGATCGACGGCGTCAAGCGTTTTGATATTCAAGTGTGGCTGGCCCCCGAATTCCGGGACAGCGTTTCCTCTATCAATGATCTTCCCATCCGCACCCCAGGGGGGGCGCTGGTGCCCTTGTCGAAGGTGGCCACCGTGGAACTCAATGAGGGTTATTCCTTTGTGCGGCGCGAGCAACTGCAACGCTATGCGGTGATCCAGATGGACGTGCAGGGGCGCGACGTAGACAGCTTTGTGCAGGAAGCCGACGCCAAGCTCAAACAGCAGGTGAAGCTTCCCACCGGTTACTGGATCGAGTGGGGCGGCGCGTTCGAGAACCAGCAACGCGCCATGGCGCGCCTTGCCGTGATCGTGCCATTGACTATCGGGCTGATCTTCATTCTGCTTTACACCGCCTTTAACTCGCTGACCTACGCCACGTTGATCATCGCCAACGTACCGTTCGCGATCATCGGCGGCATCTTCGGCCTGTTCATAACCGGACAGTATGTCTCGGTGCCCTCCGCCATCGGCTTTATCGCCGTGTTCGGCGTGGCGATGCTGAACGGTATCGTGCTGATCTCATTTTTAAATGACCAGCGTAGGCAGGGGCTGAGCGTGCGAGACGCTGTGCGGGAAGGCACTGTCTTACGCTTGCGGCCGGTGCTGATGACCGCCTCGGTGGCGATTTTAGGGCTGCTGCCGATGCTGCTCTCCAGCGGCGTCGGCGCGGAGACGCAGCGGCCGCTGGCGACCGTGGTCGTGGGCGGGCTGTTCACCTCCACGGCGCTGACCTTATTGTTACTGCCCTTGATGTACGAATGGGTGGAAAGGCGCAAGGAGGGTAAGCATTTGACAAAATAGATCGGAATAAGGATGGGTTGGTGTCCGATTGGGAGTTCAAGAAGTTTTGGTTTTCCTCCGACCGTCCACGCTGACCATTAACCGCGCGCAGGAGGGGCATACGCTGCTGGCGCTTGCCCCCTCCTGCAATTGTAGTCAGAATAAAATACCAACTTTTAACCAAACCGGAGCACATCATGAAGGAGATTAAAGCCTTTATTCGCAGTCACCGCATCGCTGACGTCATCGCGGCCTTGAAGGAGATTGGCCACTGCAATCTTGATGAGAAATCAGGTTGCCGCAACCTCAGCGTTTTTGCTGTAAAGGGGGTGCTTAAAACTGTTGATGCCCAGGAGCAGCATTATTCAATAGAACTTGGACAGGAGATGATTAACGAATTCAAATTGGAATTGTTGTGTGAAGATCAGCAGGCAGACGACCTGGTTGAGATTATTAGGTCTACGGGACGCACGGGCAGCCGGAGGCGGGTTGGATTTATGTAACCGATATTCTTAATGCGGTACCTATTGGCGGCAGGGAAGAACGGAAAAGTTTGCAAGACACACATGACTGAAACCCGATCAGCCGCAAGTAACTCGCGCAGCCGCTTATCGTTTGCGCTGTTGCTTACGGCCACTTACATGGTGGCGGAGATCATCGGCGGGTTATTGACAGGCAGCCTAGCCTTGCTCGCAGACGCCGCGCATATGGGCACCGATGTGGGCGGTTTAGCCTTGGCCCTGTTTGCTATCTGGCTGGCCGGCAAGCCGGCCAACCCAAGTAAAACTTATGGCTACTACCGCGCCGAAATCCTGGCCGCACTGATGAACGGCATGATGTTATTTGGCGTAGCGTTTTATATTCTTTATGAGGCCTACCAGCGTTTCAATGCGCCGGTTGAGGTTAACGGTCTGCCCATGCTAGTCGTGGCTTCCGTGGGATTAGCGGTCAATTTAACAGGCCTGTTTCTGCTGAAGGCCGGAGCCGCTGAAAGCCTCAACGTCAAAGGTGCTTATTTGGAAGTAGTAAGCGACATGCTGAGTTCGCTCGGGGTGATGGTGGCCGCCGGCCTGATATGGTTGACCGGCTGGAAATGGGTGGACCCGGCCTTCAGTATGCTCATTGGGGTTTTTATCTTACCTCGCACGTGGTCACTCATACGTGAGGCGGTGGATATCTTAATGCAAAGTATGCCGCGCCACCTTAATTCGGAAGATATAGAACAGGCGATTCGCGAACAGGAAGATGTTCAGAGCGTTCATGATCTCCACGTTTGGACCATCACCTCAGGAAAAATCGCCTTAAGCGGGCATATTCAGATAGTGCCTACCGGCGACTCGGATCGGGTCATCAGCGGTGTCAATCGGCTTCTAAACAATCGCTTTGGCATTGCGCACGCCACGCTGCAAGTTGAGAAAGAGATTGATAGTGAGCGATGCGCAACGCCCAAGCATTAATTCGTCTCCACTCTGGCCATGCAGCCAAAATTGGAGGCGTGCCGGCGGACAGAGCCTAGCAATAGAGATAAGAGCTAATAATCACCTGTGACTACCCCCGTGTGCCCCATGAGAGCCTCCGAACCCATGATGAGATCCCGTAGACCCATGATGAGACCCTTCTCCATGCCCATCGTGATAAGGGCTCAGATGTTCACGATGATGGGAGTTTCCAAAACCAAGAAAGCCCCCGTATGCCGGATAGGGATAGCCCCTGTACCCATAGCTTCCACTCCAGACGGGATCATAGAAAGAATTATTGTAGTAGTCCCGGCCTCCCGCATAGTTATGCTGCCTATCATAACCAGTGGCACAGCCGCCAAGAAAGACGACAACGATAAGTACTCCAAGCCGAATGCGCATGACCTTTACTCCTCTTCCAGCCAACTTGCTAGTAGTTAGGCCATCATCAATGTATAAAGTTGCAATTCTGGGTTATATGCAGGTGCATGCCGCCACACAGGAGAGACGCTGCACGCTGGCGGCCTCATCGAGGCAGGCGCGTATTTGCTCAACGTCCAAACTGAAGGAGAGTGAAATGTGGATGAATTATGAAGGCTACGGCATGGGCTGGCATTGGTTGGGGTGGCTAGGCATGGCGTTTTTCTGGCTGATTCCGATACTGCTGGTGCTGGCGGCGGTGAAGTACCTGATGGGTGGTCGCCGCTCGAATACCCCGGACGGTGAAAGAAAGCCCGAGGCGCTAGCCGTCCTGGAGGAACGATATGCTCGGGGAGAAATTGAACGCGAAGAGTACTTGCAGAAACGCGACGACTTGCAAAAGAAGTAAAGAGTAATCGCTAAAAACAGTAGTCACTTTTTCACATTAACTTAAGGAGATACATCATGAAAAAATCAATTTTATTTGCCGCACTCACCACAGTTGCGCTATCCGCACCTCTTGCATTTGCCGATGAGGCGCACCACCCGGAGCAGGATAAAAAAGCCGCGCCAGCCAAATCAGGCAAGACCGCGGGTACCGCAGACAAACAAACCGATATGCAAATGGGCCAGATGCAGGAGCAGATGAAAAAAATGCAAGCACAGATGGAAGAGATCCGCAAAACCACGGACCCCAAGGAACGCCAGAAACTCATGCAGCAGCACATGGCAAGCATGCGCGAAGGCATGAAGACGATGCGCGGTATGTGTGACGACATGGAGGAGGGCGGCGGCATGATGGAAAAACACATGGAGATGATGCAGATGATGATGGACCAAATGACGGAACACCAGAATCAGCAGGAATCCATGCCAATGCCGAAATAAGCATCCCGTCCGCGTCCAGCACGGGCGCGGACTTCACGGAATAATCGAGGAAGTAAAATGCGTTCAACAGAAGGAGCAAGACCATGAAATGCCCGGTATGCAAAGAAGCGAATCTGGTGATGACCGAGCGCCAGGGAATCGAGATCGACTACTGCCCCGAATGCCGCGGCGTGTGGCTGGATCGCGGCGAGCTGGACAAGTTCATCGAGCACGCGGAGCGCCTGGCCGGCGACCGGCCGCGCGGCGATGCCCCCGAGCGGCACGAGCGCCACTCCCGTGATGACGAGTACCGGAGCAAGCCGCGCAAGTCCTTCCTGCGCGATTTGTTCGACTGAGGGGCAGGCATGAGCAGATGGCTCTGGATCGGCGGTCTGGGCTTGGTGATTTTACTGGCGCTCCTCGTCTGGGGGGTTATCGCCGGCATTGGCCTCGTCACGGACAGGCTGCCCCAGTGGCTCGCCGGCGGCAAGCAAATCGCCGCGCAGTCCGTGCAAAAGGCCGAGGAGGCGTTGCCTGGACTCAAGGAGCGAGTCGCGGAATCGAACCCCGGACTGGCGCGCACGATCGAAGAGTGGGCGCCGGGCGCGGCCCTGCCCAGGCAGGACGTGGGCGGCGAGGACATCGCGGGCCTCCCGCGCTTTCCCGGCATGGTGCGAGTCGCCTTCGGTGTCCATGAGCGGAAAAAGAGCGTGGCCTATAAGGGCGCGGCCGGTTTCGCCGAGGTCATCGCGTTCTATGCCCGCGAGATGGCGACGCTGGGATTCACCAAAGAAGTGACCGCCGCCTCCCCCGCTGAAGAGACCCATGCCTACGCCAAGGGAAACCGTCGCTTCGCGCTGAAGTTCGTGAAAACGTCACGGCTCGGCGCGGAGATGACCGAGGTGGAAATCCGGGAATTGTAAACCGCCCGCCCATGACGGCAGGTGCTGGAAAAGCATAAGGCAGAAGAGACGCCGCACGGTCCATGGCAAGGGCGGTGAACCGCGTGCCTTGGCTGCAAGGCTTTTTGGTACGGTACGGCACAGCGCTGGCGATTGTAGCCGTTGTATAGGCATGCGGAGATGAACGAAGAAAATGGATATCGAAACTGAACTTCTTTATGCCTCGCGCATGATTCTCGCTGCGCTGATAGGAGGATTGATCGGCTGGGAAAGAGAGCACCATGCGAGCGACGCGGGCATTCGAACTTACATGGCGATCTCTATAGGGGCTTGCGCATTCAGTTTGATATCCGCCCATGTGGCCAATGATCCGACCCGTATCGCGGCGCAAGTCGTCACCGGCATAGGCTTTATCGGAGCGGGCGTCATTTTTCAGGGTAAGGGGGTATTGCAGGACTCACGACCGCCGCAACGCTTTGGGCGACAGCGGCGGTGGGCATGGCCAGCGCTTTCGGGATGTATGTGTTGGCGATCCTCACGGGAGGGCTGATTTTTGCAACCCTCGCGCTTCATCACCTGCCCGGCTGGAAACGGCTTAGCCAAAAGCCCGGCAACCAAAATCATCCCGAATAAGCAGGTGTCGTCAATTAGCAGGGACAACTTTTGTCATCGTTAAATCAACTGCAAAGGAGTAAACCATGGGATTCTTCGAACGAATGTTGGGCAATTTGATGGGCGGCAGATATGGAGGCCACCACGGCGGCTATCAGGGCGGTCATCGTGGCGGTTCCAAACATGGCGGCTATCAAGGATATCCGCAGGACACTGGCCCAGGTGGGGGCAATCCCGGCAATCCTTGCCCCAAGTGCGGCAGCGCCAATGCGAACGAAGCGCGCTTCTGCCAGCAATGCGGCGCTTCCCTGTCGCCCGGTAAATGTTCCGGCTGCGGCGCGGAACTGCCAGCAGGCACCAAGTTTTGCAGCCAGTGCGGCAAACCCCAGCAGTAACGCGCACCCGGAACATCACCCGTGAAAGAGATCGATGCCTTTAAGCAGTAACGCAGCGCATACCACCGCTGTGACCGTTCGATTCCGAGGAGTAGCGCCATGGCCGAAAAACTTAAACTGGATTTGTCCCTGGTCTTGCCGGATGTTCCCGACGAGCGCGACGCCTGCGTGGGGCGGCTGACGGAACTGCTGCAAGCCGAAGGACTGGAAAAGGTGCACTTGGCCCGCGAAGACGGCAGCGCCCGCCTGTGCTTGCACTACGACCCGGAACGGTTCAGCGTGAGCCGGGTGCGCGAGCTGGCGCAAGCGGCCGGAGCCAAGCTCGGCAACCGCTATCGTCATGCGAGCCTGCGCATCGACGGCATGGATTGCCCCACCTGCGCCACGGTGATCGAACACGCGCTGCAACGCACGGATGGCGTGCTGGAAGCGTCGGTGAGCTACACCGCGGAACGGCTGCGCTTGGAATTCGACAACGAGAAAATTGAGCGCCCGGCGATTGTCGGCCGCATCCGGGCGCTCGGCTATGCCGTGCTGGAGGAAGGCCGCGAGGCGGGATGGTTCGCCGAGCATCGCGAGCTTATTTTTAGCGGAGTAGCCGGCTTGCTGTTGCTGGCCGGCTGGCTGGCGGGTCGCGCCGAGGCACCGCGCATCCTCTCGCTTGGGCTATTGCTGGGCGCGTACGCGGCCGGCGGTTTCTACACGCTGCGCGACGCCTGGCAGAGTGTGCGCAGCCGCCGCTTCGACATCGACACCCTGATGATCGTCGCGGCGGCCGGGGCGGCGGCGCTCGGCGCCTGGGAAGAAGGCGCGCTGCTGCTGTTCCTGTTCAGCCTGGGCCATGTGCTGGAGCACATGGCCATGGACCGCGCGCGCAAGGCCATCGAGGCGCTGGCGGAACTGGCGCCCAAGACCGCCGTCGTGCAGCGCGATGGCGCGGAGATCGAGGTACGTGTCGAAGAGTTGCTGCGTGGCGACCGGGCGATCGTCAAGCCCGGTCAGCGCATCCCCGCCGATGGCCAGGTGGCGACTGGCAACTCGGCGGTGGACCAGTCGCCGGTCACCGGCGAATCCATGCCGGTGGACAAACAGCCTGGCGACAAGGTATTCGCCGGCACGGTCAACGGCGAAGGCGTGTTGATGATCGAAGTGACCAAGCTGGCGCAGGAGAGCACGCTGGCGCGCATGGTAACGATGGTGGCCGAGGCGCAGACGCAGAAATCCCCCACCCAGCGCTTCACCGACCGCTTCGAGCGGATCTTCGTGCCGGCCGTGCTGGTGGGCGCCGCGTTGCTCATCGCGCTGCCGCCGCTGCTCGGCTTTCCGTTCGCCGAATCTTTTTACCGCGCCATGGCGGTGCTGGTGGCGGCGTCGCCGTGCGCGCTCGCCATCGCCACGCCGTCGGCGGTGCTGTCCGGCATCGCGCGCGCCGCGCGCGGCGGCGTGCTGATCAAGGGCGGCGTGCATCTGGAAAATCTCGGCGTGCTCACGGCCATCGCCTTCGACAAGACCGGCACCTTGACCGTCGGCAGACCTAAGGTGACTGACGTCGTCGCCGTCATCGGAGACGAGGCAGGTCTGCTGACCGTTGCCGCCGCCGTGGAAAGCCGCAGCGCGCATCCGCTGGCGCAGGCGGTGGTGACGGCGGCGAAGGAGCGCGGTTTAAGCTGGGGCGAGGCCGGGGAGATCGAAGCCGTGACCGGAAGAGGCGTGCGCGCCGAATTCGACGGGCAAAAAATCGCCATCGGCAACGCCAGGCTGTTTGACGGCGAACCCATCCCCAAAGTGGTTCAGCAGCACGCATTGCGCCTCCAGACCAAAGGCAAAAGCATCATGCTCATCCAGGCCGACGGGCAGTTCCTCGGCGTCGTGGGCCTGGCCGATACCCCGCGCGCCGGGGTGAAGCAGGTACTGGAACGCCTGCACCGGACCGGCATCCGCAAAACCATCATGCTCACCGGCGACAACGAACGCGTGGGCCGCGCCATCGCCGACGCGGTGGGCCTGGACGAAGTGAAAGCGGGGCTGTTGCCGGAAGACAAGGTCAAGGCCATGGAAGAACTCGGGCAGCGCTACGGCCAGGTGGCCATGGTCGGCGACGGCGTCAACGACGCCCCGGCCATGGCGCGCGCCACGGTCGGCATCGCCATGGGTGGCGCCGGCACCGACGTGGCGCTGGAAACCGCGGACGTGGCGTTGATGGCCGATGATCTCTCCAGGCTGCCCTTTGCCGTGGCCCTGAGCCGCGCATCGCGGCGCATCATCCGGCAGAATTTGTATGTGTCGCTGGGCGTGGTGGCCTTGCTGATTCCCGCGACGCTGTTCGGCTGGGCGGGGATCGGCGTGGCGGTGCTGATCCACGAGGGCTCGACGCTCGTCGTGGTGCTGAACGCGCTGAGATTGCTGGCCTATCGTTGATGAAGTACGAAATTTCAAACTCGGCAGCGGCCTGGGTTTGTCCAGGGGGTGGGTAGGGTGAAACGCTGTTTTGTAGGTTGATCACGCTGATGCCGTCACGGTGTGATGTTGGCGCGCGTGACCTCTCCCGAGACGACAAGGAAGCCACCCCAGGGCAGCGCGTTCGGAAGCACATATTCAGTGGCACGTGCGATGCACGAGCCGGATGGCAAGAAGATCGCGGTTCGAAACCGGATGTTGCCCATGGGCAAGACGGCGAGGGTAGGGCGCAGTTCCGTGTACGTATGCCAGTGCGCACCGTGGTATACGCCAGTGCCGCCGCCTCGGCCCTTGTCGCGCCATAGCAGGCTCGTGCGATTGAGAACGCCGATAGCGAAACGGGTGGGGTGACGCGTACGATTTCCTGCAAGGCGCGCGGCCAGTCCCTTATGAAACACTGTGTGGTCACGGACACCACGCGGTCGAAGCTCGCGTCGGCGAATGGCAGGGCACGGGCATCGCCCTCCGGGTCGCGTAGGCGAGCCATTCGGGGTCGTGTCGATCCCGGCCACGCGCAGTTCCGGCAGGGCCGCGAAGCGGCGGGTGAACCAGCCGGTGCCGCAGCCCACATCAAGCAGGCTGACATCCGGCTGGAGATCGAGTAGCTGGCACAGCAGCCGGAACTCAGTTTCGCCTATCCAGCGGCTGCGCACCGTGTCGTACCGAGCGTCGTAGTCGCCCTGGTTTCATTGATGGGCCAACTGCTGCCAAGCCTTGATCAGCACGGCGGCGACGTGGATGATGCCCTCCTCTGAAGTCATTGCCCCCGCCGAGAGCCGTACCGCGCCCGCTGCGCGGACGGAACGACTCCCATGGCTGGCCAGTACGCCGTTCACTGTGTCGTGTTCCGAATGGCAGGCAGAGCCCAGCGAGGCGGCCACGTCGGCACTCGCCGCTTGGAGCAATATCCGGCACGCATGCGGCAATGATCGTGGCGAGGGGCGCGGGGGCCGGTCGGCCGTCGCGGGCCGGGCCGGCCTGCGTGAGCATGAACGCCTGGATCACGAACACTCCGAGCGTTGCAAGCCCGTGCGTAATCCAGTGATGGCCGGTGACCGCTTTCGTCCGGGCCATAAGCGGCTCGTTGTTCTCCTTCACCACCACGAGCAGCGCGCGGCATGTCTCCTCCTCTGCTTCTGGTTATTCGAGATCCCGCTTTTTCTGCTCGTATTCCTCCCGGTCGATCTCGCCGCGGGCGTAGCGTTCTTGCACGATCTCCAATGGCGTCTTGCCGCGCGCGCCACGGTCTGACGATGACTGCGTCAGCAGCCAGCGGATCAACGCCGCGATTCCGAGAATGACCAGCCCCCAGAACAGCACCATGAACACGATGCCAAACCCCATTCCCCATCCGCCGAAGTGGTCCCAGTCGCTCATCATCTCATCTCTCCTCTGTGTTTATATTCAACGAAGCAACCTCAGGATAGACACCGATCCTCATTGTATCAGCGGCCTTCATCCAGGACTCAGTGCCGATGCCGGTGATGCAGATCGGGGTAATGGGGATGCCAATGCGTGATCGGCGCATGGACGTGCTCGTGTGCATGCGGCTCGTTCCCGTCCCACTCGAAGTCATGCTCGTGCCGGTGGTGTTCGTCATGGACATGCCGGTGGGCGTGACGGATCGGCTCCTGGGTGTGCTCGTGTCGATGGCGTTCGGTGAGATGAAGCCAGACCCCGGCAGCCATCAGCCCCGCCGCCGTCCAGAACCACGGTCCGGGGCGTTCCCCGAAGAAGAGCATGGCGATCAGCGCGCCGGTGAACGGCGCGGCGGAAAAGTAGGCGCCGGTCCGCGCCGTGCCCAGATTGCGCAGCGCCAACACGAAGAGCACCAGACTGACACCATAGCCGATGAACCCGACTGCGGCCGCCCCTGCGGCATGGAGCGGCGAAGGCAGCGTTCCCCCCATGAGGATGCCGAGCGCCAGATTGCTGCCGCCGGCGGCCAGTCCCTTGATCGAGGCGATCTGTGCCGCGTCGCTCGCCGATACCTTGCGGGTCAGGTTGTTGTCTATTGCCCAGCACAGGCACGCGCCGATCACCGCCAGGGCGCCCAAGGGCAGCGTGAAGCCGGCCGACGGGTCCCATGAGAGCAGCGCGCCCGCGGCCACGATGAAGCCCATGCCGAGCGCGATCCGCGCATCGAAGTTCTCGCGGAACACGAACCAGGCGAGCAGCGCCGTGAACACCCCTTCGAGATTCAGCAGCAGCGAGGCGGTGGCGCCGGGCACGGAACTCAGGCCCACATGAGCAGGACAGGCGCGGCCATCCCGCCCGCGGCGACCGCCCCCGCCAGCCAGGGCAGGTCCGGGCGTGTCAGCGGCGCCTCTGTCAAAGGCGCGGCGGTCAGGCGCCGCCATGCCCGCCAGCCGGACAAGCCCAGGCCGCTGCCGAGATAGAGCAGGCCCGCCAGAATCAGGGGTGAGGTTGTGCCGGTCAGCGACTTTGCCAGTGGCGTGCTCGCTCCGAACAGCACGGCGGCGAGCAGCGCCTGGTGGATGCCTGTCTGCATCGAAAATCCCCTCGGTTTCTTTCGTCTGCCAAGCGGGAGCAAAGCACCGTTTCCGCACGGCTGTGATGAGCGCGTCGCTCAGGGGCCTGCCGAAGCGGGGCCACCGCAGCCTGCGTCCCGGAAAATAACCGATGGCACCAGGCGTATGTAAAACAATTCGCCGGCCAGCTCCACCAGTGTTTGGGCCACGATGACGGCAGATGCCAGAATCCAGGCATCCGGCAAGGCCAGCGCCAGCGGAAGCACCACCAACGAGTGGAAGAGCGGCGATACAGAGGCTGGATCAACATGAAAAAGGGCCGCATTCGCGGCCCTTTTTGTTCAGGCGTCTACTCCAGCCCGCTGACCAGGATGCTTACTTGGAAGCAGCGATGGGGCGGTTGTTCTTCGGCTGGATCGGACGATTGGTCTTTGGATAGATATTGGTGTAGGCCTTCAGCTGCGCCTCGGTGATGGAGACCGGACTCATCATCACATGCCAGTTCACCCCTTCGGAGCAGGGTGGGGTGGTCAGAGAACCCTGGAAGTTGAAGTAGGCCTGATCGGCTGGCAGCAGATCGGCGGCGTTGATGTCGCCCTTGGCCGCCTGCTTGCCTTCCTTCTTGGGCATGGCGTCAGCGATCGTGTTCAGCACGGCATTGCCCTTGTCACTCTTATTCAACAGCACACCGACAACGGCCAGCTTGCCTTCGGCCGACTTGTGCACCAGGTGGACGTTCAGGTCGCCATGCTTGCCATTGATGGTCTCTTCGCTGGGCGCATGGAAGTGGAACTGCAACAGGTCGTACTTGACGCCATTCATGACCGCGTAGCTGCCTGGAGCATAATTAACCTGGATCGTGTGGCCGTTGTTGAGCACTTCAGGGTTGCTCATCTTGGCGTAGTGGAATTCGATGGGCTTCAGGTCGCCCTTCTTGGCTTCGCCGGAGACAATGTCGATAGGTGACTGAGTCTGACCCAGTTTGCAGGCGCCAAACTCTGACTTCAACTCGCCCCAATGCTCAGGACCTTCATGACCTTGATACCCCCAATGCACTTCATGTCCCTTGCCTTGCTCCTTGCTGTCAGCGCCCGCGTAAGCAGCCGGTGCCAGCGCCACGGCCAGCGCCGCCACAATCAAACGATGTTTCAACATAACTATTATTCTCCAATGTGTACGATGATCGAATCGAGTTGAACAGACTGACCGGCCAGAATGATCCCCGCCGGGCCAGCGCAGAGGCGATAATATTGTACGTCTTTCCAACGCTGACAACAAGCAGCGGCCATCTCTGTCATGACCCTGCTTGGCAAACGGGTATGGTAGGGGCGATTCATGAATCGCCCCTACATGAACCAGGCGCCAGCGGATTGTTAATCAATCCCCAGCGCCGCCCACATCTCGTTCACCCGTTGTTTCACCGCCGCATCCATCACAATCGGCTGCCCCCACTCGCGCGTGGTTTCCCCCGGCCACTTGTTGGTCGCGTCGAACCCCACCTTCGAACCCAAGCCTGAAACTGGCGAGGCGAAATCGAGATAATCGATCGGCGTGTTGTCGATGAACACCATGTCGCGGCGCGGGTCCATGCGCGTGGTCATCGCCCAGATCACATCCTTCCAGTCGCGCACATTCACATCGTCATCGGTGACAATCACAAACTTGGTGTACATGAACTGACGCAGAAAACTCCAGACGCCGAGCATCGCCCGCTTGGCATGACCGGCGTATTGTTTCTTAATACTGACGCAGGCAACACGATAGGAACACCCTTCCGGCGGCAAATAAAAATCGACGATCTCCGGAAACTGCTTTTGCAGAATCGGCACGAACACTTCGTTAAGCGCCACACCGAGCACCGCCGGTTCATCCGGCGGCCGGCCGGTGTAGGTGCTGTGATAAATCGGATTATCGCGATGGGTGATGCGATCGATGGTGAACACCGGAAATTTATCGACTTCATTGTAATAACCGGTGTGATCGCCAAACGGCCCTTCGTCGGCCATCTCGCCCGGATGAATATGCCCTTCCAGCACAAATTCCGCTGACGCCGGCACCTGCAAATCACTGCCCAGCGCCTTCACCACTTCGGTTTTACCACCGCGCAGCAAACTGGCAAATGCATATTCCGACAACGTATCCGGCACCGGCGTCACTGCACCGAGGATCGTCGCTGGATCAGCGCCCAGCGCCACCGCCACTGGAAATGGCTTGCCCGGATGCGCTTTTTGCCAATCCCGAAAATCCAATGCGCCGCCGCGATGCGCCAGCCAACGCATGATCACTTTATTGCGACCGATCACTTGCTGGCGATAAATCCCGAGATTTTGCCGTTCCTTGTGCGGCCCTTTGGTAATCACCGATGCCCAGGTAATCAACGGCCCGGCATCGCCCGGCCAACAGGTTTGAATCGGCAACTTGGAAAGATCGACAGCCGCGCCGTTAGGCGCACCTTGTGTGTTGCAACGAGTCGCTTCGCGACGAATTGGTGGGTTATGGCGCAAAAAAACGCGCCTAACCCACCCTACATTTTAGCGAGCTTCAAATAGCGATGCCCGAGCAGCCGCGTTGCGGCGGGCAACAGGATCAAGGTCACCGCCGCGACGACGATCATCAGCGTCGCAAAGAACGTCCCCACCGTGACATAGGGGGTCAGTGACGACAGCAGCAGCGGGGAGAAGCCGACTGGGATCGTGCGCGCCGGCCTGCAGCCCCTCCAGGGCCGCGTTGTCCACGCTCGATCCGCCGGCGGTGAACAGGCCGCTCAGCCCTACCTGGACGGGAATATGGCCGGGCGCCGCGGCAGTATGGATGGGGGCGGGCGCCGACTGGGCCTGTTGAGCCGCGCCCTCCATGGCACTGATGCGCGCCTTCAAAGATTTTATTTCCTGCTCGTAGGCCTGTTGCGTGTTCAGCATCTATTGCTCGAGTTGCCGCAGGCGTTGCTGCACTGCTTCGGCATCATCGGCCAACGGAGCGCCTGAATAGGCAAACATGCAGGCGGCCGCCGCCGCCCGCGAGTAGCGGGTGAATATATTCAACATACACGACTCCCAATAATATCTATCCGGTCTATCCGGTCAAAAAAACCAGGCCCACGACGCGCCATGCCTTGGCGAGCCGTAGAAGAAAACTGAAACAGATCAGGAGGGTAAGGGAGGGCCGCGGATAGGCCGCAGGCGCAAGGAGGTTTGACTGTAGAGTGAAGCGGCGTTTAAGGCTAAAACAAAGACCAGAATAAGCAGCAGAGCGGGCGGGGCGGGCGCGCACCACAGCGCGCCCGGCACATGACTGAGCTGGCATTCGCTGTGTCCGGCAGGGCCGCCGCCCTCTACCAGGTCGTGCTGGCTGACATGCAGCGCGGCGAACACCAGCGCAAAGGCCAGCAGCAGGCTCAGCAGTCTGCCGTGACAGGTACAGTTGCCGAATAGTCGCGCGTGCATGGTGGCGCACACCTTACAAGGTTTTTGTTGCGGTGACAAACTGCATCGAGGGGGCTGCTGGGACCTGGACGATCAACCGTCTACATTCACTTGCAGCCAATATTCCAGCAGCGCCAGTTGCCACAGCTTGCTGCCGTTGAGCGGCGTCATGTGTTGCTCGGGCGCGGCGAGCAGTTTTTCCACATAGGGGCGTTGAAACAGGCCGCGCTGGCGGCAGGCCTCCGAATGCAACACCTCGCGCATGAAATTTAGAAATTCCCCACGCACGTATTTGAGAGCAGGCATGGGGAAATAGCCCTTGGGGCGGTCAATCACGGCGTCCGGCAGCAGGCCGCGTGCGATCACCTTCAACGGGTGTTTGCCGCCGCTCTTGAGTTTTAATTCCGGCGGCATGCCGGCGGCGAGTTCAACCAATTCGTGATCGAGAAACGGCACTCGCGCCTCCAGCCCCCAAGCCATGGTCATGTTGTCCACGCGCTTGACCGGATCGTCCACGATCAGCGTGGCGACATCCATGCGTAGCACGCGATCCATAAACGTATCCGCTCCGGGCTCGGCAAGCAGTTGTTCGACCAGCCGCGCGCTGTGATCCGCGCCGTGATAATCAGGCGCAACAGTTTCTAAAAATTCCTGGTGTGTGCGGTCAAAGTAATGTTTGCGAAAACGTTCCAGATCGCTGCCGCGCTCCGCCTCCATAAGCGGATACCAGAAATAGCCGCCGAATACTTCATCCGCGCCTTGTCCGCTCTGCACCACCTTCACTTCCTTCGCCACGCGCTCGGCCAGCAGATAAAACGCCACCGCGTCTTGCCCCACCATGGGCTCGGACATGTTGCGCACGCACTCCGGCAGGCGTGCAAGCACTTCGCGGTTGGGGATTAAAAAACGATGGTGCTGTGTCGCGTACCGCTCTGCGACCTGATCCGAAAACTCAAACTCGCTGCCCTTTTCTGCGCCCACATCTTCAAAGCCGATAGAAAATGTAAGCAGATTTTTTTGCCCGGCCTCGGCGAGCAGCGCCACGATCAAGCTGGAATCGAGCCCGCCGGAGAGCAACACGCCGACCGGCACGTCGGCAATCACGCGGCGTTTTTCCACCGCCTCACGCAGTTTTTGATGGATGGCTTCGATCCACTCTTGTTCGGATTTCGGCTGTGGCGGACGCTGCGCGTCGAGCCGCCAATACGGGCGTGTGGTGATGCGGGCTTGCGTATCCACGGTCATGGTCGTGGCGGGTGCGAGCTTGCGTATGCCTTGCAATATCGTGCGCGGCGCGGGCACTACGGCATGCAGCGTGAGTTGATGATGGAGCGCAATGGGGTCTAGGCGCATATCCACTTCGCCCGCGTCGAGCAGGGCCTGGGTGGTGGAGGCGAAACGCAAATAATTTTGGCTGTGTGTGTAATACAGCGGTTTGATGCCCAGGCGGTCGCGCGCCAGAAAGAGTGTTTGCTTGCCGCCGTCCCAGATGGCGAAGGCGAACATGCCATGCAGGCGTTCTACGCAGCGTTCGCCCCACGCGGCGTAGGCCTTGAGTATTACCTCGGTGTCGCCGTCGGAAAGGAATTGGAAGCCATGGGTTTGTAATTCGGCGCGCAGCAGTTTGTAATTGTAAATAGTGCCGTTGAAGACGATGTTGAGGCCCAGTTCGTTATCCCCCATCGGCTGGTGCGAGCGTTGCGATAAATCAATGATCGCGAGCCTGCGATGGCCGAAGGCAAGCGGGCCGTCTTGATAATAGCCGCTGTCGTCCGGACCGCGCCGGGCAAGCGCCGCGGTCATGCGTTCCACCGCGCGCCTATCCGGCGCCAGGCCGTCAAATCTCAGTTCGCCGCTAATTCCGCACATGTTTTGGGGACTTTGTCTGTTGCATTGTCAGGCGGGCTGCTTTACTCTTTAAGCGGCTATCTTATGAGATCTCCGGCTCAATCAGAGATTCCCTAGCCTTATCCCAACCACGGAGGATAAAAAACGATGAAGAATCCGCTCGACTCTATTCTAGGAACCATTATATCAGGGCTGGTATTGACGATTGTATTGGCGTTGATCGCCAACGCGATTGTATAAACCGTTTACTGAGCTTCTACATTACACAGAGGAATGATTATGGAATGGTTACCGCTACTCGAACGCTGGGTCCATTTTCTCGCAGGCATCGTCTGGATCGGCCTGCTATATTACTTTAACTTTGTGCAAGCACCTGCGATGGCGGCGGCCGCTGCCGATCAAGGCGGGCCGGGAGGTGCGGGCATTACCAAATATGTGCTGCCGCGTGCACTGCTCTGGTTCCGCTGGTCGGCGCTCGTCACCTGGCTCGCGGGCGCTGCGTTGTTAGGGCCACGCTTTGTGCCTGCCTTCACGCTTCAGGGCAACGATGCCATCATCGGCTTAGGCGCCTGGCTGGGCACGATTATGCTGTTGAATGTATGGGGAATAATTTGGCCGAACCAGAAAAAGGTGTTGGGGCTCAAACCCGCTACGGACGCCGAGAAGGCCAAGGCGCGCCGCGCGGCCTTTCTTGCTTCACGCACCAACACCGCGCTTTCTATCCCCATGCTGTTCTTTATGGGCGCCTCGGGCCACGGCGTGACACTGTTTACCTGATGTCGTACTACACACCGCTTACATTTGCCGTTAGGCGTTTTTAGGTTAAAATCGCATTTTACAACTGGCGGCCCTGTCATGGGGCTGCCTTTTTGTTTTTGGGATTCTGGAACATGACGGATTCATTAATGTCCACCTATAACCGGCTGCCGGTCACCTTCGATCACGGCGCCGGCGCCTGGTTGTGGGACAACCACGGCCGTAAATATCTCGATGCCCTCAGCGGGGTGGCGGTGTGCGGTTTAGGTCATGCCCATCCGGCGGTGACCGAGGCGATTTGTACACAGGCCGGACGCCTGGTGCACACCTCTAATCACTACGGCGTTGCGAGACAAGAAGAATTGGCGGCCGAACTGATCCGCCTGTCCGGTATGGATAAGGTGTTTTTCTGCAACTCCGGCGCGGAGGCCAACGAGGCCGCCATCAAACTCGCGCGCCTCTACGGCCATCAAAAAGGCATCCAGTTGCCTACCATCGTGGTTGCGGAGGACAGCTTCCATGGCCGCACCCTGGCCACCCTCACCGCCACCGGCAACCGCCGCATCCAGGCCGGCTTCGAGCCGCTGGTGCAAGGCTTTGTGCGGGTCGCCTTTAACGATCTCGATGCGCTGCGTACCGTCGCCAGAAACAATCACAACATCGTCGCGGTGCTGATTGAGCCCATACAGGGCGAGGGCGGCGTCAACGTCCCCGATGAACATTATCTCAGCGGCGTGCGCGCCTTGTGCGATGAATACGGTTGGCTCATGATGCTTGACGAGATTCAAACCGGCATGTGCCGCACCGGCAAGTGGTTCGCCTTCCAGCACAGCGATATAAAACCCGATGTCATGACGCTGGCCAAGGGACTCGGCAACGGCGTACCGATCGGCGCCTGCCTTGCGCTAGGCGAGGCCGCGCAGACCTTTAAGCCCGGCAGTCATGCGACCACCTTTGGCGGAAATCCCCTGGCGTGCAGTGCGGCGCTAGCCGTGATTCACTGCTTGGAGCAGGGGCATCTCGCGGAGCGCGCCGCTGTCTTGGGCGAGCACATGCTCAACGGCTTTGCGCGCGCACTGGCCGGTCATCAGCAGGTACGGGCCATCCGCGGCAAGGGCCTGATGATCGGTATCGAATTGTATCGTCCCTGCGCCGAGCTGGTCGGCCAGGCGCTTTCACAGGGTCTGCTCATCAACGTCACCGCCGAGAGAGTGGTGCGGCTGTTGCCGCCGCTTATCCTCACTGACGGTGAGGCCGACCAGATCATCGAGGGTGTGAGTACATTGATACACGCCTTTGCCAAAGCCGCCTAGCGTCGTCTGACCTATGGCCGTGCGTCACTTTTTGACCCTGGCGGACCTCACCGCCGCCGAACTGCATACATTGATTCGGCGCGCGATAGAGCTCAAGAACATGCTGCGCGCCGGCGAGCGTTACGAACCGTTGAAAAATAAAGTGCTGGCGCTGATCTTCGAGAAATCCTCGACGCGCACCCGGGTGTCTTTCGAGAGCGGCATGATCCAGTTTGGCGGCGGCGCGATCTTTTTGTCACCGCAGGATACCCAGCTCGGACGCGGCGAGCCGGTGGAGGATACCGCGCGCGTACTGTCGCGGATGGTGGACGCCATCGTAGTGCGCACCTTCGCCCACGAAAAGCTGGAGCGCTTCGCGGCGCACTCGCAGGTGCCGGTCATCAATGCACTCACCGATACCTACCATCCCTGTCAGTTGCTCGCCGACATTCAGACTTACGTCGAGCAGCGCGGCGACATCAAGGGCAAGACCGTGGCCTGGGTGGGTGACGGCAACAATATGTGTCACTCCTATATCGAGGCGGCGCGGCTGTTTGAGTTTAACCTGCGCATCGCCTCACCGCCGGGCTACGATCCGGCCCGTGCCCTGCTCAAGGCAGGCGCGAAGAACGCCAAACTGGTCCGCGATCCGCGTGAGGCCGTGAAAGACGCCGACCTGGTCGTCACCGATGTCTGGGCGAGCATGGGCCAGGAACAGGAGCAGGATACACGCGCCCGCGATTTTGCGGATTATCAGGTGAACTCCAAGCTCATGGCGCTCGCCAGACCGGACGCACTGTTCATGCACTGCCTGCCTGCACATCGCGGCGAAGAGGTGAGCGCCGAAGTCATAGACGGCCCGCAGAGTGTGGTGTGGGATGAGGCGGAAAACCGCCTGCACGCGCAGAAGGCGCTGCTGGAACTATTGATGGGAAGCTGATTTTTGCCACATAAACTCAAGAGCGCCTCATGAGAAATTTTTACCGAGATTTACTCAGTGGGCTAAACCTCGCTCTATTCAAAAAAGTTCGTCCCGCTGATTTTCATATCAGTCTGGAGCAGGTCGTTGCGCTGTTCGCGCTCGACCTGTTGCTCTCGATCGGCGCCGATTATTTTTGAATCGGCGCCCCGGCGCAGTTCAACCTGTGGGGATTATCTTCCTACAGCCTGAGTTTAACCCTCCTGCTGCTCGCCTGTGTAGTCATCGCCTGGCTGTACCGCATGCCCTATCTGGTGCTGGAGGTACTGGTGATTACCGGGAGCGCCATGCCCATCATCTATGTCGCAACCCTGTTACTGGGGCAGCTATTCGCAAGTTCCGCCAGGCCTGCCACAACGACTGATCTATTACAGCTATTACGCCCTCGTTGTCTGGCAAGCGTCGATTTTCTTTCTCAGTCTCAAACTGTTGAGCGCGCGCCGCCTGCCGCGGCTGCTACCGGTGTTTGCTGTGTTTTGGGTGATCTCCGTCTTGCCATTATATTATCTGCCACACACCGATTTTTGGCTGGCCGATAGGGACGAGGTTTCATCTTCAGCCCCGCGCAAGTGGGTAAACGCGGAGCAGGTATTTTACCGTCAGCCGGAATTGATTGCCGAGGCATAAGGCCAAGCTATTGCCAGAACGGCCGGGAATCAGTGACCTGTATTTCGTCGGCATGGGCAGTTATGCTCTGCAAGACGTCTTCATGAAGGAGGTGCGTTACATCCAGCGCCAGTTCGATGAACGGTTTGACACGCGCGGCCGCTCCGTCTCGCTAATCAATAACGAAAAAACAGCGCAAATCTACGTGGGCAAGGAAATGGAAGGCAAGCTTAAAGATCTGGAGCGCCTTGGCGCGGAATCAATGAGCTTCCATAGCCGGCTGCGGCACTAGTTCAAAATACCTTTCTAAAATATCCGGATCATCGAAATGCCTGCGCCCCACAAAGGCGGTGGCGTGATGTCCCCATTGGCGCATCGCGCCGGGTTGAGGGATACCCATCGGCCAGAAAAAATATCTTTCGCCGCGCTCGCTGCCCGGCACGATGCCATCGCTTAGAAACAGGCTGCGCCTTCCACCGTATAAAGTGGGCAACGAGCGCAGGTCATCATAGCCGGCCCACCGATAACCGAGGGTGTGCCTTGTTACTGTGGGAGACCCTAACACCCGTTGCAAATAGTGCGTAGTGTGCGCAATACGTAGTGTCAGATGTGCTCCCGGCTGCAATTCCGGCGCAAGCTGAGGAACGAAGGCGGTTTCTTCCAGGGTCTCCGGCTGGCCGCGGGGCACGGCGCGGAGAGCAGGAATAAACAGATGGTAACAGCCGCAATTGTGGATGATGTCGTACATCCATGGACGGCCGTCGGGCGTTAAGGTCACGCGCCAGGTGATCCCATCCATATGGCCGCCCAAGAGATCGAATGCGCCGCTCTGCGGGCGCGCGGGGAACCACACGACGTAATTCAACTGGAGCAGGATTTCATCTGCGTAACGGGTGTATGAACTAAGCGTGTAGAGGGTAGGCCGAGCGGTATCAACGACAGGGTTTTCGCCGTTTGCCCACATCGGCGCGCCAAGGCGATCGTCCTCCGATAGGGTATCCACTTCAAAAATGGGCGCAAAATTCTCGAAGAGGTGCTGTAACTCCGCAGCGCTCGGCTCGGGGATACGCAGCGGATTGCGGCGGGCGCGTTCCAATATTGCCGCAACCTCGTGCGCGCTGAGCGGCGGGGATGCAACAGCCGGTGCATAACGAATGAGCTGTCCATCTACGGGTAGTGCGGCGACGTCGCGCGCAAACACCTGGCGCACATCTTCATGCCAGCGATCAATGCCCCAGGCGAAGGCCATCGCAGTCAGCGGGTACAAGCCCGCCACACGTTGCCAGCTACGGTATTCGGGTGGCGCGCGCACGATCGTTCTAAGCGCTTCACGCCGCTGCGGGTCGTTCATGTCGGAGCCGCGCAACATACCACCGCACTCGCGTATCGCCGCGTTGAGATCATTGCTGTTTATGCCTGCCGGAATGAAACGCAGCAGACGGACACGCTCGGCTTCGCCAAGGTTGTTGAGTTCAACGCGATAGCCGGTTTCCGCCAAGGTTTGCATCCTCTCCACCCAAGCGGTAAAGACCGCATTTGAGGCCGCTTCGGTGCGGAAACTGGAAAGAAAACGATCGGCGCGCAGATAGGGGAAGCCTGGGATACGGGCAGCCTGCGCATCGGCCGCGCCCGCATTCATCACCGCCTGGTCAACACTTGAAAAAAATTCCTCGCAAGGCCGTGCCGGGCCACCGCGCCCTTCCTCCGGCGCACTGACGTGGGGCAATCCGGCGCAGCCGTTCAATACAACAGCCGCGCTGAACAGCGCTAATAAAAAGACAATAGCCCTGTACATAAACGAGGATTGTAGTACGATTTTAATCGGAGTAGGCTAATAACAGTGATTACGCGCGGGCAAACAAAAACGTTTGCCCATGCTACAGGTATGCAGAATGAATAATAAAACCGCAATCTGGATCTATCGTCACAGCCTGCCGGTCCGTCTGATGCACTGGGTCAATGTGTTGTGCCTCATAATTTTGGTGATGAGCGGCCTACAAATCTTCAACGCCCATCCCTCTCTCTACTGGGGCGAACGCTCCGATCCGGGCAAGGCCCTGCTCAGCCTGAAGGCCATGCGCGATGAGAGCGGCCAGTTGATTGGCATGACCCGCGTCCTCGATTACGCGTATGACACCACGGGCGTCCTCGGCGTCTCGACGAACGGCGCGGGACAAACACGCGCCCGCGGATTTCCCGACTGGGCTACCCTACCCGGCTCGCAGTGGCTCGCGATGGGGCGGCGCTGGCACCTGTTTTTCGCCTGGCTGTTTGTCGTAAACGGCCTGCTGTTCGTACTCTACGCTATCATCAGCCGGCACCTTGCCAATGACCTCATCCCCTGGTGGAAGGATCTTCGCGGCATCGGCCGCTCCGTGCTCGATCATCTTCTGTTCCGCCATCCCAAGGGTGAGGCCGCGCGCCGCTACAACGTGCTGCAGAAGATCACCTATATCCTGGTGATCTTCGGCCTGGGGCCGCTGATCGTACTCACCGGCTTGTCCATGTCGCCGATGCTGAACGCCTCCTTTCCCGAATTGTTGACGCTATTCGACGGCCGGCAATCGGCCCGCACGATTCATTTTATCACCGCCTTCGCCTTCATCGCCTTTGTGCTGATTCACGTCTTCATGGTGCTGATCAGCGGTGTCTGGAATAATCTGCGCTCCATGATTACCGGCTGGTATACGGTGCGCTCATGAACAAAATAAATCGCCGCAATTTTATTTTCAGGGCCCTCGGAGGGATCTCAGCGCTGTTTTTGGCAGGCTGCGACAAGCTGTCCCGCAACGACGGATTCGTACGGATGCTGGAAAGCGCCGAGCAACTTACCTATCGCGTTCAACGCCTGGTCACGGCGCGCAACGCGATGGCGAAGGAATTCAGCGCAGCGGATCTCTCCCCGGTATTTCGCAGCAACGGCACCGACAATCCAGACAGTCCCGAGTATCGGGCGCTCGCCGCCAATGAGTTTATCAACTGGCGTCTGGAGGTCACAGGGCTGGTCGAACACCCAGGCAGCCTTTCCTTGGCCGAATTGCACTCACTGCCTGCACGCACGCAGATCACCCGCCACGATTGCGTGGAGGGCTGGAGCGCCATCGGCAAGTGGAAGGGCGTGCGGCTCGGCACCGTGCTGGAGCGGGTCAAGCCGCTGCCCAATGCCCGCTATGTGATGTTTTATTGCGCCGATCCGATGGATGAGGACGGTAAGAAATATTACGAAAGCGTAGACATGGAAGATGCCTATCATCCGCAGACGATCTTGGCCTACGAGCTCAACGATAAGCCGCTGCCCATCGCCAACGGCGCGCCGCTGCGGCTGCGCGTGGAGCGCCAGCTCGGTTACAAACACGCTAAATATCTGATGAAGATCGAGCTGGTGGAGAGCTTTGAGAAGATCGCCGACGGCAATGGCGGCTACTGGGAAGATGAAGGCTACGAGTGGTATGCGGGGATTTAGAGCATATCCATAAATAGCTCCCCTGTGTCTCCCTTGCGATGAAAAGGCTTCACCACGGAGGGCGCGGAGGAGAAACAAACCCTTCTTGTAAGGTATTCCTCTGCGTCCTCTGCGGTAAATTATTTGTGGATAAGCTCTTAGTACTACGCCGTCCCGCCCACCGTCAACCCATCAATCCGCAGCGTCGGCTGGCCGACGCCCACCGGCACGCTTTGACCTTCCTTGCCGCAGGTGCCGACGCCGGTGTCGAGCTCCAGATCGTTGCCGACCATGGACACGCGCATGAGCACATCCGGGCCGTTGCCAATCAGGGTCGCACCCTTCACGGGTCTTGTAATTCTGCCGTTCTCAATCAGATAGGCCTCGCTCGCCGAGAATACGAACTTGCCGGAGGTGATGTCCACCTGGCCGCCGCCGAAGTTGACGGCGTACAGGCCCTTGTCCACCGAGCGGATGATTTCATCCGGCGAATAGCCGCCCGCCAGCATGTAGGTGTTGGTCATGCGCGGCATGGGTAGATGCGCGTAGGATTCACGCCGCCCGTTGCCGGTCGGCTTGACGCCCATCAGACGTGCATTCAGCTTGTCGTGGATATAGCCCTTGAGGATGCCGTTTTCGATGAGCGTGGTGCACTGTGTCGGTGTGCCTTCGTCGTCGAGGTTTAGCGAGCCGCGCCGGTTTTCGAGCGTGCCGTCGTCCACCACCGTGCACTGTTCCGAGGCCACCCGTTCGCCGATGCGTCCCGCGAAGGCGGAGCTGCCCTTGCGATTGAAGTCGCCCTCCAGGCCGTGGCCGATGGCCTCGTGCAGCAGCACGCCCGGCCAGCCGGGGCCCAGCACCACCTGCATGGTGCCGGCGGGCGCCGCCACCGCTTCCAAATTCACCAAGGCCTGCCGCACGGCTTCGCGTGCGTAGCCGAGACCGCGCTCGCTGTCGAGAAAGTACTGGTAACTCACCCGCCCGCCACCGCCCGCACTGCCCTGTTCACGCCGGCCGCCTTGCTCCGCGATCACGCTCACGTTGAGCCGCACCAGCGGCCGCACGTCGGCGGCAAATGCGCCGTCGCTGCCTACCACTAAGATCACGTCCTGTTCAGCGGCCAGGCTCACCATCACCTGCTTGATGCGCGGGTCGAGCCGGCGCGCCTCGCTGTCCAGCAGGTGCAAAAGCTGCACCTTGCCGGTTTCGGTGAGCGTGGCTACCGGGTCGAGGGGCACATACAGCGCATGACCCGCCTTGCCCTGCCAGCTTTTGACGCTGCCGTGCTGACCGTTGCGCGCAATGGCGCGTGCGGTCTTGGCGGCCTGGGTCAGCGCCGGCAACAGGATTTCGTCGGAATAGGCGAAGCCGGTTTTTTCGCCGCTGACCGCGCGCACGCCCACGCCCTGTTCGATATTGTGGCTGCCTTCCTTGACGATGCCGTCTTCCAGATGCCACGACTCCTGGCGGCTGGATTGAAAATACATGTCGGCGCTGTCAATGCGGTGATGCATGATCTGGTCGAGCACGTTATAAAGCGCGGCCTCGTCCATGCCGGAGGGCGCCAGGATCAGATTGCGGGCGATTTCGATGGAGGTATTCATGACCTTTTACTGCAAAGTGGTATTGTCAGGAAAGAAGATATTGAGTTACTAGTATACGATAAAAAGGGTGTTTATAATCTTTATTATATAAGTCAAATAGTTACGTCACAATCTGACACCTACTCCCACGCCAATATGGAAGCGGGGCGAAACTGCCGGTCCGGTTTCGAGCGGCCATAGATAGAGATATTGAGCCTGTATCACCGGGTAGGTGTGGCGGGATCCCCCCAGCAGCTCGTCACGAAGACCGTCCAGATCACCGATGACGCTCAGCCGGCGGCCGGGCGCATAGTCCGCTGACTCCAGATAGCCGGGCCAGATCAGGACGAAGCGGCCGAGTGCGGATTTCGAGATGAGCGGCTGCGCCTGCGCATCCAAGGGATAGGCGAGCACCACCACCTCGGTGTGCTGCGCCAGATTGCGCGTGGCGATGATGCTGCCGCCCCACACGATGCGCCGGCCGCGCAGCGGCCCGGAATCCGTTACGGCCTGTTGATACGAGAGGGTCTTGTCCGTCCCGGACAGCTTTGCGCTGCCAAACGGGGATGTAGCGGCGCAGGCCGTCAGCATCATCGCGAATAGACCCAAGGCGTGCTTCGTCACAGTCATCGCCAGCGCCGGGGATGCCCAAACGGCCAGAACGGATCATAAAAGGGATCATAGAAGGGGTCGTAGTAATACGGCGGGTAGTCATAAACCCTGACACGCAGCGGCCACAGCTGCAGCCTGTCTATCTCAACGCGCGGATAATGGTACTCGTACTCGCCGATTTTGCCCTGAGTGGGCGAGCGGAGCCGGCCGGCTACCGTCAGCTCACGCCCCTTGGCGTATACCTCGGGGTCGTAAAAACCCTGGCTGCAGGCGATAAAGCGGCCCTGCTGCGCATTGTCGCCGAGGATGGGGCGAGCCGTGCCGTCGAGCGGACGGGCGATGATCTCGAAGCAGGTCTCGTCTTTGCCCGGCAGGGTTTGGATGATCTCGCCACCCCAGCGTACCGACTGGCCCGTCGCGGCCTGTGTAAGGGACTGCTGCGGGGTGAGGGTGGAGAATGTGCCCTGTAAGGCGGACGGCGGTGTGGTGGCGCACGCAGTTAACAACGCGACGAGTGCCGGTCCGGCGTAACGAAGATTCGATCTATGAGCTATTTTCACCATGATACCGGTTTCGACTCCGGTAGCGGCCGGGAGTTGCAGCCTGAGTTTATCCTGGAAAAAGCGGTTGAAACCGCCAAGGCGCCAAGAACGCTAAATTAGACAAGAAGTTGAGCAAGCTTGAGTGGTCACCCTGCGGGTTGACGAGTTTGATTTTCAACGTTTTAAATTTCTTTGTGACCTCGGCGTCTTGGCGGTTTAGATTTATGAGTTCATCAGTAGTTCACGCCGGTACCGTTCTTGCCAATTCCCAAGGTGAGCCGTTGAGCCAGGGGATAAATTCAGCAGCGGGGATGGGACGATTGATGTAATAACCCTGCGCGGCGTCGCAGCCAAGAATGGATAATTCGATCCACGCTTCATGCACCTCCACCCCTTCGGCGATGACCTGTACCCCCAGGTTGTGGGCGAGATCTATGGTGGAGCGCACGATCATGGCGTTGTCTGCGTCCTTGGCCATATCCATGACAAAAGATTTGTCTATCTTGACCGCGTCCACCGGTAATTTTTTGAGATAGGCGAGCGAGGAATAACCGGTGCCGAAGTCATCTATCGAGAGTTTGACGCCCATATCGCTGAGCCGGGTGAGCACCTCCAGGGCGCGCGCGGGATCGGCCATGATCGCGCTCTCCGTGATCTCGATATCCAGCATATGCGGCTTGATCTGATGTAGCCGAAGCAATTCAGCAATCTGTCTGGGCAACTCCTGGTCATGCAGATTACGTGCGGAAAGATTCACCGCCACGCTGATGGCCAGACCCAGGCGCTGCCAAGCGATGTGCTGCCGTAAGGCATGGTCTATCACCCACAGCGAAAGCGGTTTGACTAAACCCGTTTGTTCCGCCAAGGGGATGAACTGGTCGGGATAAATCAGACCGCGCTGCGGATGGCGCCAGCGCACCAGCGCCTCGACCCCGATGATGCTTTGCGTCTTGAGACTGAGCTTGGGTTGATAGTAGAGCACCAGTTCATCGTGTTCGATGGCGTGGCGCAATTCGCTCATCAGGGTGAGCTTTTGTGGACTGTGCTGATCGAGCTCCGGGGCATAGATCGCGTAGCCGCTGCCTTGCTGCTTGGCGATATACATCGCCACATCAGCGCGCTGCATAAGCAACTCGGCGTCGGCGCCATGTTCGGGGCAGAGCACGATACCGATGCTCGCACCGATCTCAAGTTCCAGACCCTCCACCGGAAACGGCGTCTGCAACGCCTGCAGGATCTTGCCTGCGGTGAGCACGGCATGGTCGGCGTTGCTCACCGTCGGCAACAGCACGGCGAACTCGTCGCCCCCCAGGCGCGCGACGCTGTCGGATAGCCGCAGCACACCCTGAATGCGCGGGCCGATCTGTTTCAAGACCTGATCACCCCGGTCGTGACCCAGGGTATCGTTGATCTCCTTGAAGCGGTCCAGGTCTATCAACAGCAGGGCCAGCGAGGCGCCTGCGCGCTGACCGGCGATGACGGCCTGCCTCAGGCGATCATGTAATAAAGTGCGGTTGGGGATATCGGTGAGGCTGTCGTAGAGGGCCTGATGTTCCAGCTTGGCCGTTTGCTGCACGCGCTCAATGGCGAAGGCGATATGGCTGGCGACGGTCTGAGCCAGTTGGGTTTCTTCGTGGGAAAAGGCGTGCGGCAGATTGTAATACACCATGAACTTACCCAACAGCCGTTTTTGATAAAGTATGGGGATAAATGCCAGGGCGCGGATGCCTTCCTCCTTGAGCGTCTCACGGAATGTTTCCAGGCTGGGTTCTTGCTTGGCGTCCGCGACCAGAATCGGCTGGGCAGCGGTGTCATGGACGGACCACGGACTATGGCCCTCCGCTACTCTCCGGTAGTGTTCGGAAAGCCCGCGCCAGGCGACGAAGCGCATGACCCCCTGTTCATCAAACAGCAGGATGGAGGCGCGATCTGCATGTAATGTGTCTTGCAAGGCATTGAGCGCCTCTTGGTACACACTTTCAACCGAGCCGGCCTGATTGACCGCGTCGGTCAGACGATAAATCGCCTGCAACTGATCGTATTTCTTGCTCAGCGTCAGCTCGATCTGCTTACGCTCGGTAAGATCCACCATGGAACCGATCATACGCACCGGTTTGCCGGTATCGTCATGCACGACATAACCCCGATCAAGCAGATAGGCGTAGCTGCCGTCGCTGCGGCGGAAGCGGTATTCTTCAGACCAATAACTCCCGCCGCTATTAAGCAAATCGTGGATGCTCTTCAGCACGCGCTCTCTGTCTTCCGGGTGCACGCGGTTATTCCAGGACGCCATGCCGGGCTCGATGTCTTCCTGACGATAACCGAACATGGTCGCAAAGTGCTCATTCCAAATGAGATCCTCGGTGATCAAGTCGAGATCCCAAATCGCGTCGTTACTGGCCTTGGCGACCAACTGCAGGCGCTCTTCACTATTACGCAACTCACGCGCCGCCTGCTCGGCCTCTTGCTTGCGGCGCTGCAAGGTCTTGGCCATTTCATCAAAGGCCTGGGCAAGCTCGCCCAACTCGTCCCTCTCGTAGTTGAGCCGGGTGCGCGCCCCAAGATCGCCCATGCTGATTTTACCCGCTACCCTGGCGAGCCGCCGGATAGGCCGGCCGATACGGTCGTTCATCACCACGCTGAGCAGGACCATCACCAGGATGCTTACCGACACGGCGGCTAATAGCCAGATTAACGACTGGGTATAGACCCTATCGGCCTTGGCGCTGGCCGCGTTGGCTGCTTCTACATTGAGTTGAATAAGTGTATTGAGTGCGGTTTCCGCCTTTTCGTAGGCCTGTGATGAGACGTCGCCATCCCCGCCCCCCTGAGGATTGTTTTGCCCGGAGGCAGCCGTAGGCCGCGTACGCAGATACACCTCCCACCATCGGGTAAATTCCCGGTAAAGACGTCTTTCCTCGTCCGATGAAATGAGCGGTTCATAACGGTGCTGGTTTTTCAGCATTGAGGCCTGGGACTCCGCCATCTCCTGTTCAAGACGTTGCCGTTCCACTGGGGCAGCGGCACGCAGGCGGTGTAATTCCGCACTGCGGAAGTTGAGCAGATCACTGCGTATATTGGCGATGAATCGCCCGCTGGGTAGCCAAGTGGTTACAATTTCGGTGGAGGCGGCGTTAATGGTCTGCATTTTGACTACAGAAAACACACTCAGGCCCGCCACGATCAGCAGCATGACGGAAAAGGCCGCCAGCAGCTTCATTTTGATGGAGAGGTTGTAGAACCAATTCATGGCGCCTAAGCCCTCGTTTTGTAGTCTGCCGTGTTACTTAAAGCGTAAATCCAAGCTACAAGATTAGCCTACCCGGGCATCCGCCGTAAAGTCACCGGCGCGTGGGCATATAAAACGTGGCCACCCCTACCTTGGCTTCGCACCGCATACGGGACAGTCGGGGTCTTTAGACAATTTTACGCCGCGCCACTCCATTGTGGACGCATCGAGTAACAATAACCGTCCTGTGAGTGTCTCGCCGATATTCAATAATAGCTTGATGACCTCAACGGCCTGCAGGGCGCCGATGACGCCCACCAGTGGTGCGAGCACACCGAGCTGTGCGCAACCTTCCTCTTCGCCGGGCTCGTCTCGATACAAACAGCGGTAACACGGGCTGTCGTCGCGGCGCAGGTCAAACACCGCGGCTTGTCCTTCCATGCGTATCGCCGCGCCGGATACCAATGGCTTTTTGGTCTGCACACAGGCGGCGTTCAGCGCAAAGCGTGTGGCGAAATTATCGCTCGCATCGGCAACGACACCGGCCTGAACGATTTCTGCGGCAAGCCGCCCAGGCGTCAACCTCTCGTTGATAGCGGTGACTTGAGTTCCAGGATTAAGCGCGAGCAGCGCGTCCCGCGCCGAATCGGTCTTGTTACGGCCTACATCAGAAGTGCGATGAATAATCTGGCGCTGCAAGTTGGACAAATCCACTTTGTCATAATCGGCAATGACTAAATGGCCAACACCGGCCGCCGCCAAATACATGGCGAGCGGCGAGCCGAGACCGCCAAGACCGACAATCAGCACACGCGAATCAAGTAATTTTTGCTGACCTTCAAGGCCAATCTGCGGCAGGAGAATCTGGCGGCTGTAGCGTTGCAGTTGCTCGTCATTCATTAGAGATTTTCCACTGCGCGACGGCAATACGCGGAAGGCCGGCTAGGTCCGTATAATCCAGTGCGGATTCATAGCCCAGACCGGCAAGCATTTGCAGCAATTCGGAGCCTTGATCGTAGCCGTGTTCCAACAATAACCAGCCGCCCCCCTCACCCGGCTTCGCCACCCTCTCCCTCCGGGGAGAGCGGAGCGAGGGGGGCGAAGCCGGCGGGGTGAGGGAGAGGAAAGTAAAGTGTCGCCGCGCCTGTGTCGCAACATCACGCAGCGATTGCAAACCATCCGCTCCGGCTACTAAGGCGATCTGTGGCTCAAAGCGCAATGCTTCCAGGTGCGGATCATCACTCCTGACATAAGGCGGATTGGAGACAACCATGTCAAACTGCTCGTCTTGCAAAACACCGAACCAATCGCCGCCCCCTAAACGAAACTCGATATTGCGAATAGCCAACCGCTCGGCGTTGGCGTTCGCGACTTCTAAAGCGGCTTCAGAAATATCAGTCGCAATGATCCGGCAACAGGGCCGTTCACGCGCGATGGCGAGAGCAATCGCGCCCGATCCGGTGCCGAGATCGGCGATGCGCCAACATTCGTTTTCAGGAATGCGTTCCAGTGCAAGCTCGACCAAACGTTCTGTTTCAGGACGCGGAATCAATACGTCAGGCGTAACCTGTAAATCGAGAGACCAAAATTCCCGATAGCCGGTGAGATACGCGGCCGGCTCGCCCTGCAAGCGGCGTTCGAGGAGCTGGTTGAACTGCATTAGTTGATCTTCACTCAACTTTCGTTCCGCCAGGTTCAGCAACCGGCTGCGCGTCGAGCCCAGCACGTAAGCCAGCAGCACTTCGGCCTCCAGCGTGGGTTGTTCGAGACCGGCCAGTTGCCGTATGGCCTTTTTCAACACCGCTGTCGCGTTTTTTGATGACAGCACTTCCATTTATTGCGCAATCGCGGCCAACTGCTCGGCCTGATGTTCGCTGACGAGCGGGTTTATCAGCAGATCAAGATTGCCCTGCAGCACGGCGTCAAGCTGGTACACCGTCAAGTTGATGCGGTGATCGGTGACGCGGCCCTGCGGAAAATTATAGGTGCGGATGCGGTCGGAGCGGTCGCCGCTGCCCACCAGGCCTTGCCGCAACTGGGCTTGCTCGCTTTGTTGCTTGCCGCGCTCGGCGGCGAGCATTCTGGCCCGTAACAGCGACATGGCGCGTGCGCGATTCTTGTGCTGCGAGCGTTCGTCCTGACACTCCACCACGGTGCCGGTGGGCAGATGCGTGATGCGGATCGCCGAGTCGGTCTTGTTGACGTGCTGGCCGCCGGCGCCCGAGGCACGGAAGGTATCCACCTTCAAGTCCGCCGGGTTGATGGCGATCTCGTCTATCTCTTCCACTTCGGGCATCACCGCCACGGTGCAACTCGAGGTGTGGATGCGGCCTTGCGCCTCGGTCTGCGGCACACGCTGCACGCGATGTCCGCCGGATTCGAATTTGAGACGCGAATAAGCGCCGCGGCCGATGACGCGCAGGATGATCTCCTTGTAGCCGCCGTGTTCGCCGTGACTGACGCTCATGATTTCAACCTGCCAGCCGCGCGTCTCGGCGTAGCGCGTGTACATGCGCGACAAGTCGCCCGCAAACAGGGCCGCTTCGTCGCCGCCGGTGCCGGCGCGGATTTCCAGAAAGATATTGCTGTCGTCGTGCGGATCGGTGGGCAACAGCAACGTTTGCAATTCCAGTTCGAGACTTTCCTGTTGCCGGCGCGCCGATTTGATCTCTTCCTCCGCCAAGGCGCGCAGATCGGGGTCCTCGTCGCGCAGCATGGCCTCGGCCTCGGCAACCTGGTCGAGTGTCGCCTGATAGCGACGGAAGCATTCGACCACGGGACTGAGTTGCGCGTATTCCTTGGAATAATCCCTGAAGCGGCCCTGATCGCGGTGAATGGCGGGATCGGAGAGCAGCGCGCTGATTTCCTGCAGGCGCTCGGAGAGGTTTTCGAGTTTGCTGCGGATGGAGGGCTTCACGGTGGCTAATAATCCTTACGACTTAACGCCAGACGCGATTAACCGCCAAGACGCCAAGGACGCAAAGAATACCACACTATAGTGCCACTTTTTACATTGCCGGGTGGGCTTACTGATCAATAAAATAATCAATGACCTTGGCGTACTTGGCGACTTGGCGGTAATAATTTTAACTATCGGTATCTTTCAGATCAAACAGCTCGCGTGCCGCTTGCAAGAGTTCCAGACGGCCTTCGAAACCGGCCTGTTTCATCTGGATGCTGGGGGTGTGGATGAGTTTATTGGTGAGGGCGCGAGCGAGGAGATGCATGACTTGTTCGGGGTCGCGGCCTTGGGCGAGCAGGCGGCGGGCGTTTTCCAATTCCTGGTCGCGGGTCTGTTCGGCCTTGCCGCGGTAGGCGCGTATGGCTGAGACCGCGTTGAGCGATTGCAGCCAGCCCATGAAGTTGGCGACTTGCGTGTCTACAATCTCCCGCGCCTGTTTGGCGGCCTCCTGGCGCGATTTCAGATTTTCCTGGATGACCTCTTGCAGATCATCCACGGTGTAGAGATACACGTCGGGCAGTTCGCCGACCTCGGGTTCGATATCGCGCGGCACCGCGATGTCCACCATGAACATGGGCCGGTGCTTGCGCACCTTGAGCGCGCTCTCCACGCTGCCCTTGCCGAGGATGGGCAATTGGCTCGCGGTGGACGAGATGATAATGTCGGCTTCATAGAGGTGCGCCGGCATCTCGGCCAGCGCGATGGCGTAGCCGTTGAATTCGGAGGCCAGGGTGTGGGCGCGCTCCACGGTGCGGTTGGCGACGATGATGCGGCCGATCTTGCTTTCGTGCAGGTGGCGGGCGGTAAGCTCAATGGTTTCGCCTGCGCCGATTAAGAGAGCAGTCTGCTCGGAGAGATCGCCGAAGATCTGCTTGGCCAGACTCACCGCGGCGAACGCCACCGACACCGGGCTTGCGCCGATGGCGGTATCGGTGCGCACCTGCTTCGCCACCAGAAAGGTGTGTTGAAACAAACGCCCAAGCAGCATTCCCACGGTGCCCGCCTCGCAGGCGGTCTTGTAGGCGGCCTTGATCTGACCCAGTATTTGCGGTTCGCCCAGGATCATCGAATCCAAACCGCAAGCAACCCTCAGCACGTGGTCCACGGCCGCTTGCTCGGAATAACTATAAAGATAAGGCTCGACCTCGGCGGGGTTCAGTCCGTGATAGCGGCACAACCAGGCGGCGACCGCGGTGTGGTCTTCGTTATCCAAGTTGCAATAGAGTTCGGTGCGGTTGCACGTCGAAAGCAGCGCCGCCTCATGCAGTTCCGGCAATGCACCCAGGTCGCGCAGCGCCTCCGGGATACGCTCGGGGGTAAAGGCCAGCCGCTCGCGCACCTCGACAGGCGCCGTTTTGTGGTTGATGCCAATGGCGAAAAAGGGCATAGGGCGATTCGACGTTCGTAGTACAGGTTAAGGTTGTGACCTCTATACAACCTTGAATTTTGACCGATATAGGGCCGGAAAACAAGCAACGTGGTCTGCCCAGTTCACCGTATTAAGAACGTATCATAAATAATTTACCGCGGAGGACGCAGAGGAATATCCTCAAGAAGGGTTTGTTCTCCTCCGCGTCCTCCGCGGTGAAGCTTTTTCACCGCAAGGGACACAGGGTAACAATTTATGGATATGCTCCAAGTCGCCGCGAACTCCGGTATAGTAGCGGTTTAGCCGTTACTGGGCTGGATTCGCAGTGCCACCCTTTCTTACTCAGGAGTCACAAAGTAAGGTTGCAAGGCTTATGATGCGACTCCTGAGTAAATACCCTGTTATTTACCCCCACCCTGTCCCGCCCCCTAAACAGGGGGCGGGGACGTAGCGGGAAGTGTAGTTTTATTTACTGACTTATGAGTAATATCATCAGGTATCAGATGACCAAACCGCTGCTGCGGGCCGGCGCATGGGCCCGGCTATTTTCAGTACCATTACTTGTCGGGTGTGTCGCCGGTCAGCAGGGGGGGCTGCTGGGCGCATCGCATGCGGAAGAACCGGCCAAGGCGCACGGCGTCCCGCCGCCGCTGCCGAATGTCCCCCTCACCGAAGATCTGCTCTATAAGCTCCTGGTCGCCGAGATCGCCGGACAACGCGGCGAGAGCAAACTGGCCGGAGAGCGTTATCTGGAACTCGCCCAGGCCACCCGCGATCCGAGAATCGCCCAGCGCGCCGCGCAAATCGCCTTTTTCCTGAAAGATCAAAAAATGGCGCTGGCGGCGTTAAGGCTGTGGGTGGACATCACCCCGAACAATATCGAGGCGCGCCAGGGACTGGTGGCCTTTTTGGTGCGCGACGGCCAGGCCGATGCGGCGCTCCCCCACCTGGAGAAGCTGATTACCCTGCTGCCCCTGCCTCCCTCTGCGCAGGCATCGGCCGTGCCCAACGGTCCCGAGTTTATCACCGGCCAGGGCTATGCCTTTATGTTCGTCGCCTCTCTGCTCAGCCGGGAACAGGACAAACAGGCCGCGCTGCGGTTGATGAAGAAGTTCACCGAAGGCCATCGGGATAACCCGGATGCACAGCTTGCTCACGCCACGCTGGCCCTCGGCCTGGCCGACTTTCAAGCGGCGCGCGCGGCGCTCGATCAGGCCCTGCAACTCAAACCGGGCTGGGGCAACGCCGCCGCGCTACGGGCGCGCATGCTGCAAATGCAGGGTGACAGCGACGGCGCATTGAGTTACCTGCAAGAAGTGGTCAAAGACCACCCCAAGGATCTGTCCCTGCGCCTCAGCTATGCCCGCCTGCTGGTGGACGCCAAACGCCTCGAGCAGGCGCGCGAGCAATTTGCAACGATCGCGCAGCAAATGCCCGACAACCCCGACGTCGCGCTCAGCCTCGGTATTTTATCCTTACAGATCAAACAACCGGACGATGCGGAACGCTATTTGAAACTGGCGCGGCAACTCGGCAAGTATGAACGGGAGACCAGTTACTATCTGGGCCAGATTGCCGAGACGCGCAAGGACTATGGCGCCGCCATCGGTTTCTACAAGACGGTGGATCGGGGCGAGGCCTATCTGGACGCTCAGTTGCGCGTGGTCGGGCTCATGGCCAAGCAGGGCGACACGGCGGGCGCCCGCACTTACCTGCGCAGGATCAAGCTCCAGTCCCCGGAACAGGCCAAGCTCATCACCATGGCGGAGGCTGATCTGCTCCGCGAGGAAAGGCAATACACTCAGGCCATCGAGATCTACAACATCGCCCTCCTGCAAGCCCCCGCCGACAACGATCTGCTCTACGGCCGCGCCATGCTGGCCGAAAAGATGGACCGGCTCGACATCCTGGAACAAGACCTGGGCAATATCCTCGCGCGCGAACCAAAAAACGCCCGCGCCCTGAACGCCCTCGGCTACACGCTGGCCGACAGGACCACCCGTTACCAGGAGGCCCTGGATTACATCAAGCGCGCCCTGGAACTCAGCCCGCAGGATGGCGCCGTCCTCGACAGCATGGGCTGGGTACAGTTCCGGCTTGGCAACAAAGAGGAGGCCCTGCGCTACCTGAAGCAAGCCCTGGAGCTGACGCCGGAAGCGGAGATCGCCGCCCACCTGGGCGAGGTGTTATGGGTGACGGGCGAACAGGATCAGGCACGCAAGATCTGGCAAGACGCGATGAAGACCTCTCCCAACGATGAGGTTTTGTTGGACACGCTCAAACGTTTCACCCCGTAAAGAAGGGCTTGAAATTCACCGCAGAGGACGCAGAGGAAAAATCAATTGTATATACTCCTCTGCGTCCTCTGCGGTGAAGCGCCCTAACGTGAAAAATCTACTGTTGGTGAGTCTGGCGCTGGTGCTCTGCGCCTGTGAGGTTATTCCCACTCAACCGCCTCAAACCATTGACACCGAACAATCATGGCGCGCGCGGCAACAGGCCTTGTCTGCGCTCAGCGCCTGGGGCTTAAGTGGACGCATCGCCATCCAGACCCCGACCGAGGGCTGGCACGCCTCCTTGACCTGGGAGCAGCAAGGTGAAGCCTACGCTATTCAGTTAAGCTCACCCCTCGGCCAGGGCGCATTGCAATTGAACGGCGATCCTTCTCACGTCATCCTGCGGACCTCCGAAGGTGAGGATAGTGCGCAGGACCCCGAGGCCCTGCTGGAAAGACAACTGGGCTGGCGACTGCCGGTCTCGGGCCTGCGTTATTGGGTCTTGGGCCTGCCCGATCCCAACATGCCCTTGGAACACAAAGATCTCGACGGCCTGGGCCGGCTTGCCCGTATCCGGCAATCCGGCTGGGATATCGAGTTCCGGCGTTACGTATCCGCCGGTAGTGTGGATTTGCCCGACAAACTGTTCTTGAACAATTCAAGCGCAGAGCCGCATCTGGAGGTACGCCTCGCGGTGGAACACTGGGAACTCAACCATTAAGAACTTATCCATAAATAATTTACCGCAGAGGACGCAGAGAAATACCCTCAAGAAGGGTTTGCTTCTCCTCCGCGCCCTCCGCCGTGAAGCCTTTTCCCCTGCAAGGGACACAGGGGAACTATTTGTGGATATGCTCTAAAATCCTATGCCTAGTCTAGCCTGGCCCGCGCCGGCCAAGCTCAATCTGTTTCTGCACATCACCGGCCGCCGCGCCGACGGCTACCATGAGTTGCAAACCGTATTTCAATTCCTCGACTACGGCGATGAGCTGCGGTTTACGGTGCGCGATGATGGCGTGATCCGTGCGCTGCACAACCTGCCGGGTGTCGCATCCGAGCAAGACCTCACAGTACGTGCCGCGCGGCTGCTGAAGGAGAACACGGGCACTTCGCTCGGCGCCGATATCGAACTCGCCAAGCGCCTGCCTATCGGTGGCGGTTTGGGCGGCGGCAGCTCCGACGCCGCCACCACCCTGGTTGCCCTGAATCATTTATGGAAGCTCGGGCTGTCCGTGGACGAGCTGGCCAAGCTGGGCTTAAGACTCGGCGCTGACGTGCCGGTGTTCATACACGGCCGGGCGGCATGGGCCGAGGGGGTGGGTGAGCGCCTCACCCCGATGCAGTTGGAGGAGCCGTGGTACGTGGTCATCGCGCCGCCCTGCCGGGTCTCGACCGGGGAGATTTTCGCCTCGCCCGATTTGACACGCGACGCTAAGCCCATCACAATACGCGGCTTTCTCGCGGGGAAGGGGGGCAACGACTGCGAGGTGCTGGTGTGCCAGCGTTATCCCGAAGTGGCGCAAGCCTTGCGCTGGCTGGGCGGCCACGCCTCCGCCAGGATGACCGGGACGGGGAGCTGCGTGTTCGCCGCGTTTCCCGATGAGATGTCCGCCCGCCGGGTGGCGGGGCAATTTATCGCCGAACGGCCGGACGGCGGGCAAGCGTTCGTGGCCCAGGGTTTGAATCTATCCCCCCTGCATCGCCTTATCCATAGTAAAATACGCAAATAATAGGGGCTAGAGACTAGGGGTTAGGCGCGCCTCACTCTTCACGCCTCACTTATTTAGATTATTGGGGTGTCGCCAAGTGGTAAGGCACTGGATTTTGATTCCAGCATTCCCAGGTTCGAATCCTGGCACCCCAGCCAAATGGTATTACATAAGCGGTTTAGGAGTGCCAGGATGAGAACCCTTGGGTTCGACAAATTCGCCGGGAGCGAATTTGAACAGCGGAGCATAGCGACGCTGGCCCCGCAGGGGCGAGGGCAGGAAGCCCGGAGCAGGACTGGCGCCCCAGCCACTTAATGCCGTGAAAAGTAAGGGGTGAGGGGTGAGGCGTGAAGAGTGAAAAGCTAAAAATGAAAAGTGATGAATGAAGGGCTTCGCGCCTCACGCCTCACCAAGGGGTTGGGGATTAGGGGTTGGTTATGTTAGATAGCAGAATGGTCGTCTTCTCGGGCAACGCCAACCGGCCGTTGGCCGAGAATGTGGTCAGTTACCTCAATATGTCGCTGGGCAAGGCCACGGTGGGCCGCTTCAGCGACGGCGAGGTAATGGTCGAGATCATGGAAAACGTCCGCGGCAAGGACGTTTTCATCGTGCAGCCGACCTGCGCGCCAACCAACGACAACCTGATGGAGTTGCTGGTGATGGTGGACGCGATGCGGCGCGCCTCGGCGTACCGGATCACGGCGGTGATTCCGTATTTCGGTTATTCGCGCCAGGATCGCCGCCCCCGCTCGGCGCGCGTGCCCATCACCGCCAAGGTGGTGGCGAACATGATCGAGAGCGTGGGCGCCAACCGGGTGTTGACGGTGGATCTGCACGCCGACCAGATCCAGGGATTTTTCGATGTGCCGGTGGATAACGTGTATGCCTCGCCGATCCTGCTGGGCAACATTTGGAAGCACAAGTACGACAACCTGATCGTGGTCTCGCCGGATGTCGGCGGCGTGGTGCGGGCCCGCGCGATCGCCAAAAATCTGGACGACGCCGAACTCGCCATCATAGACAAACGCCGGCCGCAGCCGAATGAGGCGAAGGTGATGAACGTGATCGGCGACGTGGAAGGCCGCACCTGCGTGCTGGTGGACGATCTGGTGGATACCGCCGGCACCTTGTGCGAGGCGGCGCGCGCTCTCAAGGAGCACGGCGCGGTACGAGTGGTCGCCTATTGCACACACCCGGTGCTGTCGGGCCCGGCGGTGGAAAATATCAATGCCTCGGAGCTGGACGAACTGGTGGTGACCGACACCATCCCGCTGCGCGCCGAGGCAAAGGGCTGTCCGCGCATCCGTCAGATCAGTATCGCCGAGATGTTGGCCGAGACCATGCGGCGCATCAGTAAAGAAGAGTCTATCAGTTCTCTGTATATGGATTAGTAGGTGCGAATTCATTCGCACGTAATGTGTAACCCGCACTGGTCGCGGTGCGGGTTTTTGTGTGTTGTTGTTATTGGAGAAATATCATGAGAGAAACCTTTGAATTGATCGCAGAAGAACGCAGTGACAAGGGTAAGGGTGCGAGCCGCCGCCTGCGTCACAGCAACAAGATCCCGGCCATCGTGTATGGCGCGGAGCAAGCACCGCTATCGCTTACCCTGGACCACAACGCCGTGTCGTTGCACCTGGCGCACGAGGCCTTTTATTCGCATATTTTGACCTTGAAGGTCAACGGCCGCGATGAAAAAGTAGTGCTGCGCGACGTGCAACGCCACCCCAGCAAGCCGCGCATCATGCACCTGGATTTGCAACGCATCAGCGCCACCAAAAAAATGCGTATGCGCATCCCCTTGCACTTTACCGGCTCCGATATCGCGCCGGGCGTTAAACAGAGCGGTGGCATCATCTCGCACCTGTTGAACGACGTCGAGGTGTTGTGTCTCGCCGCCGATCTGCCCGAGTACATTGAGGTAGATATGAGCCAGGTCAAATTGAACGAAACCGTTCATTTGTCCGACCTCAAACTACCCAAGGGCGTGGAACTGGTCGCGTTGACTCATGCTCATGACCAGCCGGTGGCGAGCATTCATCTGCCGCGCGCTGTGGTTGAAGAGGTTAAGCCCGTTGAAGAGGCCGCGGCAGTGGAAGGCGCGGCAGTCCCTGCGGAAGGTAAGCCCGAAGCCAAGCCTGAAGCCAAGGCGGAGACCAAGGGCGGTAAGGGCGAGAAGGGTTAATCTGCCGCAAAGTCTTAGATGTCCACTGATCTCATTGTGGGCCTGGGCAATCCAGGCCCCGACTATGAGTTCATGCGCCACAATGCCGGCTTCTGGTTTGTGGACGAACTCGCGCGCCGGGCCAATCTGAACTTTAAGTTCGAGACTAAATTTCAGGGTGCGGTCGTCAAGTACCCTGCACCGGGACGCGACTGCTGGCTGCTCAAGCCGCACACCTTCATGAACAAGAGCGGCCAACCCATCGCCGGCTTCGCCGGGTTTTATAAAATCCCTGTCGAAAATATCCTGGTGGTGCATGACGATCTCGATCTGCCGCCCGGCACAGTGCGCCTCAAGCAGGGCGGTGGACATGGCGGACACAACGGCCTGCGCGACATCATCGCCCACCTCGGCGATGATTTTTTGCGGCTGCGCATCGGCATCGGCCACCCGGGCAAGGGTGGCGACGTAGTGGGCTATGTGCTCAAGCGCGCGCCTGCGGCTGAACAAGAGTTGATAGATGCCGCGATGGTTGAGGCGCATGCCGCCCTACCGTTGATCCTGAGCGGCGAGATCGAAAAGGCAATGCAGCAGCTCCACACTTAAGGTGTAAGTTAATGAATGTAATATATTTGTTACGTTTACAATTTGTGTTACACTAAGCATCCCATATTGGAGTACAGATTTTGGTGAACTATGAGCACTATTTCCGTAAGGCTGCCGGATCATCTGCTTAAGGAAACGGACCGGCGGGCGGAGGAACTGCACGTTTCCCGAACCGATTACATCCGCAAGGCGCTAGAAGCGATGAACACCGAGGTGCTGCGCAGAGAGCGCAATGCGCGATTAAAGGAAGTGTCCAAGCGCGTGCGTGAAGAAAGTATGCGCGTCAATGCCGAGTTCGCGCGCATTGAAACTGCACCGGATGCCTGAATACGGCCAAATCTGGCTGGCGGATTTAAGCCCGTCTCACGGCACAGAACCGGGTAAGTTGCGTCCCGTGTTGATCGTACAAACCGCCGCGTTATTGGAGGCGGGGCATCCCTCCACGCTGGTCATTCCACTCACGACTCGCCTGATAGACGACGCCGAGCCGTTACGGGTGCGCGTAGCGGCAGGCGACCGCCTGCGCGAAACCTCCGATTTACTCATTGACCAACTGCGCGCGATTGACAATCGGCGCTTCACGGAAGGCCCGTTAATGACCTGTTCACCCGAGTTGCTTGACAAGGTGCGTGGCGCATTGCGGATTGTATTGGATATCGGCTAATCATGGGATTCAAATGCGGCATCGTCGGCCTGCCCAACGTGGGCAAGTCCACCTTATTCAATGCGCTCACCAAGGCGGGCATTGCGGCGGAAAACTATCCGTTCTGCACCATTGAGCCCAACGTGGGCATCGTGCCCATGCCTGACCCGCGGCTCGACGCCTTGGCCGCTATCGCCAAGCCGCAAAAGATTCTTCCGACCACCATGGAATTCGTGGACATCGCCGGCCTGGTCGCCGGCGCGGCGCAGGGCGAAGGGTTGGGTAATAAATTTCTCGCCCACATCCGCGAGACCGACGCCATCGCCCACGTGGTGCGCTGTTTTGAAGACCCCAACGTGGTGCATGTCGCGGGAAAAATTTCGCCACTCTCCGATATCGAAGTTATCAACACCGAACTTGCACTGGCCGATCTTGAGAGCATAGATAAAGCCTTGCAGCGCGCCACCAAGGCGAGCAAGACCGGCGACAAGGCGCTGCTCGCGCAGAAGGCCCTGCTGGAACGTGTCCACGCGCACCTGAACGAAGGCAAACCGGTGCGCTCCATGGCCCTTACTGCGGAGGAACGTACAGCGCTGCGCGAGCTGCATCTGCTGACCATCAAACCCACGCTCTACATCGCCAATGTCGCCGAAGATGGCTTCAGCGACAACCCCTACCTCGACCAGGTGCGCGCTCACGCCGCCGCCGAGGGTGCCGCCGTCGTGCCGGTGTGCGCCGCGATTGAGGCCGAGATCGCCGAGTTGCCCGATGAAGACAAGGCCGAGTTTTTGAACGAGTTAGGCCTGGAAGAGCCCGGCCTAAACCGTGTCATTCGCGCCGGTTATGCGCTGCTAGGGCTGCAAACCTATTTTACGGTAGGCCCCAAAGAAGTGCGGGCCTGGACGGTCCAGGTCGGCGCCACCGCCCCGCAGGCCGCCGGCGTGATCCACACCGATTTCGAACACGGTTTCATCCGCGCCGAGGTGATCGCCTACGAGGACTATATCAAGTACCGGGGCGAGCCCGGCGCAAAAGAAGCCGGCAAGTGGCGCTTAGAGGGTAAGGACTACGTCGTGAAAGATGGTGACGTGATGCACTTCAGGTTTAATGTTTGAAAAATAGAGAAAAGAGCAAAGATACAAGAGAAAAACTATACTAAAATACTTCCTTATTCTCTGCTCTTGTATCTTTTCTCTGTCGTTAGGGCTATGTAGCTCAGCTGGGTGAGCTGCGTAGCAGCGAACGCCCAGCCATGGATGGCTGGGCTGGTGTTGAAAGGTTTTACTGAAGTCCCGCCAGGGAAGGCAAAGAAACTGTTTGTAGAGGCTATGTAGCTCAGCTGGTTAGAGCGCGGCACTCATAATGCTGAGGTCGGTGGTTCGAGTCCACCCATAGCCACCAGTCTTCATACGTTTCAATTTCTTCTCCAAGGGTTTGTTGTGTATTTGGCAACCAGCCACCTCGCCATTTGAAATGCTGAGGTCGGGGTTATGATGGCCATCACCCGCTGCACGGGCCGCGCTTTTCAAGTGGCGTCGTAGCTCGCCTTCCATCCCCGAGCCAACTCAGGGAGGCGCGTGAGCACTTCGCGACCGAACACAACCTCATCGACATAGCCCATGTGAAGCATGTCGATCATGCGGCATAGGTACGAGCGCCCGCACTCCCACCATGTAAAGTAGTCGTCGATGAATAAGACATGTTGGGACGCGGCTACCGAATGTCGTGGTGTAATAATATTTTTTGATCTCCCAAATTGCGATGGGGTTCACAACTGAAGGGAACGCACCGTCCACGCGCCGCGAGAGCGTGCGTAGTGGCATCGCGTCGTGAGTCATTGTAGTCAACCTGCGTGGATCATAGTCGCACGGCGCGCTGCCAATGTTCGCCTCTACCTGCATGTTGACCATGCCTGTTAAGAAGGCATAGTTCTTCTTCTCGGCTTTTTGCTTGTTCATTGGCAATGGGCATTTTGGTTTCAATTGCTTTTTTAGCCGGTTGAACTCAGATTTAGCCGCAACCTTTTTCATGAAATGACCCTGCACCGTGTTATTCAGCACAGTGGCACGGTATGTAAAATAGTCGAACAAAAGTTGTCCGAACTTGGTTAACGTATTGTCCTCGCGCGCAGTGTGCGCCATGCTAAGGTTGAGCACAGCGTATTTCTGGCGGATAGTTTTCAGCGAAGGAATCTTTATGGATTTTGTCCCGCGATCGGTATAGCCTACTTCTTGGCTAATCGTGCGGACGTTTGCCCAAAATTCCTTGGGTTGGGTGAGAAATCGAGGGTTAGCTTTCAAGATACCGTCCCACAAAGTCAGTTAATGAAATGCCTATTACTTTGCATACGGCTTCCAGTTCGATCAGGTCGAGCCTTTGTTCGCCATTCTCGTACTTGGACACATAAGACTGTGTCTGCCCGATTTTCTCGGCAAGCTGAAGCTGAGTGAGGTTGGCATCCAGACGGACTTGTCGCAGCAGGGCGGCGAGGCGCGTTTTTTTCATGCCTGACACTGTAAATTCAATGTTGGAATATTCAAAATTAGAATGCTACAATCGGTCATCTTAACTATCTAAATCTACGAATGCTCGCACCAGCCATTCAACGTCAACCAGAATTGTTTGCACCCGAAGAGGTACCACTACCTACCTCAGGCGGAACAAAGCCGTTTCGCACCCAGCTCTTGAAGTGGGTCGGCAACAAGCAGAAACAGGCGGACTCGATAATCGGATTTTTTCCAAAGCAGTTCGGCACCTACTTTGAGCCGTTCCTTGGTAGTGGCGGTGTATTGGGTGTGCTCGCTCCAAAGAAGGCAGTGGCGAGTGACACGTTTGCGCCGTTAGTTCAGATATGGCAGACCCTTCACGACGATAGAGAGGAATTAAAGCGGCAGTACGCTGAACGGCATGCGCTGATAGCGCAGCTAGGCAAGAAGGCGGCCTATGACAAAGTGCTCGCCAGCTACAACATGACGCCAAATGGAGCCGACCTTCTCTTTCTCTGTCGTGCGTGTTATGGCGGCGTCGTTCGCTTCCGTAAGCACGATGGTTATATGAGCACACCCGTTGGTGTTCACGATCCAGTGTCGCCGGAGAGTTTTGGGAGGCGGGCAGACATTTGGCACGCACGAACTCAGGGTGCACGCTTTTTACATCTGGACTTCTCCGAGGCTATGGATCAAGCGAAACAGGGGGATTTAGTTTACTGTGACCCCCCATACGCCGATAGCCAAGCTATTCTCTACGGCGCGCAGGCGTTCTCGTTACAACGTCTCTTTGATTCCATCGCCGTTTGCAAAGCGCGGGGCGCGTATGTTGCATTGAGCATCGACGGCACTAAATATTCGGGACGGAAGATATGTGATATTGCGATTCCTGATGGGCTGTTTGAGCGTGAAGAGTTCGTCAATGTAGGTCGCTCAATGCTGAAACGCTTCCAAATGGATGGCCGCAGCTTGGAAGGTCATGAAGTGCACGACCGCTTGCTACTGACGTTCTGACGCCCAACGATGCAAATCAGCGGCGCGGCTAGCGTCCGCTGGGGGAAGGAAGAGGGGTCATGAAGGAAGAGGGGTCATGTTCATTGTATGACTGTCAAGGAAGAGGGGTCAAAAGAGGGGTCATGTTCATTGTATGACTGTCAGGAAAAGCCAGGTAGCGTGCGCAGACAGGCCTTTTGTCTGCCCACGCTGTTTTGAACCCGTGTGGGCACAATGTGTCTCCCCCTTGCTGACTACGCAAGCTCTTCCCGGATTATTCGTCGCAAGACCGACTCGGTGATCGGTTCTTCCCTGCTTCCAGCCAGGTAAGCTTTGAGCGCATCGTTCATCATGGTTTGATAGCCGGTACCTGCCTTTTCAGCGCGGGCGCGGAACTCATCGAGCACTGCATCATCAAAATAAATGGTGATGCGCGTCTTGCCCTTTGTGGGGATTAGCGCGCGACGCTTTCCCTTGGAAAAATCGTATTCATCTCTCATAATCTTTTACCTCATTACGTGTTGCGCGGCGAGCCGAAATCAGCGGGATTTCATCACCACGAAGCGTATAAATAACCACCAAAATTCCCCCAGCGCTTCCCATTCCAACAGCGATGAATCTTTCTTCGTCTTCGGTATCTGGGTCTTCACGATGTATCGCAAGGGGATCGCTAAATACACCCTCCACGTCAACAAACGACACACCGTGTTTTTTGAGGCTGGTCGCAGCCTTCCTGGGATCAAACTGAAAGCGCATGATTTATGATATGTATAATATACATATATGTCAAGCGGGGAGAAAGGAATCCAGCGAGTGTAGCCTGGATTGGATAGAATGGAATGAAATCCGGGATTCAATATCTTGATTGACCCTCGTCCTCAAACGAGATGCCGCTGGCCGCATCTGGCGGCGGCCAATCCAAGCTACGGAGCTATCGCGTTTTTTAATGATGGTGATGGCCGTCGCCTGAGTGGGCATGGCCGTGTTCGATCTCTTCGCTGGTCGCCGGGCGGACCTCCGTTACTTCGACATCGAAATGCAGGGTCTTGCCGGCCAGAGGGTGGTTGGCGTCCAGAATCACGCCGGTGTCGGTGAGCCTGACCACGGTGAGCGTCACGGGGCCATGCTCGCCGTCGGCTTGCACCTTTACGCCAGGCTTGAGTTTCATGTCATCGGGGAAGTGTTTGCGCGGGGCCTCGAAGATCGCGTCGGAATTGACCTCGCCGTAGGCCTCGGCGGGCGCCACGGTGACCTTGGATTTGAATCCCACCGTTGCCCCTTCCAGTGCCTTTTCCAGGCCCGGGATGATGTTGCCATGACCGTGTAAATACACCAGCGGCCCCGCCCCTTTGCTGCTGTCCAGTACCGCGCCGCTGTCATCGGTGAGGGTGTAGTGCATACTGACGGCCATGTCGCCGGCGATTTTCATAACGCTGTCCTTTGGGTAGCAGGGGGGCTATCCCCCGGATACGCCCATCATAGCACGACTATGCGGCGCGATTGGCGGCGGCAAGCGGCGATTTTATGCCTTTTCCGGGTTTTGCATAGCCGGTCAAGGCGTTCGACTTTGGGGCCGGAACACCCTAGAATTAAGGACTGATTGATAATCATAAGGGGGTTCTGTGGAGACCTTGAAATCCGGTAGCGATGTATTGTTCATTTTGATCGGCGCGGTGATGGTGCTTGCCATGCACGCGGGGTTTGCCTTTTTGGAAGTCGGCACGGTACGCAAGAAAAATCAGGTCAATGCGCTGGTTAAAATTTTGTCTGACTTTGCGGCATCCACTATTGCGTATTTCTTTATCGGCTATGGCGTCGCGTATGGGGTGTATTTTTTCCAGGGGGCGGAGCACCTGGCCGCCAAGAACGGCTACGAGCTGGTCAAGTTTTTCTTTCTGCTGACCTTCGCCGCGGCGATCCCGGCCATCGTTTCCGGCGGCATCGCTGAGCGGGCCAGATTCAACCCGCAGCTTGCGGCCTCGTTTCTGTTGGTGGGGTTGGTCTATCCGTTTTATGAGGGCATCGCGTGGAACGGTCACTACGGCATCCAGGACTGGCTGTTGGCGCAGTTCGGCGCCAAATTTCACGATTTCGCCGGCTCCATAGTGGTGCATGCCATGGGCGGCTGGATCGCGTTTGCGGCGGTGTTGTTATTGGGCGCGCGGCGTGGACGTTACTCCAGCGATGGCGGGATAACGGCGCATCCTCCGTCCAATATCCCGTTTCTGGCCGCGGGCGCTTGGGTCCTGTCGGTGGGCTGGTTTGGATTTAATGTGATGTCGGCGCAAACCGTGGAAGCGGTGAGCGGACTGGTCGCGCTCAACTCGCTGATGGCGATGGCGGGCGGCATTCTCGCGGCGCTGTTCATGGGCCGCAACGATCCCGGCTTCGTGCACAACGGGCCGCTCGCGGGCCTGGTGGCGATCTGCGCAGGCTCGGATGTGATGCACCCGATTGGGGCCTTGTTCACCGGCATCGTGGCGAGCGCCTTGTTTGTCTGGACGTTTACGCTCACCCAAAATAAGTGGAAGATTGATGACGTGCTCGGCGTATGGCCGCTGCATGGCCTGTGCGGGGTATGGGGCGGCATCGCCTGCGGCATCTTCGGCAGTCAGGCGCTGGGCGGTTTGGGAGGGGTGAGTCTCACCTCACAAATTTTGGGGACGGGATTGGGTGTCGTGATCGCCTTGGCCGGTGGCTTTGTGGTCTATGGCGCGATCAAAGCGATAGTCGGCATTCGCCTCAGTCCAGAAGAAGAATACGCCGGCGCGGATTTGAGTATCCACAAGATCGGCTCGACGCCGAAATTCGAGGATTAGGCTGTAGGCCGAATGAATTCGGCCCTACGTGCTTGGTAAAAATGTTACGCACACTTTACATCAAAACCTTTGGATGCCAGATGAACGAGTACGACTCCGCCAAGATGGCGGACTTGCTCGCGCGCTCGCACGGGTTGGAGTTGGCCGCCACGCCTGAAGAGGCCGACGTGCTTCTGCTCAACAGTTGTTCGATACGCGAAAAGGCCTCCGAGAAACTGTTTTCGGATCTCGGCCGCTGGCATGAATTGAAGGAGCAACGGCCGGAGAGGGTGATCGGCGTGGGCGGCTGCGTGGCGAGCCAGGAGGGCGATAACATCCTCAGACGCGCGCCGTATGTAGACATGGTGTTCGGCCCGCAGACCCTGCACCGCCTGCCGGAGATGCTGGAGAACACGCTTAAACTGCGCAGGCCGGTGGTGGATGTTTCCTTCCCTGAAATCGAAAAATTCGATCACCTGCCCATGCCGCGAGCCGAAGGGCCGGCCGCGCTGGTCTCTATCATCGAAGGGTGCAGCAAATATTGCACGTTCTGCGTGGTGCCCTACACGCGTGGCAAGGAGATGAGCCGGCCGCTGGCGGATGTACTGAAGGAGATTCGTCAGCTTGCCGCGCAAGGCGTGCGCGAGGTGACCTTGCTGGGTCAGAACGTGAATGCCTATCGTGGCGAGATGGAGGACGGGGGTGTCGCCGATCTTGCGCTGCTCATCCGCTATGTCGCCGCCATCGAGGGAATAGCGCGCATACGCTACACCACCTCGCATCCGGTGGAATTTTCCGATAATTTGATTGAGACGTATGCCGACGTGCCGGAGCTGGTCAATCATCTGCATCTGCCGGTGCAGAGCGGTTCGGACCGTATTTTGCGCTTGATGAATCGTCACTACACGGTACATGAATATAAAGACAAGATTCAGCGTCTGCGTGAGGTGCGGCCAGGGATCAGCCTCACTTCCGATTTTATTGTGGGATTTCCGGGTGAGACCGACGCCGATTTCCAGGCCACGATGAATTTGATTGAAGAGGTGGGTTTCGATCAGTCCTTCAGTTTTATTTACAGCCCGCGCCCCGGCACACCCGCGGCGAGCCGGCCGGACGATGTATCTCACGAGAGAAAGCAGGAGCGCTTGAACATCTTGCAGGCGCGCATCGCCCAACTGGCGAACCAGCTTAGCCGCCGGATGGTCGGCACCCGTCAGCGCATTTTAGTGGAGCGGCCCTCGCGCAAAGATCCGAAGCAAATGGCCGGCCGCACCGAAAACAACCGTGTGGTCAATTTTCCCGCCACAGCCGGGTTGATCGGACAATTTGCCGAGGTGTTAATCACGGAGGCGATGCCCAATTCGCTGCGCGGCAGGCTGGTAGAAACGGAAATGTTACTGAATCGTGAAAGCATCGCTTATAAAGCAACCGGTTAGCCCCTTCCTTGAATCTTTTTACAGCTCTCGTATACTAGTACTGTGAAAACCCAGCTTAAGCGTGGCGTACGTCCTGTCCGCGCTACCGAAGAATCACCCGAAACCTGCGACCTCACCCTTGAACCCGCCGATAATCAGCGGCTGGCAAGCCTGTGTGGCCAGTTTGATGAACACCTGCGCCAGGTTGAAGGCCGTCTGGGTGTCGAGATCGCCAATCGCGGCAATGTGTTCCGCGTCATCGGCGGGAAAGGCTCGGTGCAGGCGGCGAGCGAGGTGCTGAAAGATCTTTACTCGCAGGCGGCCGGCGGATCGCTCACCCCGGCGCAGGTGCATCTCTCGCTCAATAAGGCGCACATCGAGGACCTGGCGCGCCCGGAAGCGGAAGCGCCGCGCGCTGCTGAAGCGGAGGTCTCCATCCGCACACCGCGCGGCACGATCAAGGGCCACAGCCCCAGCCAGCAACGCTATCTCAAAAATATTCAGACCCACGATATCAATTTCGCCATCGGCCCGGCCGGGACGGGGAAGACCTATCTCGCCGTGGCCTGCGCGGTGGAGGCGCTGGAGCGTGAGCAGGTACGGCGCATGCTGCTGGTGCGCCCGGCGGTCGAGGCGGGCGAGCGGCTGGGATTTTTGCCCGGCGATCTGGCCCAAAAAATAGATCCGTATCTGCGCCCCTTGTACGACGCGCTCTATGAGATGCTCGGTTTTGAGCGCGTGGCGAAACTGATCGAACGCAACGTCATCGAGGTCGCGCCGCTCGCTTACATGCGCGGGCGGACGCTGAACGAAGCCTTTATCATCCTCGACGAGGCGCAAAATACCACCGTCGAACAGATGAAGATGTTTTTGACGCGCATCGGTTTCGGCTCCACGGTGGTCATCACCGGCGACGTGACCCAGGTTGATCTGCCGCGCGAGCGCAAGTCCGGTCTGCGTCACGCGGTGGAGGTATTGAAGGGTGTGGAGGGTATCAGCTTCAGTTTTTTCCGCGCGGAGGACGTGGTGCGCCACCCGCTGGTGCAGCGCATCGTCACGGCGTATGAAGCTTTTGAGCAAGCCGGTGCGGTGTGAAAAGAACAGTAAGGAGTGAGGGGTTAGGGGTAAGGAGCAACACCTCACGCCTCACGCCTCACGCCTCACCCGCTAAAGTCGCTGTCCAATATGCCTGTCCTGCCGCAGGTTTGCCCGGCGAGGCCGAGATTATCCGCTGGGCGCGGGCGGCGCTCACGGACCGGCGTGGCTCAATCACGGTGAGAATAGTGGATGAGCAGGAAGGTGCAGCGCTGAATCGTTCATATCGTCACAAACGCGGGGCGACCAACGTGCTCTCCTTTCCGTTCGAGCCTCCGGAAGGAGTTGCGCCTTCGGTGCAGGACTATCTGGGCGACATAGTGATTTGCGCCCCGGTGGTGGCGCGCGAGGCGCAGGAACAACACAAACCGGGCGAGGCGCACTGGGCGCATATGGTGGTGCACGGCTGTCTGCATCTTGTAGGTCATGACCACCAGCGCGAGGCAGAGGCCCGTACGATGGAAGCGCTCGAAACGCGAATAATGGATAAATTGAGTTACCCCGATCCCTATCTTGAACATGAACTGCCAAATCTATGAACGACCGACCTAGTGAGTCTGCTCAACGTTCCTGGCTGGAACGTCTGGGCCAGGCGTTTTCAGGCGAGCCGCAAGATCGCGAGCAACTCGTTGAACTGTTACGCGATGCGCAAAGGCGCAACCTCCTCGATATAGACGCGCTGGCGATGATCGAGGGCGTGCTGCAAGTTTCCGAGATGCAGGTGCGCGACATCATGGTGCCGCGCTCGCAGATGGTGGTGGTTGAGCGTGATGTGCCTCCCGAGGAATTCCTGCCGGTCATCATTGAGTCGGCGCACTCGCGTTTCCCTGTGGTCGGAGAGAGCCGCGACGAAGTGATAGGCATCCTGCTCGCCAAGGATTTGTTGACCTATTTCAGCGCCGGACGCAAGGGCGCCTTTCAGGTGCGCGACGTGTTACGCCCCGCCGTGTTTATCCCGGAGAGTAAACGCCTGAACGTGCTGCTCAAGGAATTCCGCGCCAGCCGTAATCATATGGCCATTGTCGTGGACGAATACGGCGGCGTGTCGGGTCTGGTGACGATTGAAGACGTGCTCGAGCAGATCGTCGGCGAGATCGAGGACGAACACGACGTCGAGGAAGAAAACTATATCGTCAAGCACAGCGACATCAGCTATACGGTAAAGGCCATCACGCCGATTGAAGAATTTAATAAACAGTTCGGCACCGATTTCAGCGACGAGGAGTTCGACACCATAGGCGGGTTGGTGGTGCACGATTTTGGGCGCTTGCCCAAACGCGGCGAGGGCATGGAGCTCGGGCGCCTGCGGCTCAGGGTGCTGCGCGCCGACAATCGCCGACTGCATCTATTGCGTGTGACTTTGCCCGCCTCCAAGGAAAGCGAGACTCAGGCTTAAAGCCTTTCGAAGTCAAAAACGAAATGAATGTACACCGCGGAGGACGCAGAGAAATAAGATCAAAATGGTTTACTTCTCCTCCGCGCCCTCCGTGGTAAAGCTTTATCAGAACAATATTTCAATTTTTGATTGTAAAATGGAATTAGCTCCGTGCGCCTGCTCGGCACCCTGACGGCGGGTTGGAGAGGCGACCTGCTGGCCCTGTTCGCCGGCGCTCTGTTGCCGCTCGCCTTCGCCCCGTTTCACCTCTTTCCGCTCGCCGTTATTGCCCCGGCGTTGCTGTATCTGACCTGGCTGGACACTTCTGATGTACAGGGAAGAGCGACAGCGAAGGGTTCTACTAATGTCGCGGGAGGCAGGACGCCGGGAGCGACTCCCAAGCGCGGTTTCCGGCGCGGCTGGCTGTTCGGGTTGGGGATGTTCGGCGTCGGCGTGTCGTGGGTGTACGTGGCCATCCATGTCTTTGGCGAGGCCAGCATCCTCCTCGCGGGATTTCTCACCGGCCTGTTCGTCGCTCTGCTGAGTCTGTTTCCCGCGCTGTTGGGTTACACAGTGACGCGGTTCTACGCACAGCGTACACTCGCTGTAAAACTGTTGCTGATCTTTCCCGCTGCATGGGTGTTGTTTGAATGGTTGCGTGGCTGGGTGCTGAGCGGCTTCCCATGGTTGAATCTGGGCTATAGCCAGATCAGCGCCCCGCTGGCGGGTCTCGCACCCATCCTGGGTGTATACGGCGTATCCTGGGCCGTGGCGCTGAGCGCAGGTCTGCTGCTCTACATGATTACCGCACCGAAACCCCGCCTTGGGCGTGCGCTGGCAGTGCTTGTTTTGCTGTGGGGCGGTTCCGCGTTGCTCACACCCATCGCGTGGACCCAGCCGCATGGTAAACCGCTGCGCGTGAGTCTCATCCAGGGCAATATCCCGCAAGAGATAAAATGGCAACCGGAGCAGCGCCGGCGCACGCTCGATCTTTATGCGCAGCTTACCGCGCAACGCTGGGGCGACGATCTCATTGTCTGGCCGGAGGCGGCTATCACGATGTTTTATCATGAGGTCGCCGATAATTATCTTGCTCAATTGGCCGCCACAGCGCGCCGGCACAACACCGATCTGATTCTTGGACTTTCAGTCGAGGACCCGGACACCGGCCGTTACTACAACAGTATGATGAGCCTGGGGCGTAGCGAAGGTTTTTATTTCAAACAACATCTGGTGCCGTTCGGCGATTACGTCCCTTTCGCCGACTGGCTGCGCGGGCTCATTAAATTTTTCGATTTGCCCATGTCGGGCTACAGCCCGGGCCCGCCTAATCAGCCCTTGTTGCAGGCCGCCGGTCATAAGATCGCCGGCACCATCTGCTATGAAGATGCGTTTGGCGAGGAAGTGATCCGCCAACTGCCCGAGGCGAGTGTGTTGGTAAACCTCACCAACAACGCCTGGTACGGTGACTCCTTCGCCCCGCCGCAGCACCTGCAAATGTCCCGCATGCGCGCGCTGGAAACCGGCCGCCCGCTGCTGCGCGCCACTACCAACGGCATCTCGGCGATCATAGATCACAAAGGCAAGATCACCGCCGCCTCGCCGCAGTTTAAGACCTATGTGCTGAGCGGTACGATGCAGCCAATGCAGGGTGTAACACCCTATGTACGGTGGGGTAACTTACCTGTGTTGCTGGGTCTGATTTTGGTATTGACCACGACGAGAATTCGTTTCAAGAAACGAAGCGAGAGAGTAGCCGCAAATTAGTCCGTCGCGCGGGCGCGGCGAAACTCAGTGCCGCGGCACTTCGGGCAAGGCGGAATGTGGCCGGTGGCATGAAAGTGCATCAATTGGCCACAAGTGGTGCAGCGCAGCGTGCCGATCCCGGTCACTTCGCCGGTATGCCACTGCTCCGTTTTTTGGTCGCTTGGCTGTTTGGCATAAAGCGCGAGCCGGTCGAGTTCTACGCGGGTGCGGTCTACCAGCAGAGAGAACATCTCGGCCACCCTTTCCTCGATCAACTCCAGATCAAAACGCAGCCAGTCGCCGAACTCTTTGCCCGTTTCCTTCAAATGCCGGGCGGCATCGTGCAGATCGCGTTTCAGATAGGTGGCAATCTTGTCGGCCTCTTCGCGCGTCAGTTCGCCCAATTCCACGGCCTTGTGTTTTGCGTTTTCGATGTGCTGTTGCAGGGTGGATAGGGTCTCGTGCCCGGCCTGCTGGGTGGCGGTCTTAATCCGCTCCAGCATGTGGTTATAGGCCTGAACCAGCCTTTCGTTGACACCGTGAGGCGGCTGCGCTTGGCTCATCGTAACACCCTCCTTCAAGTCATTCCGGTGACATTCAGTGTGAACCCATTGGCCAGCGCCTGCAAGGCGGCATTGCAAGCGGCGCTGGTATATAATTCCAGTTTTGGATTTCATCAGGTCTCGGATGCAAGAGCGCTATACCCCCGCGGAGATTGAGCAGGCGGCCCAACAATACTGGGAGCAAAACCAGGTATTTAAGGCCCACGACCACGATCCGCGCGAACCCTATTACTGCCTCTCGATGTTCCCCTACCCCAGCGGGCGGCTGCACATGGGGCATGTGCGCAATTACACCATCGGCGACGTGATCGCGCGTTATCAGCGCATGCAGGGCAAAAACGTGTTGCAGCCGATAGGTTGGGATGCGTTTGGTCTCCCCGCCGAGAACGCGGCGATGCAAAACAAGGCCTCGCCCGCCAAGTGGACCTACGACAACATTGCCTATATGCGCAACCAGTTGAAGAGCCTCGGTTTCGGATACGACTGGTCGCGTGAACTTGCCACCTGCGATCCGAACTATTACCGCTGGGAGCAGTGGCTGTTCACGCGCTTGTTCAAGAAGGGTCTCATCTACAAAAAGAGCGGGGTCGTGAACTGGGATCCGGTGGATCAGACCGTGCTCGCCAACGAGCAGGTGATTGAAGGGCGCGGCTGGCGCAGCGGCGCGCCGGTCGAGAAGCGCGAGATACCGATGTACTATTTCCGAATCACCGCCTACGCCGAAGAGCTGCTCTCCGGGCTCGATCATCTGCCGGGTTGGCCGGAGCAGGTGAAGGCCATGCAGCGCAACTGGATCGGCAAGAGTCGCGGAATGGAGGTGCAGTTCGGTATTGTGGCTCAACAACACAACTTAGCCAGTGAGGAGTTAGGAGTAAGGAGTAAGGAGGAAACACCCCTCACCTCTCACCCCTCACTCCTCACCGTCTTCACCACGCGGCCCGACACGTTGATGGGCGTGACCTATGTGGCGGTCGCTGCCGAGCATCCGCTGGCCGCGAAGGCGGCGGCGAGGAATGCCGCGCTGCATGCCTTTATTGAAGAATGCAAAAAGGGCGGCGTGACCGAGGCCGAGATTGCCACGCAAGAGAAGAAAGGCATGGCGACCGGCGAGTTCGTCACGCATCCGTTCACCGGAGAAAAACTGCCGGTGTGGGCGGCAAACTACGTGCTGATGGGCTACGGCGAAGGCGCGGTGATGGCGGTGCCGGCGCACGACGAACGCGATTTTGAGTTTGCAACCAAGTATGGCTTGCCCGTCAAGGCGGTGATTCGACCCTGTACAACGCCAGCCGAAGGCCCCTCACGCCTCACGCCTCACTTACCGTTTACTGACTACGGTATTTTATTTAACTCCGGCGGATTCGATGGCCTTGATTTCGAGCAAGCCTTCGACAAAATGGCTGTGGTATTGCAGACCAAAAAACTCGGCGGGCCGAAGATACAGTTCCGCCTGCGCGACTGGGGCGTCTCGCGCCAGCGTTACTGGGGCTGCCCGATTCCGATTATTCATTGCGCGGCGTGCGGCGACGTGCCGGTGCCGGACAAAGAACTGCCCGTAGTGTTGCCGGAAGACATCGTGCCGGACGGCAGCGGTAATCCGCTTGCCAAGCTGCCCAAGTTTTACGAAACGACCTGCCCGCAGTGCGGCAAGAAAGCGAAGCGTGAGACCGACACGATGGACACCTTCGTGGAGTCGTCCTGGTACTATGTACGTTACTGCTCGCCCGATTGTACCACTGGCATGGTGGATGAGCGTGCGCGCTATTGGCTGCCGGTGGATCAATACATCGGCGGCATCGAGCATGCTATTTTACATCTGCTCTATGCGCGCTTCTTTCACAAACTCATACGCGATGAGGGATTGGTTACAGGCGACGAACCGTTCACGAAGTTGCTTACGCAAGGCATGGTGCTGCCGAGACCTTTTATCGGACACACACTAACGGCAAGAAGGATTATTTTTTTCCGCACGATGTAGCCATTGAACGCGACGCCAAAGGCCGCACCGTCACTGCAACGCTCAAGAGCGACGGTCAACCGGTGAACGTGGGCGGCATCGAAACCATGTCGAAATCAAAAAATAATGGCGTGGACCCGCAGGAACTGATCGCCAAATACGGCGCCGACACCGCGCGCCTGTTTACCATGTTCGCCGCGCCGCCTGAACAATCGCTGGAGTGGTCCGACGCCGGCGTGGAAGGCGCCTATCGCTTTTTGAAGCGGCTATGGGTGTTTGCCCATGAGCAGGGTGATCGGTTTGAGAAACAGGCCGGTGTGAACGGATCAATGGCAGGCCCGGAAGCTCTCGCCCTGCGGAGAGACATCCACCAGATTCTCAAGCAGGCCAATTATGACTTCCGCAAACATCAGTTCAATACCGTGGTCTCGGCCGCGATGAAATTACTTAATACATTGGAGAGGACCCCCGCTGGGACTGGAGCCCGTGCTTACGATGAACTGCTGCGCGAAGGGATGAGTATACTGCTGAGACTGCTCGCGCCAATCACCCCGCATATCAGCCATGCCCTGTGGCATGAATTGGGCTTTGCCGGCGACATCACTCAGGCAGCATGGCCGGAGGTAGACGAGTCCGCCCTGGTGCAAGACGAGGTCGAGCTGGTGGTGCAGGTCAACGGCAAATTGCGGGGGCACATCACGGCGGCGAGCGGCGCCCATCAAGCCGACGTACAGGCGGCGGCGCTTGCAGACGGCAACGTCAAACGCTACACCGAAGGCAAAGAGATCAAAAAAGTTGTGATTGTGCCGGGTAAGCTGGTTAACATTGTGGTGGCTTAGACTATGAAAATCTATGTACGCATCGCAGTATTCACGTTGGCTGCCTCGCTGGCAGGCTGCGGCTTTCACCTGCGCGGGCAGGAAGAGAAGGGTGTTGCCCCCCGCGTGCTGCCCATGACCCATGTGCAGGGCGGCAACCCCCAGACCGGTTTAACGGACGAGTTGCGCCGCGGCGGGAGTTACATCGTCCAGGATCGGCAGCAGGCCGAGCTGTTATTGACCATCCTCACGGACGGTTTCGAACGCCGCTTGCTGTCGGTGGGCGCGACCGGCAAGGCGCGCGAGTTTGAGCTGTATTACACCGTCAACTTTGAGGTGCGCGATCAAGCCGGGAAAGAATTGCTCCCGAAGACGGAAATCAGTCTGGTGCGTGATTACCGCTTCGATGAAACGCAGTTGCTGGGCAAGGATGCGGAAGAGGCCGTGCTGCGTCAGGATATGGTGCGCGACGCAGCCCAGCAAATCCTGCGGCGTTTGCAGGCCTTGAACGCGCCTTAAATCAGGAGTTGGTAGGGTGGGCACGCCGTTTGTGCCCACACGGAATCGCATGCAGTTGGCATGTGGGCACAGACGGCGTGCCCACCCTTGTATCTCGATGCCGAGGTGCAAGCGTATTTGACTGTGATCGCGTCCAAGAAGGGCGTGCCATTATCCAACTTGTATCCAACTTGGCGAACGATCTGCTTAAAGAGGAAATTGCGATTCTCGAAGCAGTCAAGTGAAACGGCGACGCCAGGCAAAGACAAAAGAGTCAGTTCATTGTATGACTATCGTATTGGTTGCTGCAGGATTGTGTAGTTCATATAGTCATACCATGAACTTGACCCTTTTGTCTTTTGTTTTCTTACATTCTTGATTCCATTGATAAGTGTCGTGATTCCGTCAAAAGTGAATGCTGCCTTAAGTCGATCGTCCCGCTTGAAGAAGCCGTGGACGAGATGGTTACGGGCATTCAACGCCTGTTTAAGTAACTCTGCATCAGAGTCCTTAACGGAGATTCGTTGTTTTAACAGTCCAACTAGTTGCCCCAGAGGTTTGTCGGCATATACCGAGAAGAAACCCTCAATACCTGGTACGCTTTCATTAGGGCGGATAGTTTTATCAAGAAGGGACAGGATAAGCTCAATCGACAACTCCAGTACTTGCGCATCATAAACCGCCGCGCCGAACTCCGCATTTAACATTTGAATGTCCTTGTCCATTGTCTTCTAAAAATATCAGGACCCTGTTTTGCAATAACGCATTAAAATTCTTGCTTGCATGTACCCTTATCGTCAAGCTTGCTGTACTGTAATGTACCTCGAATTCATCCCTTCCGCAAAGCCACAAATCGTTTAACCCGCCCCTGCAAAGCCCTGTTGCCGCCAGGCCTCATACAGTACAACCGCCACTGCATTAGAGAGGTTGAGGCTGCGGTTGTGGGGGCGCAGGGGGATGCGCAAGATGTGGTCTTTGGGCAGGGTGTCGAGCACCGTTTGCGGCAGGCCGCGCGTCTCGGGGCCGAATAGCAATGCGTCATCCGGTTGGTAGGAAACTTCCGCGTAATTGCGCGTGCCTCGCGTGGAGATGGCGAACAGGCGCGCGGGTCGCACGGTTTCTTTGAAGGCATCGAAGTTTTCGTGCTGGTGCACGCTGGCCCAGTCATGGTAGTCCAGCCCAGCGCGCTTGAGCTTGCTGTCCGTGGGGCTGAAACCCAGCGGTTTGATCAGGTGCAATTGCGCGCCGCTGTTCGCGCACAGGCGTATAATGTTGCCGGTGTTGGGAGGAATCTCCGGTTGATAGAGCACGACGTGAAACATGAAGGACGGTAACCTAAGCGATCAGGCCATGCTGGCAATGGAGTTCTGCGGCATGCGCTTCAATACGCCGCTCGTGCTGCTCTCCGGTTGCGTGGGGTTCGGTGAAGAATACACGCGCGTGAGCGGATTTTCCAATCGCGATGCGGGCGCGGTGTGTTTGAAAGGAACTACTCTCGCCCCGCGTCTCGGCAATGCGCCGCACCGTGTGTGGGAAACCCCGATGGGGATGTTGAACGCCATCGGTTTGCAGAATCCCGGCACGGAATACGTGATAAAAAACATTTTGCCCGCGCTCGATTTCAGCGAGACGCGGTTCATCGCCAATTTGTCCGGCTCCACGGTGGAGGAATACGCCGAGATCACCCGCCTGTTCGACGATTCGCCGATAGACGCGATGGAGATCAACATCTCCTGCCCCAACGTGAAGGAAGGCGGCGTGGCGTTCGGCAATGATCCCGACATGTCGGCGCGGGTCGTCGCGGCCTGCCGCGCGCAGACCAGGAAACCGCTCATCACCAAACTCTCACCCAATCAGACCGACATCGCGGAAAACGCCCGCCGCTGCATCGAGGCCGGGACCGACGCTTTTGCCGTCATCAACACCATGATGGGCATGGCGGTGGACATCGAGCGGCGCGTGCCCGTGCTCGGCAACGGTCAGGGTGGGCTGTCGGGCCCGGCCATCAAGCCCATTGCGCTGTTAAAGGTGCATCAGGTCTATCAGGTGGCCAGCAAGCATAATATTCCCATCATCGGCCAAGGCGGCATTACTACCGCGCAGGATGCGCTGGAATTCATTATCGCCGGGGCCTCTGCGGCGGGCGTCGGCACCGCGCTGTTTTACGATCCGCTGGTGTGCGCGAAAATCAATTCAGGCATCGCGGCCTATCTGCAACGTCACTCGTTTAGCAACGTCTCGCAACTGGTGGGGACCCTCAACGCGGAGCGCGAAGGTCCCGACTGCGGCGGCTGAGTCTAGCACGGCCTGCTCAACGCAATTCAAATGTTACCGAGACCGTGAAGCTGATCTCTTCGGTTCCTGGGGACACGGGCACCTCCGCGAACTTGGCCTCGGCGGCCATAGTGCGGCCGAGTAGGGGCGAGGGCGGCGCCGACATGATGCCCTCGCTGATGGAAAGCGCCCGGCCGACTGTTCTGCCGGCGGCCTTGGCCAGGATCTCGGCCTTGGCCTTGGCGTCCTGAAAGGCGCGTTGCAGCCCTTCCTCGCGCCCGCGGCTGAGATCAGAAACCACCAGGCTTAAACCGCCCGCCTGGTTGGCGCCTGCGTCCACCGCCGCTTGCAGGAGTTTCCCCGCATCGCTCACCGTCGCTCGCGTCACGGTCAGGCTGTTGTTCACTTGGTAGCCGACCACCCGCGGCCGCCGGTTTTCCGTAAACTCCTGTTGCGGGAAGATGGAAAAATTCGTGGTCTGAATTTCCTGTTCTGTCGCGCCCGCCTTCTTCAGCGCGGCGATCACCTGCTCAATCTTGCCGTTGTTCTGCTGGACAGCTTCACCCACGGTCTTGGCGCTGGTCTCCACGGAGATCGTGAACACCACGCGATCAGGGGTGAGCTTTACCTTGGCAAGTCCGCTGACGCTAAGGGTCTCGGCGGCGGGTGTGGAGGCCGGCTCGGCGGACGCCAAAACAGGCAGAAGGGCCAAGGCCGCCACAAAAATTCGGGCTGCGGCCGCAGCAGTAGTGAGTGATGTAAGTTTATTTGTCACGCGGGTTAAGATCCAATGCTTCGCCCTTACGCCGCCACTCGGCGGATTGTTTGAGGTCTTTGGGTACGCCCTGTCCCTGTTCATAAAGCCTCGCCAAGGAGTAGTGCGCCCCGGCATGCCCTCGTTCCGCAGCCTTGCGGTACCACTTGGCGGCCTCTTGGTAGTCTTGCTTTACGCCATAGCCGTTTTCGTGAACGCCGGCGAGATGATACATGCCTTCCTCGCTGCCTAACTCCGCCGCCTTGCGATACCATTTCAAGGCCTCGGCGTCATTCTGCATCACGCTCAGGCCGTTGCCATACTGGAATCCGACCGTGTTGGCGGCGTCGGCGTCACCCGCCTCGGCCTGTTCAATCAGCGCAGCAGTCGCGGGTGATACGGTGATCTGGTTCTGCTCATCACGCTGGGGTCGAGGTATTTGATCTTGCGCCACGGCCGCCGCGGCGCACCCGGCCAGTGTGATGCAGGTGAGCAACAGCCGTATGTAATGCGCCATAAGATTCCCCACGCTGATCTCAAGTATTGAGTTTCCAGCCGGGGAAGTCAACGCAGCGCCTCACTCGGCGGCCTCCATGCCCAGCTCCTGGATCTTGCGGGTCAGCGTATTGCGCCCCCAGCCCAGCAATTTGGCCGCGTCCTGACGGCGCCCGCCGCTGTGTTTGAGCGCGGTTTCAATCATGATGCGCTCGAAGCCGGGGGTGGCGACGGAGAGCAAGCCCGTCTCGCCGTGGCTGAGGCGCTGATCCGCCCAGCGCCGTAATGCCGCTTCCCAATCCGCATCGTCGCCGGCGGGGGATTGTTGCTGCCGCAATTCAGGCGGCAGATCCGCTACCGTGATCACGTCGCCGATGGTCATGACGGTGAGCCAGCGGCAAGTGTTTTCAAGCTGCCGCACATTGCCGGGCCAATCCAGACGGGTCAGATACTCCTCGGCGTCGTTGCGCAACTGCTTGGGTTTAACGCCGAGTTCCTTGGCGGCGGAGCCCAGGAAGTGGCGCAGCAACAGGGGAATGTCCTCGCGGCGCTGACGCAAGGGCGGGATGTGGATGCGGATCACATTGAGACGGTGGAACAGATCTTCCCGAAACTGGCCGTCGCGCACCCGCTGTTCAAGGTTTTGATGCGTGGCGGCGATAATGCGCACGTCCACCTTGACGGGATTATGGCCGCCGACGCGATAAAACTCGCCGTCGGCCAGCACGCGCAACAGCCGGGTCTGGAGTTCGGAAGGCATGTCGCCGATCTCGTCGAGAAACAAGGTCCCGCCATCGGCCTGTTCGAAGCGTCCCACCCGCCGTTCCTGCGCGCCGGTGAAGGCCCCGCGTTCGTGACCGAACAGTTCCGACTCCAGCAGATCGCGCGGGATCGCCGCCATATTGAGCGCGATGAAAGGCTTGGCGGCGCGCGGGCTGTGGCGATGCAATGCCCGGGCGACCAGCTCCTTGCCGGTACCGGACTCGCCGTTGATGAGCACGGTGATGTGCGAGCGCGACAAACGGCCGATGGCGCGAAACACCTCCTGCATCGAAGGCGCCTCGCCGATGATCTCCGCCGCCCGTTGATCGTCTTGCAGCACTTGCAGAGACTGGCGGCGGCTGCGTTCCAGGGCGCGCCGCACCAGATCAACGACCTCGTCCACATCGAAAGGCTTGGGCAGGTACTCGAAGGCGCCGCCCTGATAAGCCGCCACTGTGCTGTCCAGATCGGAGTGGGCGGTCATGATGATGACCGGCAGATCGGGATAATGCGTCTTCAGCATCTCCAATAACTTCAGGCCGTCCATGCCCGGCATGCGGATATCGGTGATCACCGCGTCGGGCAGCGTCCTCGGCAACACCTTCAGGGCCGATCCCGCGTTTTCGAAGCTGGTGACCTTCATCTCCGCCTGCTGCAAGGCCTTTTCCAGCACCCAGCGGATCGAGCGGTCGTCGTCTATCACCCAGACCTGCGGCTTGTTAGTCATGCTGCGCTCCATTTTCCAAGGGTAGCCATAAGGTAAACGTCGTTTTTCCGGGCCGGCTGGCGCACTCGATCAGCCCGCCGTGCTGGTTGACCAGGGACTGCGCGATAGAAAGCCCCAGGCCGCTGCCGTCCGCGCGGCCCGTCACCAGCGGATAAAAGATATTCTCGATCAAGTCTTCGGGTATGCCCGGCCCGTTATCGCTGATCTCCACGCCGGCCACCAGCTTGTGACACTTCTGGCCGATGGTAAATTGCCGCTGGACACGGGTGCGCAGGGTGATTTTGCCTTTACTATCCAGCGCCTGCACCGCATTGCGCACAATGTTGAGCACCGCCTGGATGAGCTGATCGCTGTCCGCCATAAACTCCGGAATGCTGGGATCGTAGTCGCGTGAGATAGTTATTCCCTCGGAAGTTTCCGCCAGCACCAGGCTGCGCACCCGCTCCAGGACTTCATGGATATTCACCAGCCTGCGTTGCGGCAAGGCGGTCGGCGCCAGCATGCGGCTCAGCAGCGTGCGCAGCCGGTCGGCCTCGCCGATGATGACGCGGGTGTATTCCTGCAGGCTGGCATCGTTCAGTTTGCGCTCCAGCAGTTGCGCCGCGCCGCGCAGGCCGCCCAGCGGGTTGTTGATCTCGTGCGCCAGGCCCCGCAACATCATTTGGTTGGCCTGATAGTGGCTGAGGCGATTTTCGTCGCGGGTGATGCGCAACTGCCGGTCCACCCGCAGCATCTCGACCAGCAGACGTTCCTCGCTCAAGGGTGTGACCATACAGTCCACAGTGATGGGGGTGTCATCGAGCAACCGCAGCTGCAACTCGCGCTCGCTAAAGGGGTGCTGGGTGTTCAGGGCGCGCTTCAGCGACGCCATAAAGGCCGCTGCGTGCTGAAAAAGATCGGAGGCCCGCATCCCCCGCGCCTGACGGGCGCTGATGGCCAACATCATTTCGCCTGCGGGATTGATATAGGTGAGGCGCAAGCCGCGATCAAAGGTGAATACGGCGGTATTCAGATTCTCGGTAACCGCTTGGTAAAGTTTGGCGTAATGCATGATCTGAGTGAGCTATAGCAAGAACCAAACCAGTCGTACGCTGGCGCTGGAGAGTCGCCCAAAGATCGTTAATTAGCAGAGCTAAATCAGAGACTTGCTACGAGACCGTGGAATGGACAGGATCAGTGCCCTGGATACAGAATAAAACAAAACAGGATTTAATGCACTATTTTGGTGCAGATAAGAAGGGCTGAAGCAGGGTATCGGGTGGGTCAACTCTAGGGGCCATCATGGGGTTTTTCTGTACAAAATTCACCGACTGGCGCTTCATGTGAAAGGTCACGCTGTTTGAGGTGGATAGGGGTACGTCTTTTGCGTCGTTGACCGTGACTTGCAGGCTGTGGCTGCCGCGGTCAATGTTTTGCAGTTGAAATTGCGGGGCAGTGTAAGTCTCGGGAAGATTTTTACCATCCAGCGAGACCGTGATCTTGTGTCCCAGCTTAGGGTCCCAGGCCGGCTCCAACTCCAGCGCCACCTCCACGACACCGCTATTTTCCCGCACCGTGGCATCTTCTTCCGGCTTGACCAGCACCACCTTCTTGTAACCCGGGAAGGCCGGCTCGGCTGTCGTGTCTGCTTTTTTATCCGGTGTGGCCTTGTCCGCTTGGGCGGGCTTAGCCGGAGGGGGAGGGGGGAATTTGGGCAGCTCGACCTCCTTTGCCCCCGGTCTCGGCTGGTCGGTATACACGATCTTTCCGTCCGGCCCCACCCACTTATAAATGGCCGCAACGGCCTGTCCATGCAGGCTCAGGCCGAGCAGAATCGCTAGAGATGCAAAAAGATAACGGTTCATGGCACCTAGCATAGACAACAACTTGTTTGAATACAACGCTAGGCCATACCGGCCCCGCTGAGATGCCGGGGCTAGGAAAGGGTTTTGTCGCCGAAGGCGCGCGGGGGAGGTGTTTTGCCCGGTTCGCCGGCCAAGTAGAGTCTCGTGTTGCCCCCGACCTCGCGCTGATCGGGATGCTTGCAGTGCCCTTCGATGTAGGCTCCGGTCTCGACCGACAGCGATTCGTGCGTGATATCGCCGGTGATCCTGGCCGTTTTTGCAAGTTGTACGCTGCGCGCCCGGATGCTCCCACAGACCTCGCCCTGCACGATGATCTGCTCGGCACGGATATCGCCGGTAACCTTCGCGTGCTCCCCGATGGTGAGCCGTCCGGCCGCGACATCGCCCTCAACTTCACCGTCAATCTGCAGCTCGCCGGCGGTGACCAGCTTGCCGGTCACCTGCAAACCGGCGCTCAGGATGGAGGGTGCGCCCGGCTTCGCGGCGGGGCGATCCGATTTATCATTCTTTGAAAACATGTCTGCCCGCCTCCATGAAATTGGCCGGATCGCGGGGCGTTCCGCGGTACAACACCTCAAAATGCACATGTGGGCCGGTGCTGCGTCCGGTGGAGCCTATCAGCCCGATCTTCTGGCGCAATACGACACGCTCACCCTGTTTTACCAGCACCTTGCTCAGATGACCGTGGCGGGTCTTGATGCCTAGCCCGTGGTCTACCTCCACAACGTAGCCGTAAGGGCCATCGCGGCCGGCGAAGGTCACCAAACCCGGCGCGGTGGCGTAGACGGGTGTATTCAGCTCCGCGGAAAAATCTATGCCGCTGTGAAAGGCCTGCTGCTCGGTGAATGGGTCGCTGCGTTTGCCGAAGCGGCTGGAGACGTGGCCCGTGTTCACCGGCGGCGCCACCGGCAAGCGTTCAAAGATGCTTTCCAGGCTAGCCCAGCGGTCTAATTGCGCCTCCAGCTGCACCATGCTGCTCTCGAACAGGTCCTGCATGTCGGCAAACGGGCTTTTCGGGGCGGCCGCCGACGGCGGAATAAACGGACCGCCGCGTCCCAGCTTGCTGTTACTGTTACGACTGCTGTCGGCCATCAATTTATTGAGATCGAGCCGCGTCATGGCGATTGCCTGTTCGAGGCGTTCGGCGTTGCTCTCGGTGCGTTCCTGAATGTGCGCGACCAGGGTTTCCTGCGAGCGCTTGATCTCGGCGACCCGTTTGAGGGCGTCGTCCAGATTGGTTTGCAGTGTAGATACCTGGGAGTTGAGGGCTAGTAGGCGGGTTTGTGAGCTGGTTTGCTGCGAGGTCAGTTCGGCGATGCGAGTGTCTTTAGCGGGAATGCTGGCGACTTGTTTGAGGGCGTCGCCAAGTTTGTCCTGCAATGCGGCGACCTGAGTGGTCAGGGATTTTGTCTGTGCCTGCAGGGTATTGCGTTCCTCCCTCAGTTCGGCGACGCCTGCCGCCAGTTCGGCGTAACTGGGGGCGGTGACCCAGGCAAATACACCCCCGCCAAGGCCCGCCACTAACAGCAGACTCAACACGGTTTGTACAGGCTGCGACAGCGAGACGAAACGCACCTGGCCGCGGCTGCGATAAAAAAATTGTCGTTCCGGGTACCAACGCTGTACGAAGACCGCAATGGTTTTACGTAGTTGTACTATCATGCGCACAGACTCTTTAATTATTAGGGAAACTCTGAAAAATTCCATCCATGGAATTTTCAGAGACGGCCGCTCCTGCGCATCCCTGCGCCCGCGGCATTGGGGCTTCCTGCCCGGCAAAAAGCAAAAATGCGATTTTTGCTTTTCTTCATTTTTCAATCGCTTCGTGATTGAAAAATGGTGGCACATCCATGTGCCACAGGAATCTCTGAATAAATCAGAGATTCCTTAGCGAGCAAGGTGTGTTGCTGCTTGCCGCAGAGGCGTACACACCCCTACAGAGTACTCCCTTTACAAGACCACACCCTCACCGTTGGGAGCCTTAACCAAGTCTGGCTACGCGCGATTGAAAAAGGCCTCCATGGCCTTTTTCAATCGCCCCAAAACTCAGGGCAGGCAAAATTAGAGTACATTCGCCAGCCAATTGCAACCTCGGATATTTGACGGTTTTCCCCGCCGAGCCCCCTGGAAACGACGGCGGACTGCGGATTTCGCACGTGATTGCATCAGGTTCTCAATGAGTTATTGGAGAAATCTAAAGGTAATTCCCAAAAAACAAACACCCCCGTTGCGGGGGGTGTTTTATTTTTATATGGACGAGTAGAGACCTTACAAGCTGTAATACATGTCGTACTCGACCGGATGCGAGGTCATGCGCAGGCGCGTGACTTCCTGCATCTTGAGGTCTATATACGAGTCAATCACGTCGTTGGTGAACACCCCGCCCGCGGTCAGGAACTTGCGATCCTTGTCCAGATGTTCGAGCGCCATATCGAGAGAGTGGCACACCTTCGGGATCTTCTTTTCCTCTTCCGGCGGCAGGTCGTAGAGGTCCTTGTCCATGGCCTCGCCCGGATTGATCTTGTTCTGGATGCCGTCCAGGCCCGCCATCACCATCGCACTGAAGGCGAGATAGGGGTTGGCGGTCGGGTCGGGAAAGCGCACCTCGATGCGGCGCCCCTTGGGGTTGGCGACGTAGGGGATGCGGATCGAGGCGGAGCGGTTGCGCGCCGAGTAAGCGAGCATGACCGGGGCCTCGAAGCCGGGCACCAGGCGCTTGTAGCTGTTGGTGCCGGGATTGCAGAACGCGTTCAGCGCGCGCGCGTGCTTGATGATGCCGCCGATGTAGTAGAGCGCGAGGTCGGACAGGCCGCCGTACTTGTTGCCGGTAAACAGGTTCTTGCCGGCCTTGGCGAGCGACTGATGGCAGTGCATGCCGGAACCGTTGTCGCCGACCAGGGGTTTAGGCATGAAGGTCGCGGTCTTGCCATAGGCATGGGCGACATTCAGCACCACGTACTTCAAGATCAACAGCTCGTCGGCCTTCCTCACCAGGGTGTTGAATTGGGTGGCGATTTCGTTCTGGTTGGCGGTGGCGACTTCGTGATGATGGGCTTCTACCACCAGCCCCATCTCTTCCAGAGCGAGCGACATGGCGGAGCGGATGTCCTGTGCGGAATCCACCGGCGGGACGGGGAAGTAGCCGCCTTTCACGGAGGGGCGATGGCCGATATTGCCGCCTTCAAAGACTTTTTCCGAGTTCCAGGCGGCTTCCTCGGAGTCAATCTTGATGAACGAGCCGCTCATGTCCGAGCCCCAGCGTACGTCGTCGAAGATGAAAAATTCCGGTTCCGGGCCGAAGTAGGCGGTGTCGGCGATGCCGGTGGACTTCATGTAGGCCTCGCAACGCTGGGCCAGCGACCGCGGGTCGCGCTCGTAGCCCTTCATGGTGGTAGGCTCGATGATGTTGCAGCGCAACAACAGGGTGGATTCCTCCATGAAGGGGTCCATCACGGCGCTGTCTGCGTCAGGCATCAGAATCATGTCGGATTCGTTGATATGCTTCCAGCCGGCGATAGACGAGCCGTCAAACATCTTGCCGTCCTTGAACAGCGCGGCGTCTATGGTATGCGCGGGAACCGAGACGTGCTGTTCCTTCCCCTTGGTGTCGCAGAAACGGAAGTCAATAAACTTGACGTCGTTGTCTTTAATCATCTTTAATACTTTTGCAGACATTAAAACTCTCCTGAGTGAATTAGTACAATGCGGTGTGGGGGTCTTGGAAAACTCAAAGTAGGGAATTTAGCATGAAACATGCCATTTAGAAATTCCCTGTATTCAAAGAATTACATACCCAGAAAGGTTATTGGCGCCCAACTATGGGGCGCAGAAGGGGCAGTAATGCACTAAAATAGTGCATTAAAGAAAACGGTTAATGCTTTATTTGGGGCTCTTTCTGCAGAATGACCGGATACCCGGAACTGCCTTCGCGCAGGGTGCTATAGGCTACTCGGCTGCCGGTGTCCGCCCATAATTCATAGGCCGGCAGCGGATCAAGGCAAGGCCCGGCGCTACCCAGCTTGCGCACCGCCAATAACACATCCATCAGGCTGATGAAGTCCTGCGACAAATGCGCATAGAGGTCCGCCGAGGTATTGGCCAGGGTATGCGAGAGCTGTTGGTAGGCGTTGCGGCCCATGTCCACAAAATAACTGATGCGCACATGGCGGCGCTCCGCCTGATGCGGGAACAGGCCGGAATAGAGCAGGCAATGATCGCCCACGTCGCGCAGGCGTTCCTGTTGCAGGCTGCCCGCCGTCAGAACTCCGTTGAGATAATCCAGCGCCAGCACGCTTGCGGCCAGATCCGGCTGACGACTGAAGCGCATCAACAGAAAGACCAGATAGCTTTCCAATTCCTCCACCAACCGGCAGGCGGCCACATTCTCTGCTTCATTGACCAGCTCATACCATTGAGCGGTGGCGGTCGGTAGGGTAACGAGATCTTTCATAAAAGATTCCTTGTGTTGTCTAGCTTTATCATCGGCATATCCGGCCATATCTTGAGTCTTGTTGGACACCGCCGCCGGCTTATTACTCCAGAATCCTGCAGAAGAGCCGCCGGTCACGTTATACTTATATTTTCAGACACTTGAGGGCTCATGGTGAGCGCGCAGCCCAGAACAGCGCCACAGGCGGCAAAAATTTTAACCTTTCAGGACCTGATTCTGAATTTGCAGAGTTATTGGTCTGCGCAGGGTTGCGTGCTTCTCCAACCGTACGACCTGGAAGTCGGCGCGGGCACGTTTCATCCCGCCACCTTTCTGCGCGCCATAGGCCCGGAACCGTGGAAAGCAGCCTACGTGCAGCCCTCGCGCCGTCCCAAGGACGGACGTTACGGAGAAAATCCGAACCGGCTGCAACACTATTATCAGTACCAGGTCGTGCTGAAGCCCTCGCCCCTGGACATACAAGATCTGTACCTGGATTCATTGCGCGCGCTCGGCGTCAACATGAGCGAGCACGACGTGCGTTTTGTCGAGGACGACTGGGAGTCGCCTACGCTCGGCGCCTGGGGTTTGGGTTGGGAGGTGTGGCTCGACGGCATGGAGGTCACGCAGTTCACCTATTTTCAGGAAGTCGGCGGCTTGAAATGCGCGCCGGTGCTGGGCGAGATCACCTATGGTTTGGAGCGGCTCGCCATGTATCTGCAAGGCGTGGAAAGCGTGTTCGATCTGAAGTGGACGGACAGCGTGAGTTATGGCGACGTGTATCACCAAAACGAAGTCGAGCAATCGAAATACAATTTTGAGTACAGCAACGTCGAGTGGCTGTTCAAATTGTTCGGCGAATTTGAGTCCGAGGCCAAGCGGCTTATGGAAGCCAAACTGACCCTGCCCGCGTTTGAAATGGTGATGAAGTGCTCACACACGTTTAACCTGCTCGACGCGCGCGGCGCAATCTCCACCACGGAGCGCGCCGCCTATATTGGACGTGTACGTAACCTGAGCCGCGCGGTGGCGCAGAGCTACTACGATTCGAGGGAGGCCTTGGGTTTCCCCATCCTGAATAAAAAGTAAAACCATGCAAGACAGCCTACTCATCGAACTTCTCACCGAAGAGCTGCCGCCCAAATCGCTGATTAAACTTTCTCAGGCCTTCTGCCAAGGAATATTTGAAGGGCTGAAGGGGCAGGGTTTTGTCGCGGCGGATGCGGATTACGCCGGGTTCGTCAGCGAGTTCGCCACGCCGCGCCGCCTTGGCGTGCTGGTGAAAGACGTAGCCCACAAGCAATCGGAACGCATCATCGAGCGCAAAGGCCCGGCGCTGGCAAGCGCCTACGATCAAAATGAAAAACCCACGCCCGCGCTCATTGGCTTCGCTAAATCCTGCGGTGTGGAAATCTCCGCGTTGCAAAAACAGAGCGATAAAAAAGGCGAGCACTTTGTATTCCGCGCCAAACAGCCCGGTGAAATGCTGGAAAAACATCTGGCCGGGATCGTCGCCAGCGTCATCAAAAAACTTCCCGTCGCCAAGCTGATGCGCTGGGGGGGTAGTGAGGTTGAATTCGTGAGGCCTGTACACGGCCTGATGATGCTGCACGGGAAAAAGATCGTGCATGGAGAAGTGCTGGGGCAGAAAAGTAGTAACACTACATCAGGTCACCGATTTCTTTCCGGTGGTGATATTGTTATTGCAAAGGCGGATGATTATGAGCGAATGCTGGAAGAACAGGGCAATGTTGTAGCCTCGTTTGAAAAGCGCAAGCAGGCGGTTGCGGAGCAAATCAAAGAGAAAGAACGCGAGCTTGAGGCTTGTGTTATAACTCACGACAATATCGCGGAATTCAAAGAATCCGTCATAGACGATAAGATGAAGGTGATTCACGAAATAATGACTGCTCGTGATGCCCTCTGCGAGGAAGTGACTGCGCTGATTGAATATCCTACCGCCTATGTGGGTGGTTTCAGCGAAGAATTTCTTGTTGTACCAGCTGAGTGTCTAATTCTAAGCATGCGTCAGCATCAAAGATATTTCCCTATCTTTGGGCGAGATGCAGAATTGCAGGCCAGGTTTTTATTTATCAGCAATCAAAAAACTGACCAACCTGAAAATATCATTCACGGCAATGAACGTGTGCTGCGAGCGCGCTTATCGGACGCCAAGTTCTTTTTTGAGCAGGACAAAAAAACCAAGCTCGAAGAACGTGTGCCCAAGCTCGCCAACGTGGTCTATCACAACAAGCTCGGCAGTCAGTTGCAGCGTGTGGAGCGTATCCGGAAGCTCGCGGTAGCCATCGCCGAGCGGCTCAAGGAAATTAAATTCGCGGCGGACATCAAGCACGTCGAGCGTGCGGCGTATTTGTGCAAGGCTGACTTGCTCACCGACATGGTGGGGGAGTTTCCGGAGTTGCAAGGCGTCATGGGATATTACTATGCCTTGCATGACGGTGAAGCCCCGCAGGTGGCTGAGGCGATTCGAGAACACTATGAGCGTGTGTCCGTCAGTGCCGTGGGAATTTGTGTCGGGCTTGCGGATAAATTAGATACGCTGGTTGGCATCTACGGCATAGGCCTGATTCCAACCGGTGACAAAGACCCGTTCGGGCTGAGGCGCGCTGCGCTGGGTGTGTTACGCACACTCGTGGAAAATAAGTTGGCGCTTAACCTCATGCAGCTTTTGGAAATCGCCGAGGGGCAGTTCCCATCGGATTTAATCGAAAAAGATACTGTGTCCAAGCTGTACGATTTCATGCTGGAACGTCTCAAACCCTACTTGCGCGAACAGGAATACAGGCACGATGAAATTGAGGCGGTCCTGAGCCTGCGGCCGACCCGCATGGATTGGATCGTGCCGCGTCTCAAGGCCATACAGGAATTCCGCAAAATGCCGGAGGCGGAAAGTCTCGCCGCCGCCAACAAACGCATCCGCAATATCCTCAAACAGGCGCAGCGCGAACCGATGGAGATAGTCAATGCGAGCTTGCTAAAGCAAGATGAAGAGAAGCATCTCGCCCAGCATTTGGCGCTGCTCGAAGCGGAAGTCATGCCGCTCATCCATCACGGAGAATACACCCAGGCGCTCAAGCACCTCGCCTCACTGCGTCCCGCAGTAGATGCGTTTTTCGACAAGGTAATGGTGATGGCGGAGGATGCGGCCCTGCGCGATAATCGCCTCGCGCTGCTCACCAAGCTGGAAGGCCTGTTCATGCGCGTGGCGGACATTTCCAAACTACAGTATGGCGTTCAACAATCCTGAATAACTTGAAGCTCATCATTCTCGACCGCGACGGGGTAATTAACTACGACTCCGACGAGTATATTAAATCGCCCGAAGAGTGGGTTCCGATACCCGGTAGTTTAGAGGCCATCGCGCGCTTGAATCGTGCTGGCTACACAATAGTCGTGGCCAGCAACCAATCCGGTGTGGGCCGCGGGCTGTTTGATCTCCAGACCTTGCGGCGCATCCACGAAAAAATGCAGCAAGAAGCGGCGCAGGCGGGTGGAAACATCGCCGCGATATTTTTCTGCCCGCACACGCCGGACGACCACTGCGACTGCCGTAAACCCAAACCCGGCTTATTCAGGCAAATCGCGCAACAATTCCATTGTGATCTACGCGGCGTGTATGCGGCGGGCGATTCGCTGCGCGACGTCGAGGCGGCGCGCGCGGTCGGCGCATTGCCCGTATTAGTGCGCACCGGCAAAGGATCGCGCATCTCTCAACAGGATGTGCCTGAGTACGTTCCCGTCTACGACGACCTCGCCGCATTTGTAGACGCTTTGCTTGCCGCGCCTCAAGCCTGATGTTGTTTCTGCGCTCGTTAGTGTTCGCCCTGTGCCAGGTCTCCTCCACGCTGGTGTTTGCCCCGCTCAGCGTGCTGAGCGGGGTGCTGCCGTTTCGCTTTCGCTATCGCTTTATCACGCAGTGGAGTTGTTTCAATCTGTGGTGCGCGGAAAAAATCTGCGGTCTGCGTTATACCGTCGAGGGACGCGAGCACATCCCCACGCAGCCGTGCGTGATCCTGTGCAAACATCAATCGGCCTGGGAGACCTACGCGCTGCCGTGCATTTTTCCGCAGATGTTGTCCTGGGTGTGCAAGCGCGAGTTATTGTGGATTCCATTTTTCGGCTGGGGCTTGGCGATGATGCAGCCCATCGCCATTGATCGCAAGGCGGGCCGCCGCGCGTTGGAGCAACTGGTTGAGCAAGGTACGGCGCGGCTGAACGACGGCCGCTCGGTGGTGATTTTCCCGGAGGGCACGCGCGTGGCGCCCGGCAGGAAGGGCCGTTACGGTATCGGTGGTGCGATGCTGGCGGAAAAGAGCGGTTACCCGGTGCTGCCGATCGCGCACAATGCCGGTGAGTTTTGGCCGAAGCGGGGCTTTATCAAGCATCCCGGCAAGATACGTGTGGTGATCGGACCGCTGATTGAAAGCGGTGGGCGTCAGTAATTAAGACTACACTTCATGCTACGTCTCCGCCCCCTATTGAGGGGGCGGGACAGGGTGGGGGTAGAGTAAACAGGGTTTTTACTCAGGAGTCACATTATAACGTTGTAGCCTTATTTTCTGACTCCTGAGTAAGTAGCACCCAGCGGCCAGCGCGCCCGCACGTCGAAGGCAAGCGTGTTGAGGTCAGAGTCCAGACCTGCTGCCAGCCGCTGGTAACCGGCGAAGGCGATCATTGCACCGTTGTCGCTGCAAAATTCCAGGCGTGGATAATAGACCTGCGCGTCCTGTTCGTTTGCCATTTGGGTGAGGCGGCGGCGCAAGGCCTGGTTGGCGCTCACTCCGCCGGCCACGACCAGGCGGGTAAGCCCCGTCTCCTGTAAGGCCCGTTGACATTTGATGGCCAGCGTTTCCGTGACTGCGTCCTGGAAGGCGTGGGCGAGATCGGCGCGGGTCTCGGCGGTCATGTCCTGACCATGAAATAGCGTCACGACGGCGGTCTTCAGGCCGCTGAAGCTGAAATCCAGCCCTGGCCGGTCGGTCATGGGTCGGGGAAGATGAAAGCGGTCCGGCCGGCCTTGCAAGGCCAAGCGTTCCAAGGCAGGGCCGCCGGGATAGCCGAGGCCGAGCAGCTTGGCGATCTTGTCGAAGGCCTCGCCGACGGCGTCGTCCAGGGTTTCGCCCAGGATTCGATACTGGCCTATCCCTGACACCTCAACCAGCAGAGTATGGCCGCCCGACACCAGTAACGCGACAAATGGAAACGCGGGCGGATCGGCCTCTAGCAGGGGGGCGAGCAGGTGCGCCTCCATGTGATGGATGGGAACCGCCGGGATACCCCATGCGTAGGCGAGACTGCGTCCAATGGCGGCGCCGACCAGTAACGCCCCGACCAGGCCCGGCCCCGCGGTATAGGCCACGGCGGTGATAGCCTTGGCTTCACACTGTGCTTCAGTTAGAGTCTCGCGGATCAGCGGCAGGGTTCTCTGTACGTGATCGCGCGAGGCCAGTTCGGGCACCACGCCCGCATATTCGGCGTGCAGGGCGACCTGGCTGTGCAGGCGGTGGGCCAGCAGGCCTCGCTCAGAGTCGTAGATCGCCACCCCGGTCTCGTCGCAGGAGGTTTCAATGCCCAGGATGCGCATAGCCACCGCATATTTTGCAATTTAGAAAGAAGACCGGTATTATTACATGTTTGACAATTCATGTTGTCTGAGGTTAACGAATAGATGCCGTCCGTACGCTTAAAAGAAAACGAACCCTTCGAGATCGCCCTGCGGCGATTCAAGCGCTCTTGCGAGAAGGCCGGTGTGCTTTCCGAAGTAAGACGCCGCGAGTTTTATGAAAAGCCCACCTCGGTGCGTAAGCGCAAAGCCGCCGCCGCGGTCAAGCGCCAGTTGAAGCGGTCTTCGCGTGACGTGACACGCCGGGTCAGGCTTTACTAGACTGGCCTGGCCCGCATTACCGCTTGTGGGATAATTCGGGAAACCCCTGTTAACCTCTTTCAAATCCCGGATCACGGCGTTCGCCAATCCGGGTATTTTCATTGCCTTCGCCTTCGTGTGATAACCATGAGTCAGCCTGAATCCGCATTAAAGCAGCGTATTAACGAGGATATGAAGTCCGCCATGCGCGCCGCCGACAAGCGCCGCCTGGGGACGATCCGTCTGCTGATGGCGGCCATCAAACAGCGCGAGGTGGATGACCGCATCGCATTGGATGACGCCCAGGTCATCGCCGTCATTGAAAAGATGATCAAGCAGCGGCGCGACTCCATCAGCCAGTACCAGGCGGCGGGCCGTCAGGAACTGGCGGATCAAGAGATCTATGAAATCGAAGTGCTCCAGACCTATATGCCTGCCGCACTCTCCGAGGCCGAGGTTGATACCCTGATCGAGGCCGCCATTACCAATACTGGAGCCGTGTCCGCCAAGGACATGGGTAAGATAATAGCCGCCCTTAAAGCCCAGGTACAAGGCCGGGCGGATATGGGCAAGGTGAGTGCGAAGATCAAAGCTAGATTGGGGGCTGGGAGCTAGGGACTGGGGGCTAGGACTTGAGCGGCAGCTAGACTATGATTCCCCTAATCCCTAGTCCCTAGCTCCTGGTAAATGACCGGCCGCATCCCCCAAGATTTCATTGACGGACTTCTCACCCGCACGGACATCGTCGAGGTCATAGACGCGCACGTCCCATTGCGCAAGGCCGGGCGCGATTACGTCGCCTGTTGCCCGTTTCACGACGAAAAAACCCCCTCGTTCACCGTCAGCCAGCAGAAGCAGTTTTATCACTGCTTCGGTTGCGGCGCCCACGGCACGGCCCTCGGCTTCCTCATGGAGTACGAGCACCTGGACTTCGTCGAAGCGGTGCGCGAGCTGGCCGGCCGGGTGGGTTTGCCGATGCCGGAGCAGGCGGCGCCGCGCGCCGTCGCTTCAGACGGCCAGGATCTCTACGCGCTGCTCGGACAGGCCGCGGACTTTTATTCCCGCCAGTTGCGCGAACATCCCGAAGCCCCGCGCGCCGTCGCCTACCTCAAGGAGCGCGGCCTGAGCGGCGAGATCGCGGCGCACTACGGCATCGGTTACGCGCCGCCCGGTTGGGACAATCTGCTGCGCGCGCTGGGCAAGGGTGACGCGGCGCTGCAGGCGCAACTCGCCAAGGCCGGGATGCTGATAACGAAGGAAGGCGGCGGCTACTACGACCGCTTCCGGGATCGCGTCATGTTCCCGATCCGCGACGCGCGCGGCCGCGCTATCGGCTTCGGCGGCCGGGTGATTAGTAATGAAGAAACCCCCAAGTACCTCAACTCGCCCGAGACGCCGCTGTTTCACAAGGGCCGCGAACTATATGGTCTCTATGAGGCCCGCAAGGCGGTGCGCGACCTCGACCGGCTGCTGGTCGTCGAGGGCTACATGGATGTGGTGGCGCTGGCGCAATACGACATCCGCTATGCCGTGGCGACCCTTGGGACGGCCACCACCCGCGAACACCTGGAACGTCTGTTTCGCGTCGTCCCCACGCTGATATTCTGTTTCGACGGTGACCGTGCCGGCCGCGAGGCCGCCTGGCGCGCCCTGGAAAATACCCTGCCCGTGCTGCAAGACGGCCGTCAGGCGAGCTTTCTGTTTTTGCCCGACGGCGAAGACCCCGACAGTCTGGTGCGCAAGGAGGGTCGTGAGGCCTTCGAGTCCCGGCTGGCCGGCGCCATGCCCTGCTCCAGCTTTTTCTACGAAAGCCTGCTCAAACAGGCCGATGTCACCAGCATGGATGGACGGGCGCGTCTGGTGGAGCTGGCCCGGCCGCACCTGTCGCAGCTTCCCTCCGGCGCGTTTCGCCAGATGATGATCGCCCGGCTGGCGGAGATCGCCCGCATGCAAGCGGCCGATCTCATCCGGCTGATTGAACAGCTGGCGCAAAAAACGGCGATCAAACCCCTATTGACCAAGGCGACCCCTCTGACGCACCAGGAAGTGCTAATGTCGCGGGAGGCAGGAAGCCGGGAGCGACCGCAAAGTCCGGCGCGGATGCCGCCGGTGCGGCTGGCGATCGCCCTCTTATTACAGCGGCCCTCGCTGGCCCTGCAAGCGGGCGACCCCGAACGCCTCGGCGGTATTGAACTCCCCGGCGTGGAGATGCTCAAAGAAATGCTGAGTCTGATACAGGCCCATCCCGAACTCAGCACCGGCGCCCTGCTGGAGCGCTGGCGCGAGAGTCCCCAGGCCCCTTACCTGTTCAAACTGGCGCGCTGGCAACACCCCCTGCCCGAGCAGGAGTGGGAAGCGGAATTTAACGGCGCCCTTGAGCGGATTGCGGCGCAAGGCATAGAGCAGCGCAAGCAACGCCTGCTGGATAAGTCCAGCGCCGGCGAGTTGAGCGCCCAGGAAAGGGGCGAGCTGCAAGCATTATTTGCTGCGAATCGGCATTGAAATTAAGGAGTTGTGGACCGATATCATCCGTATCAAAGAGTCGTTTTTCAGGTATAATAGACCGCTTTTTAGCCGACCGACCACACACCGCCATGAGTATGAAGCAGGAGCAGCAGGAATCACAACTTAAGTTATTGATCGCCATGGGCAAGGAGCAAGGCTTCCTGACCTACCGCGAGGTCAACGATCATCTGCCCGATGAGATCGTAGACCCGGAGCAGATCGAAGACATCATCAGCATGATCAACGATATGGGTATCGCGGTGCATGAGATTGCGCCCGATACCGATAGTCTGCTGCTGAGCGATACGGCGGTCACGGCGGCGGACGAGGATGTCACCGAAGAGGCCGCCGCCACCCTGGCGACCGTGGACAGCGAGTTCGGCCGCACCACCGATCCGGTACGCATGTACATGCGTGAGATGGGCGCCGTCGAACTGCTTACCCGCGAGGGCGAGATCGTCATCGCCAAGCGCATCGAGGACGGGCTGGGTCAGGTGCTGTCCGCGCTGGCCACTTACCCTGAGACCATCGCCGATCTGTTGCGTGAATACGAACGGGCCGAAAAGGGCGAGCTTCGTCTCGCCGATATCATCAGCGGCTATCTCGATCCCAACGCCCTGGAGCAGGAGCCGCCTCCGGTGGTGAACCTGAAGAAGGATCTTGATGACGAGATTCTGGACGAGGTGGTGGTCGCCGCCGAGGATGAAGAAATTCTGGAGACCGGCCCCGACCCGGAAGAGGCGCGCGCACGGTTTTCCCAGTTGCGTAAGCTTTATCAGAAATCCATCGCCGCCCTGACCAAACATGGCAAGGGGCATCCCAAGGCCCTCAAGGCGCGTACGGAGTTGGTCAATTATTTCATGGAATTCAAGCTCGTCCCCCGGGCGGTGGAACGGCTGGTCAGCGGGCTGCGGCAGATGGTGGAGCGCATCCGTACCCAGGAACGGGTGATTATGGACATCTGCGTCAACAAGGCGCGCATGCCCCGCAAGGAATTCATCACCACCTTTCCGGACAACGAGACCGACCTCGGCTGGCTGAGGAAGCACATCAAGGCCAATCGCGACTACTCCGCTGCGCTCGAACAATACAGCGACGACATCATCCGCGCCCAGAACAGGTTGATCCAGTTGGAGCAGAGCTGCGGTATGGGCATCAGCGAGATCAAGGACATCAACCGCCAGATGTCCATCGGCGAGGCCAAGGCGCGGCGCGCCAAGAAAGAGATGGTCGAGGCCAACCTGCGTCTGGTGATCTCGATCGCCAAGAAATACACCAACCGCGGCCTGCAATTCCTGGATCTCATCCAGGAAGGCAACATCGGCCTGATGAAGGCGGTGGATAAATTCGAGTACCGGCGCGGTTACAAGTTTTCCACTTATGCCACATGGTGGATACGCCAGGCCATCACCCGTTCGATCGCCGATCAGGCGCGCACCATCCGTATCCCGGTGCACATGATCGAGACCATCAACAAGCTCAACCGCATCTCGCGGCAGATGCTGCAAGAGGTCGGGCGCGAACCCACGCCGGAAGAGCTGGCGGTCCGCATGGAGATGCCGGAAGACAAGGTGCGCAAGGTGCTCAAGATCGCCAAGGAACCGATCTCCATGGAGACTCCGATCGGCGACGACGAAGATTCGCACCTCGGCGATTTTATCGAAGATGCGAGCGTCCTCTCGCCCGGCGATGCAGCGGTGTTCGAGGGTCTGCGCGAGGTGACGCAGGAGATGCTGGACGGGCTCACCCAGCGCGAGGCCAAGGTGCTGCGCATGCGTTTCGGCATAGACATGAACACCGACCACACCCTCGAAGAAGTCGGCAAACAGTTCGATGTCACGCGCGAACGCATCCGTCAGATCGAGGCCAAGGCCCTGCGCAAGCTGCGTCACCCGAGCCGCTCCGAGCAACTGCGCGCCTTTCTCGATTTAGAGGGGTGAGCCGTCGAACGGAAAGCTAAACTGGGTATGATTAACGGTTAGCTAGAGCAAATCACGTCACGTCGTGGGGGGTGCGCTGAGGGCGCATGACAGCGGGGTGTATGAGTAGATTGTTGAACACGTTGTCATCCGTATCTCACCCCGTAACGTCTAAGAGCACACCCTTCTGGCTGTGATTTGAATAGGTAGGCCAAGAAAGTTTGTAATCTTCTGCTTCGTAGCCCCATTGATTCCAATCAGGCCGTTTCCCGCGGGCAAATAACTCTAAATAAGGTCCAGGGCTACAGGCTTCGATTATGTCGTACTGTTCATCTGGTTTCCGAGAATGTTCTCTCTTCTGGGATTTGATGATATTTACTTGCCGTCTCCCTGGAGCGAGTGTTCGTAGTCTGCCCCGGATTCCAAAGAGCAAGATTTCTGTTGTGTTGCGGAAGTAGAAACCCACCCCGCGCCCGTCTGGGCCACCATCTTTCCGAATCTTATGCCAGATGATGTTTGTCTTATATTGGAACCCCCATGCTTCCATGACCTCCATGCCTTCCTTTAAAAGGGCGTTTGGAACCCACAGATACAAATGACTCTGTTCCCCAGCCGCCACAGACACTGGAATTTCTTTTATCTCTTGTAGGGTGAGGGTGGAATAGCGCGACAATCGCTTATGCTCCGGCGCCATCTTTCCGGTGCGGTTTGTAAACTGCCACGGGGGGTCGGCCAAGATTGTTCCGTAATGGCGGTTTCTGATCTGAGCCAAGAAATCTTCGGCGGCTGTTTTGTATTGGTTTACCATAAGTTAGCAATCCTCGTCGTATAACTTGCCAGTTATTCCAAAGACCAACAACGGACAGCCCGCACCGCTACCACCTTGGATTCTCGGGAGTAGCTTTGACATATGTGTTGTTGAAGCCCCATACGAAGCCCCGCGTCCCAAATCATTGAAAATATCCTGTAAGTCGTCGCACCGTGTGATGATAACCCCAACGCTGATTGCGCGTAGATCAAACAGAAGGCGGAAGTTGTTAAGATCTCGGTCAAAAAATGGATCCTTATTGTTCCACTCGATTTCGAGCGCGACTCGGTTCTTGTAGCAATCAACCTTATGGGTCGGTGAGCTCATGACTTTTTCGTCAACCTTCACCGAGGTTGAAAACTCTTTCTCGACCCAACCTCGCTTGAACAGGAATTCGTCAATGGCCACCGCAACGGCTGATTTTCTACCCCCGCCAACAGTAACCCAGCTTTTACAGAGTTGGAACTTTTTCGGCAGTTCGATAATGTCTTTCCATTCTTTTGGGAAATCATTCGCCAGAATGGCGCAGGCATGTTTCCATTCATGGACTTCGTAGCTATCGAGGATTTGCTTTGGTAAGAGCTCGACTCCCATGGTTCTCTCTGTTTTTGCTGAGCTTGGTAGCTCTGATAGTAGTCATTAGTTATATTGTTCTTACGGTTGCGGGTGCAAAAAGTCCTTATGGAGGCCACCCAGCAGTGCTATGCAGTTGAGACAGCGTTTCTGGCTAAGCGGATGAATACCCGCTTAATGCACGGTATCATAGTCAATACAATCCGGGGACTCAATGCCTAAATGGTTTCTTTAATAATTAGACACCCCCCTCTGTGTTAAAAGCTGATAAACTGGGATAGTCGGGCCTGTAGCTCAGTTGGTTAGAGCAGGGGACTCATCAAAATGGTGCGTTCATATTGAAAGATATGAAATGAACGGGATGAATTCAGGGAAACCTTCCAGTTAAAGGCTGATGGCAACCCTGAGCCAAGTCGGAGGTACACCTCCGAAAGGTGCAGAGACTACCTGAGAGCTGGAGTGCTCTTAATAACAGGCATAGAGCGTCCCGCACCCCGAAGTAATGGTAACTCCATGGGTGATGAGATAGTCCGCTCCCACTAGAAATAGTGGGGTCAGTGAATCCCTTGGTCGTAGGTTCGAGTCCTACCGGGCCCACCATTGTTTATCCTAAGATTCCCATCCGATCCGAACGCGAAATCTATGCACAGCCTGAGCGAGCATCTGGCGCGTTACGGATTCAGGGAGTTTGAGTCCGCTGAGTTGTACCGCTATTGGGGCGGGCGGCAGCTCGGCGACAAGAAGGCGAAAATATTCGACCGCCTGCGCAAGCCGTTGGAGAAGGACGACGCACGGCCCGACGATGTGCTGCGCTTTTACGATTTTATCGCCGCCCCCGATGTCGCTGTGGTGGTGCACTCGCTAAAGCTCGACGCGATCCGGGCGAGCGGTGCGGCGGTGTGGGAGCGTATCAAGGGCAGAAAAAAGATACTCGATTTCGGCTGCAACATCGGCTATCTCAGCACCTGGTACGCGCAACACGGTGGTAATCAGGTGACCGGGATAGATATATCGGAACGCAGCATCGCCGAGGCGCACAAGATGGCCGAGGTACTGGGTTGTGATAACGTGAATTTCCGCTGCGGGGACGCCAGAAAGATTCTGCGCGATGCCGGATTTGACGCCATTGTGGATACTCAGACTCTTTATACCGTGCATAAAAAGAAGCAGACATTGAAGCATCTTTACACGCTGCTCGACGAAGAGGGGATTCTGGTCACCATACCCCCGGTTCGCACCGTGGAAAAAATCTCTGCCTATCTCGAATTGTTGTCCCTGAGCGGGTTTTATACTTATGCGCTCGATGTTGTCCTGTTCTCCGCGCTGGGCGAGCCCGACGCTTATCCCATCATCGAGGCAGGTAAGCTGCCCGAGCGGCGTGCTGTGATAGATGTCGAGGCAAAATATCAGGCCATGCGGCGGGCGCTGCTAGCGGCGTGAGCGAATCCATGGTCACTATCCCAAAGGTCGGATTCGTGAGCCTCGGCTGCCCCAAGGCGCTGGTGGATTCCGAGCAAATCCTCACGCAGTTGCGCGCCGAGGGTTACGCGGTCTCGCCGACCTATCAAGACGCCGACCTGGTAGTGGTGAATACCTGCGGCTTCATTGACGCCGCAGTGGAGGAATCCCTCGATGCGATCGGCGAGGCGCTGGCGGAAAACGGCAAGGTGATCGTCACGGGCTGTCTCGGCGCGAAGGAGGGCGGGGGCTTGGTGCGCCAGGCGCACCCGCAGGTGTTGGCCGTCACCGGCCCGCACGCCCTGCAAGAGGTGATGAGCGCGGTGCACGAACACCTGCCCGCCCCGCACGATCCGTATACCAGTTTGATCCCGCCGCAAGGCATCAAACTCACGCCGAAACATTACGCCTACCTCAAAATCTCCGAAGGCTGCAATCATCGTTGCAGTTTCTGCATCATCCCCTCGATGCGCGGCGATCTGGTCAGCCGCCCGCTGGGAGAGGTCATGCAAGAGGCGGAAAATCTCGTCAAGGCGGGCGTGAAGGAACTGCTCATCATCTCGCAAGACACCAGCGCCTACGGTGTGGATGTCCGCTACCGCACGGGTTTCTGGCAAGGCAGGCCGATGAAGACGCACATCACCGAGCTGGCCGGCGCCTTGGGTGAACTGGGCGTGTGGGTGCGGCTGCATTATGTCTACCCCTATCCGCATGTGGATAAACTGATTCCGCTGATGGCGCAGGGGAAACTGTTGCCCTATCTCGATGTGCCTCTGCAACACGCGAGCCCGCGCATCCTCAAGCTTATGAAGCGGCCTGCCAGCAGCGAGAACACGCTCGCGAGTATCAAGCGGTGGCGCGAGGTCTGTCCGGAGATCACGTTGCGCAGCACCTTCATCGTCGGATTTCCCGGCGAGACCGAAACGGAATTTGAAGAGCTGCTCGAATTTTTGCACGCGGCGCAACTCGATCGTGTAGGATGTTTTGCCTACTCGCCGGTTGCAGGCGCCGCGGCCAATCAGCTCCCCGGCGCAGTGCCGGAAGAAGTCAAGCAAGAGCGCCTGGAACGTTTTATGGAGACCCAGGCGGAGATCTCCAGGGCCAAGTTACAGCGCCAGGTGGGCGCCGTCCGGACCGTGCTGGTGGATGAAATCCGGGACGGCGAGGCGGTGGCGCGCAGCACCTCCGATGCCCCGGAAGTGGATGGGGTAGTACGGCTGAAACCCGCATCAGGACTACGTTCAGGCGATTTTGCCCAGGTTAGGATCGGGGCCGCAGGCCCCCATGATTTATACGGCGAAGTGGTCTATAAGGGGTAATTTAGGGTTTGGACGGTTTCTAAAAAATATCTTTTTGTTTTGACTTACAACCGCTTGACAAACTAAACGGCGCCGCTATAAGATTCGATCATGGTTTAGTCCAAACCATTAGGATTGATTTAAGTAATTGATTAACCTAAAAAATCATTCTAAAAAAACTTCCACATTTCATTAATCAGGAGAGAAATGATGATAAACACTAGTCGCCGCAGTTTCCTCAAAGGCGCGGGTGCACTGGCCGCCGCTGGCGCTACAGGCATCGTGCCGATGAGTCTGGTAACGGTCGAGCAGGCTAACGCTGCCGAGACGTTTACCTTCGCCTGGATCACCGACGCTCACATCCAGCAGATCAAAGGCACCAAGTTCGTCTCCAACTGGGATAACGGCTTCAAGCGCGCTGTCTCCGAGCTGGCCAACATGAAGCCGAAGCCGGACTTCTGCTACTTCGGTGGCGACATGGCCCAGCAGGGTATCGCCGCCGAGTTGGATCACGGTATGGAGATGTACTCCAAGGCCGGCATTCCAATGAAGGCCATCAACGGTGAGCATGACTACTTCCTCGACATGGGCGCCGCCTCTCGCAAGACCTACGGGATCCCCGCCGACAACTACAGCTTCGACCACAAGGGCGTGCATTTCGTCGCCTTGACCACCATCCGCGCATCGACGGAGTGGGAAGCCGAGTGGGCCAAAGACCCGAAGGGCCGCATGGTCATGATGGAGCGTCTGGATAACCCAAAGGGTTCTCCCTTCCGTCTCGGCGCTGAAGGCTTGGCTTGGTTGAAGGGCGATCTGGATAAGGTTGACAAGGGCACGCCTATTATCGTGCTCTCGCACTCCCCGATCCAAAAGATCTTCGCCGGCTGGAACTTCTGGACCGAGGATGCTGAAGAGATCCAGGCCCTGTTGCAGCCCTTCAAGCGTTCCACCGTTCTGTACAACCACGTGCATCAGCCGCAAGCCAACCAGATCGGCAATATCGCCTTCCTGTCGAACTTCTCGACTGCATGGCCGTGGCCGTATCCGACCACCTACACCCAGGCCCCGAACGCGCTGCCCACGCTGATTCTGCCCATGAATCGCTCGGACATCTCGAACTTCCGCGACGCCACGGGTTGGTACTTTGTTAACACCAACGGTGGTGACAAGTTCGAAGTGGACCTCAAGGGCTTCGACAATCCTGAGCGTAAGGTCGCCTGGGAAGGCAAGTTCCAGGACGTCGGCTACACCGCCGGCCCGGCCGCGCAACACTACTAAGCCCAATAGCACTAACCAAATATTAAGGAGCATAAAGATGAAAATACGTAAGAATAGTTTGGTCGCTGCGGGCGTAGCTTTGGCATTTGGTCTTGCCTTCACGGTACCGGTCAACGCCGAAGTCTTCACTGATGCCGACCTCAAGAAGTATCAAGAAGAGTTTGACGCCTCGGTAAAAAGAGGTGATGACCTTTCGCACGGTGGTATCAAGGGCAACAATGTAGCCTGTGCCCAGTGCCACCCGAACGGCGCCAACATGCACCCGGAGACCTACCCGAAGTACCAGAAGCAGTTGGGCAAAGTCTCTCAGTTCTATGAGATGGTGAACTGGTGTATCGAGAACCTGTTGGAAGGCAAGCCGTTGAAGGCTGACGATCCGGCTATGATTGACCTCATCGCCTACAATGTCTGGGAGCGCCGTGGCGTTCCGCTGGCTCCTGGCAAGCACTAAACCAGGTCGTAGTATAAGCATACACGCAACAAAATAGTACATGGAACGGCATCGTGGAAACACGATGCCGTTTTTTTTTGATTTAACAGCGGGAACAACCTCCACGGTATAATGATTCACCGCAGAGCTTTTTTAGGATGAAAACATATTCTCCGCGTCCCCTGCGGTAAATCGGTTTCTTTAATCAGTCCAAAAGCACATCATCATGAACCTCCCCCGCAAACTTCACCTGGATATCCCGCTGTTGGTTGGCCTGTTGTTGGTTGCCGCGCTGGGTTTTGTGATTTTGTATAGCGCGGGGGGGCAGGATACCCAGCTTCTTATCCGCCATGGGCAACGTTTGATGCTCGGCTTCGCGGTGCTGCTGCTGCTGGCGCAATTACCCCCATATCAACTGCAACGGCTGGCGCCCTGGTTATTCGGGATAGGACTGATCCTGTTGACCGCAGTGTTGGTTTTTGGCGATACCAGCAAGGGTGCTCAGCGCTGGCTGGATCTCAAGCTGTTCCGCTTTCAGCCTGCGGAGATCATGAAGCTCGCGGCGCCCATGATGGTGGCTTGGTATCTCAAGGACAGGCCATTGCCTCCTACTGTTCGGCAAATCACCCTGGCCGGTCTGATGGCGATTGTGCCGGCGGCGCTGATCGCCAAGCAGCCCGATTTGGGTACGGCGCTGCTGGTGGCCTGCGCCGGGGTATTCGTCTTGCTGTGGGCGGGGATGAGTTGGCGGCTGGTCGGGGCATTTGGGTTGGGGGTGGCCGTCATGGCGCCGATTTTGTGGTACTTCCTGCACGACTACCAGCGGCAACGCATTCTCACCTTTCTTCATCCTGAAAACGATCCGCTTGGCACGGGCTATCACACCATTCAATCAACGATCGCCATAGGCTCAGGCGGGATGTATGGCAAAGGCTGGTTGAACGGCACGCAGGCTTATCTCGACTTTTTACCGGAGCGCACCACCGACTTCATCTTCGCGGTATATGGCGAAGAATTTGGCTTGACCGGCATCCTGTTGCTGTTGGCGCTGTATCTGTTCATAATTTTACGCGGGGTATATATTGCCGTGCGTGCTCAGGATGTCTATGCACGGCTGCTGGCGGCGAGCCTGTCGCTGACGCTTTTTGTGTATGTGTTCGTGAACGTCGGCATGGTGATTGGGTTGATGCCGGTCGTCGGCGTGCCGCTGCCGCTGATAAGCTATGGGGGTACCTCGCTGGTGACACTGATGGCGGGTTTCGGTATCCTGATGTCTATCCACACTCATAGGAAATCGCTGCATGCCCGAGGGCTATATTGAAAATTAGACTGGGAATGTTGCTGTTCGCTCTCTGCGGCGCCGTGTCCGCGGAGACACTCAGCGTAATGAGCAAGCCGGAGTTGCGCGGCTTTCTGGATGAGATGGTCAGCCGCCACAACTTTCAACGCACCGAACTGGCCGCGCTGTTTAGTCAGGCGGAGCTTAAGCCGGATATCATCGAGGCCATCTCGCGCCCCGCCGAGGCGAAACCCTGGTACGAATACCGCGACATTTTCCTCACCCGCGCGCGTATCGAGGGCGGTGTGGAGTTTTGGAATGAGCACGCCGCGGATCTGGCCCGTGCCGAGAAGACCTATGGCGTGCCGGCGGAGATCATCGTGGCGATTATCGGCGTGGAAACCCGCTACGGAAAGAACACCGGTTCTTACCGGGTTCTGGATGCGCTCGCGACACTTGCCTTCGATTATCCGCCGCGCAGCGATTTTTTTCGCAAGGAACTCGAGCAGTACTTGTTACTTACCCGTGAGGAAAAGATCCCCCCCCTGTCGTTGACGGGTTCCTATGCGGGCGCCATGGGGTTGCCGCAGTTCATCCCCAGCAGCTTCAGAAGTTACGCCGTGGATTTTGATGGTGATGGAAGGCGCGACCTGTGGAGCAATACCAGCGACGCCATAGGCAGCGTGGCGCATTACTTCAACGAGCATGGCTGGCAGGCGGGCAAGGCCGTGGCAAGCCGCGCCGAGGTCAGCGGCGAACGTTATCCGAGCTTACTGGAAAACGACCTGAAGCCTGCGTTGAGTATGGCGCAATTGCGGGAGCAGGGCGTGCGCGCGTCCGACGCGGTGCCTATGGACGCACTCGGCAGTCTGCTGCAATTTGAAACGGAATCCGGCATGGAATACTGGGTCGGCCTCCAAAATTTTTATGTGATCACACGCTACAATCACAGCGCCCTGTACGCGATGGCGGTTTATCAACTCAGTCAGCAGATTAGTGCGAAGAGACAGTTGCGAGTGACAAGTGACAAGTGAGAAGGGGATGATTAGTATTTTTTCAACGTGCAACGTGCAACGTGCAACGTGCAACCTTTTTGTTGTTGCTTGCTCCTTGCTGCTTGTTACTGTTGTAGTGTCCGGCTGCGGCACCACGCCGCGCCAGACGGGACGCCTGCCAGCGCCGCCTGCAGGGGGCGAAACAGATGGAGCGCCGCTGCAACAGGTTGATTTTGATTCCATCCCGGAACCTGAGCCGCAGATGGAGCCTTACAGCAAATATGGGAATCCACCTTACTATGAGGTTAATGGCCGCCTCTACCATACCTTGAGCAACAGTGCGGGTTATGTGGAGCGCGGGATCGCTTCCTGGTACGGCACTAAATTCCACGGCAGGCGCACCTCGAGCGGCGAGCCCTACGATCTTTATGGCGTCACGGCGGCGCACAAGACGTTGCCGCTGCCGAGCTATGTCCTGGTGACCAATCTGAACAACGGCCGCAATCTGGTCGTGCGCGTCAATGACCGCGGGCCTTTTCACGAGGAGCGCCTCATAGATCTTTCTTACGCCGCCGCCGGCAAGCTGGGCGTTCTGCCCACCGGCACGGCCTTGGTCGAGGTGCGCGCGATTCAGCCCGGCGAGCCGTTGCCCACCCTGGTTGCGAGAGTGGGCGAATCGCCCCCTTACGAAATTCCGGTCGAGCCCGATCAGGCGCCCGTGCCGCTGGTCGCAAGCGCCGATAGCCAGCCGCCGGTGGGGATCGAGGCGGAAGCTTCTCCCATCAAAGAGGAGGTCAAGGAAATTTCCCCTCCTGCGCCTATGCCGGTCCCTGTATCGAAACCTGCGGACCGGATCTATTTGCAGGTCGGCGCATTCAAGAGCCGCGCCAACGCAGAGCAGTTGCGGAATCGGATCGCGACACGGGTACGCACGGCGGTGGAGATCATCAATACGGCCACGTGGTACCGTGTGCGGCTGGGGCCGATGCTGAACAGCGCAGAGGCCGCCGAGGCGACTACCTCGCTTTCTAAGCTGGGCTTGGGGACTCCTCAAAGAGTGAATCAATAGCGGGTTTGTTAGAGAAACTCTGAAAAACATATAGCCAACCCCAAGGCGCCAAGGTCACCAAGAAAAAAGGTTTGAATTGTAAGAAAAAATCTTGGCGTTCTTGGCGTCTTGGCGGTTCAACAGGACACATCAGAGGTTCCCTAGACAGCCGTTCAGGCTGTGCCCTTTCTCAGCGGCTGTAAAAACTGCTATCCTAAGCAGCCAATCTTCCTGGTTTCAACATTCATGATACTTCAGCCAAGACTCTTTTTTTTCACCCTGCTGTGGTTGTGTCTCTCTCAGCCCCTGTTTGCAGCCGAAACGCCGGCTAAAACTCCGCCCGCCACGACTCAGACCGAGGCGCAAACCGCCGCTCAACCGATACCCGCGCCGCCCAGTGTCGCGGCGCGCGCCTATGCGCTCATGGATTTTCACAGCGGCGACATTCTGGCGCAGAACAATGCCGACCAGCGCATGGAACCCGCCAGCCTCACCAAGCTGATGACGGCCTATGCCGTGTTCAAGGAGTTGGCGACGGGCAAGATCAAGCTCACCGATCAGGCGTCCATCAGCGAGAAGGCGTGGCGCACGGAGGGGTCACGCACCTTTGTGAAGGTGAATACCAAGGTGGCGCTCGAAGATCTGCTGAAGGGCATGATCGTTCAGTCGGGCAACGACGCCACCGTGGCCCTCGCCGAACACGCGGCGGGGAGCGAGGAGAGTTTTGTCGCGCTGATGAATCAACACGCCAAAGAGATCGGCATGGAGCACAGTCACTTTACCAACAGCACCGGCCTGCCCGATCCGGAGTTGTATGTTACTGCTGCTGACATGGCCAAGCTTGCGCGCGCGCTTATCCGTGATTTCCCGGAATATTACAAGTGGTATTCGGTCAAGGAGTTCACCTACAACGGCATCACCCAATACAACCGCAACAAACTTCTGTGGCGAGACATCGGCGTGGACGGCGTCAAGACGGGCCATACCGACGCGGCTGGCTACTGCCTCATCGCCTCCGCGAAGCATGATGACATGCGGCTGATCTCCGTCGTGCTCGGCACCGAGAGCGAGAACAGCCGCGCCAAGGAGAGCGAGCAATTGCTCAATTACGGTTTCCGCTTTTACGAAACCCATGCACTGTATGCGGCCGGCAAACCTCTCGGCACGGCGCGCGTCTGGAAGGGCGTCAGCCGCGATCTGCCTCTGGGTCTGAGCGAGGATTTGTATGTCACGGCGCCGCGCGGCCAGTACAAGAACCTCACCGCAGCGTTGGAGGCTGACATGCGCATCATCGCCCCTGCCGGCAAGGGTGAGAGACACGGCGCAGTGAAGGTGAGCCTGGGCGACAAGGTGCTCGCCACGCGGCCGCTGGTCGCTTTGCAGGATATCGCGCAGGGTGGTTGGTGGCGCCGTTGGGTGGATACCGTGAAACTTTGGTTTGCTAAGCCAATTTGATTTCGCACTCCGCGGGGTGAACCCGCGCAGGCGACCAAAGGGGAGAATTGCATCTCTCTCCCTTTGGAAACCCCATTGCATTGCGTCCGCAGCAAGCTGCGGGGTAAGGATTACGATGACGGCTCAGCCTACTGTTTACCTTAATGGAGAATTTCTGCCCCTGGATCAGGCCAAGGTTTCCGTCCTGGATCGCGGATTTATCTTCGGCGACGGAGTCTACGAAGTGATTCCCGTCTATGGGGGTCAGTTGTTTCGCTTGAATCAGCACCTGCAGCGCCTGGACCACAGCCTTGCCGGGATACGACTCGACAATCCACTTGCGTATGACCAATGGAACAGTATTCTGGAGGAGCTGGTTGAGCGTAACGCCACCGAGGTATACGGCGATCAATCTGTTTACCTGCAGGTGACACGCGGGGTCGCCAAGCGCGATCATGCCTTTCCCAAGGGGGTAGCGCCCACGGTGTTTGCGATGAGCAATCCGTTGGCGCCGTTGCCTGCAAGTCTGGCGTCGGAAGGCGTCGCCGCCATCACGCTGGACGACATCCGCTGGCGTTATTGCAATATCAAGGCGATCACCTTGCTGCCGAATATTCTGCTGCGCCAACAGGCCCTCGATGCGAACGCCGCCGAGGCGATACTCATCAGCAACGGCGAGGTGACCGAGGGCGCGGCGAGCAATCTGTTTATCGTAAAGGACAATATCCTTATCACCCCACCCAAGGGGCCGCGTTTGCTGCCGGGGATCACCCGCGATTTGATACTCGAACTGGCGGAGACGCACGGCATCGCCTGCCGTGAGGGCGCCATCCGCGAGAACGAACTGCGCGAAGCCGATGAGGTGTGGCTCACCAGCTCGGCCAAGGAGATCCTGCCGGTGACCCGCCTGGACGGAAAGGCCGTGAGCGGCGGCAAGCCGGGGCAGTTGTGGGCGCGCGTGATCTCGCTTTATCAGGACTACAAGCGCGCCTTGCGGGATGTAGACCGTGCCTGACAACGTGCTCAGGGTACGCCGGCTTGGGCTTCGTGAATACAGGCCTCTGTGGGAGGCGATGCGTGGTTTTACCGATGCGCGCAATGATGCTACTCCGGATGAGCTATGGCTGGTGGAACACCCGCCGGTGTTTACGCTGGGCTATAACGGTAAGACGCAACATCTCATTGCGCCCGGCGCTATCCCCGTGATTCACACCGATCGCGGCGGACAGGTGACGTATCACGGCCCCGGCCAGATGGTCGCGTATGTGTTGTTTGATTTGCGCCGGCGCGGTTGGGGCGTGCGGCAGTTGGTGACGGCGCTGGAGCAGGCGGTGATCGCGTTGTTGAACGAGCACGGCGTCAACGCCGGCACCCGGCGTGATGCGCCGGGTGTCTATGTCGCGGGCGCCAAGATCGCAGCGCTCGGCCTGCGTGTGCGACGCGGCTGTAGTTATCATGGGATCAGTCTCAACGTGGCGATGGACCTGGCGCCGTTCAGCAGGATCAACCCCTGCGGCTACCCGGATATGCCGGTCACCGACCTGCGTAGTCTCGGCATTGTTGCCGGGACGGCCGAGTTGGAACAGATGTTGGCTGCACTGATCGCGCAACAACTGGAATCCACTATTGTGGATGCACAATTACTGACGGAAGGTCGCTTCCGGCATCTTACGTCCCACGACATTAGTACATCTCTATACGTCAAGAGTGTCGCCTGCGCTTGAGAGTTTGATATGGATATGAAAAACAACCAAAGCAAAGACCTGAGCGCACTGAAAGGCGCCGCCAAGATGGCGCGCATACCCATCAAAATCGCACCGACGACAGAGCTGCTGCGCAAACCGGCCTGGATACGCGCCAAATCGCCCAACACTCCGGAGGTGATGCGCCTCAAGGGAATCTTGCGCGAAAACAACCTGCACACCGTATGCGAAGAGGCCTCTTGTCCCAATCTCGGCGAGTGTTTCGGGCACGGCACGGCCACGTTCATGATTATGGGGGCGATCTGCACGCGGCGCTGCCCGTTTTGCGACGTCGCCCACGGGAAACCCGATCCGCTCGATGTCAACGAGCCGGAGCATCTGGCGCGCGTGATCAAGGACATGCGATTGAATTACGTCGTCATCACCTCGGTGGACCGTGACGACCTGCGCGACGGCGGCGCGCGGCATTTTATCGAGTGTATAAAGGCCGTGCGGCAACACTCACCGCAGACCCGGATCGAAATCCTCACCCCCGATTTCCGCGGCCGCATGGACGTCGCTCTGGAAATCCTTACGCAAGCCCCGCCCGATGTCTTCAATCACAATCTGGAGACCGTGCCGCGACTCTACAAGCAAGCGCGCCCGGGTTCGGATTATCAGTGGTCGCTCACCTTGATTAAACGCTTCAAGGCGCTGCACCCGCATATTCCAGCAAAATCGGGTCTCATGCTGGGTTTGGGCGAAGAGATCAGCGAGATCGAACAGGTGATGCGCGACCTTCGCGCACACGACTGTGAGATGCTGACCCTCGGCCAGTATTTGCAGCCCAGCCGCCATCACCTGCCGGTGGCGCGCTTCGTTCATCCCGACGAATTCGACCGGCTCGCCGCGATCGGCGTCGCGATGGGCTTCAGCAATGTCGCGAGCGGCCCGATGGTGCGCTCCTCGTATCACGCCGATCAGCAAGCCGCTCGGGCAACGGCGCTGTAACAATTCCTTCGCCGCTATCCCCAGTCGCGGCGTGTTCTCAAGCGGCGTTGCATGAGGTGGCTGTGATGTTCAGGTCTCTCCATCATTCGGTGTCATTGTTCGTAACCGCCGTGTGCACCCTCATGCTGTACGGTTGTGTAGAAAGTTCCCAAGATACACTACAGGGCTACGCCGAAGGCGAGTATGTGCGGGTTGCCTCCCCTTTTGCGGGTACGCTGGACAAGCTCCATGTGCAGCGCGGCGCAGAGGTTGACGCTAACACTCTCCTGTTCGGCCTCGAACAAGCCAACGAAGCGGCGGCGCGCCGTGAGGCGGAGGAGCGTTTGCGGCGCGCCGAGGCGCAATTGGAAAACCTGAAGAAGGGCAAACGTCCCTCCGAGATTGATGCCTTGAATGCCCAACTCGCCCAGGCCGAGGCGGCGCTCAAGCTCTCCGAGGTGCAACTCAAGCGTTTTGAACAGCTCTTCAAATCCGGCGCAGCCGGCAAGGAACAACTTGACCAGACCAGCGCCGCGCGCCAGCGCGACAAGGCGAGGGTGCAGGAACTGACCGCGCAGATCACCACGGCGCGGCTCGCCGCGCGCGAGGACGAAATCAGCGCCGCACGCGCGGAAGCAGCCGCAGCGCAGGCGACGCTGGCTCAGGCGGAGTGGAGACTTGCACAGAAGACCGTCAGCGCACCGCTCTCCGGTCGCGTGGATGACACACTCTACACTCAGGGCGAATGGGTGCCGGCAGGCAGCCCGGTCGTATCGTTGCTTCCGCCGCAGAATATCAAGATACGTTTCTTTGTGCCGGAACCTCAACTCGCCACGCTGCGCATCGGTCAAACGATACACGTGAACTGCGACGCCTGCGGCGCGGGTCTCGGCGCGCAGATAAGTTTCATCTCCTCACAGGCCGAGTACACACCGCCGGTCATCTACAGCAAGGAGAGTCGCGCGAAGCTGGTGTTTCTGGTGGAGGCCAGGCCTGGTGCGCAAGACGCCGCCAAGCTGCATCCCGGGCAGCCGCTCGACGTCCGCCTGCATTGATTATGGACGCCAGCGCAAATGTTATTGACGTTCGGGGTTTATCGAAACGTTTCGGCGACAAGGTCGCCGTTAAGGACTTCGATCTACGCGTGCAGGCAGGTGAAATCTTCGGTTTCCTCGGCCCCAACGGGAGCGGCAAGACCACGGCCATGCGCATGCTGTGCGGCCTGTTGACGCCGGATGGTGGCAGCGGCGCCTGTCTCGGTTATGACATCATCCGCGAGACCTTGGAGATCAAACGTCACGTCGGTTACATGACCCAGCGTTTCAGTCTCTACGAAGACCTCAGCATAGAGGAAAACCTCGACTTCATTGCGCGCATGTACGGCCTGAAAAACCGCAAGGCCGCTGTCTCCGGAAGTCTGGAGCGTCTCAAGCTCACCGAACGGCGCAAGCAGCTTGCCGGCGCTTTGTCGGGCGGCTGGAAGCAACGCCTGGCGCTCGCCGCGTGCATGCTGCATGAGCCCCGGTTGCTGTTGCTGGATGAGCCGACCGCGGGCGTGGATCCCAAGGCGCGCCGCGCGTTTTGGGAAGAGATCCACCAGCTCGCCGCGCAGGGCATCGCCACCCTCGTCAGCACCCATTACATGGATGAGGCCGAGCGTTGTCACAAGCTGGCCTATATTGCCTATGGCAAACTGCTCACGCACGGCACCGTCAGCGAAGTCATGGAGGGCGCGCGGCTCACCACCTGGGTGGTCAGTGGCGCTGGGGTGGCGGAGCTTGCCCGGCAATTACATGGCCTGCCCGGTGTCGAGCAGGTCGTGGCATTCGGCAATACCTTGCATGTTTCGGGGACCGATGCGGAGCAGTTGCAAAACAGCCTCACTCCGCTCCGGGTGTCGCCGGGGTATAACTGGACGCTGGCTAAGCCCAGTCTGGAAGACGTGTTCATCGGCCTGATGGGCGCTACCCAGGATAGATTTTCATGACGGCCATGACGGCCCGCTATTTTTCCTGGGCGCGTTTCTGGGCGATGGTCTACAAGGAATTTATTCAGATGCGCCGCGACCGGGTCACCTTCGGCATGATGGTGTGTATTCCTCTGCTGCAGCTCATCCTGTTCGGTTACGCGATCAACTCCGATCCGAAGCACCTGCCGAGCGCGCTGTTGTCGGCCGACAACAGCGTGTTTGCGCGCAGCTTCGTACGCGGCATGGAAAACAGCGGCTATTTCCGCTTCGTCGCGCACATCCAAAGCGAGCAGGAGGCCGGCGTGTTACTCGACCGGGGCGAGGTCCAGTTTGTGCTGACCATCCCGGAAAATTTTTCACGCAAGCTGCAACGCGGCGAACGCCCTGTGTTGCTGCTGGAGGCCGATGCGAGCGATCCCGCCGCGACCAGCAACGCTCTTGCCGCGCTCACCACCCTCGGCGCCACGGTGTTGAATCGAGAGCTGCAAGGCGTGTTGCAAGGCCTGCAAGGGCGCAGCGGCCCGTTTGAGATGCGCGTGCAACGCCGCTACAACCCCGAGGGCGTCACGCAATACAACATTGTGCCGGGGCTGATGGGTGTGGTGCTCACCATGACCCTGGTGATGATGACCGCGCTCGCTGTGACGCGCGAAAACGAACGCGGCACCATGGAAAATCTGCTTGCCACGCCGGTGCGTCCCATCGAGGTCATGGTAGGCAAAATTGTGCCCTATATCCTGGTTGGGCTGATTCAGGTCACGCTAATTCTGGGGGTGGCGCGCTTTCTGTTCGAGGTGCCGCTGCTCGGCAGTCTGTGGTTGTTGTACGGCATGGTGCTGTTATTCATTGCTGCCAATCTGATGCTGGGCATCACCTTCTCCACACTCGCCAAGAATCAATTGCAGGCGGTGCAGATGACGTTTTTCTTTTTTCTGCCCTCGATTCTGTTATCAGGGTTTATGTTTCCGTTTCGCGGCATGCCGGGATGGGCGCAAACCATCGGCAGCGCCTTGCCGCTTACGCACTTCCTACGCGCGGTGCGCGGTATATTGCTGAAGGGCAATGGTCTCTTTGAAACCGTTCCTCACCTCTGGCCGGTAGCCTTATTCATGTTCGTAGTGGCGCTGGTGGGCGTCAGCCGCTACCGCGCCACACTGGATTGATTAGCCAAAGAACACATAGCTGACCAAGATCGCGGTAACAATTCCGCCGAGATCGGCGAGCAGCGCGCATGCTACGGCGTGGCGGGCATAGCGGATGCCCACTGAACCAAAGTACACCGCCAGCACATAAAACGTCGTCTCCGTACTCCCCTGGATTACCGAGGCGAGCCGTCCCGCGAAGGAATCAGCGCCATAGGTCTGCATCGTCTCCACCATCACCGCACGCGCACCGCTGCCGGAGAGCGGCTTCATCAGCGCAGTCGGCAAACCCTCCACAAAACGATTATCCATACCCAGCGCATTCACCAGCCAGCGCACCGCGCCGAGCAGCAGGTCCAGTGCGCCGCTGGCGCGGAACACGGCGATGGCGACCAGCATGGCGACGAGATAAGGAATGATGCCGACGGCGATATGGAAGCCGTCCTTCGCGCCCTCGATGAAGGCGTCATAGACGTTAACCTTGTTACGCATTGCACCGAGTAAAAAAACGATGATGAGGGTAAACAGCAAAAAATTACTGGCAACCGCCGACTGGTGCACCATCGCCTCGGCCGGCAACTGCGTGAAATAAAATACTAGACCCGCCACGCATACCGTGATCGCCCCCAAATAGCCCAGCACCACGCGATCCAGGAGATTTATTTTCTGTACCAGCGCCGTTGCGAACAAGCCCGCCATCGTCGAGGCATAAGTGGCAATCAGTATGGGAATGAACACATCGGTGGGGTCGGCCGCGCCTTGCTGCGCGCGATAGGTGAAAATCGTAACGGGGAATATCGTCACCGACGAGGCGTTGATGACCAGAAACAGGATCTGTGCGTTGCTGGCGGTATCCTTTGCAGGGTTCAACTCCTGCAGCTCGCGCATCGCCTTGAGGCCCATCGGCGTCGCGGCGTTGTCCAGCCCCATCATGTTGGCCGACATGTTCATGAGGATGGAGCCCAACGCGGGATGCTGCGGCGGAATCTCGGGAAACAGGCGGCGGAACAACGGCGTCATGAGGCGGGTCAAGAGCCGCAAAAATCCGCCCTTTTCTCCAATGCGCATGACGCCAAGCCACAAGGTCATCACCCCGGTGAGCCCTAACGCGATTTCAAAGGCCGTCTTGGAGGTATCAAATACCGCCCTCATCATCCCGACGAAGATCTCGGCCTGGCCGAGAAACACCATCTTGAAAATCCCGAAGCCGAAGGCGATGAGAAAGAAACCAACCCAAATGGCGTTAAGCTAAAGGTGTTCCCCCCACACTGGTGAGACAGTAAACTACCGGCATGTCCGGCAGAACACAACCTCCCTATGCGCTGGATCGCGCTACCCTGCAACGCGAGGTGCGGATTGATACCTTTCGCGCCAGCGGGCCCGGCGGTCAGCACGTGCAAAAAACCAGCTCCGCGGTGCGGATTACCCATCTTCCTTCCGGCGTAGTCGTGATCGCACAGGATTCTCCGTCACAGCTTCGCAATCGCACCCTGGCCTTCGAGCGTCTCATCAAGAGGCTGCGCGCACTCAACACCGTGCCGAAAAAACGCCGGCCCACCAAGCCGACTCAGGCCTCAAAAAATCGCCGGGTGGCAAGCAAAAAGGTGCGTTCCAAGACCAAGGGTATGCGGGGCAGGGTAGAAGAACTGGATTGACCGGGGTGTAACAATAATCAGGCCTATTGCTCCCATTGCGGGAACATGGTAAATTAACCTATGCGGATTATCGCCTTGTCGAGGTTGCGCGAGTTCTGGGAAAAGCACCCGCAGGCGGAAATCCCCTTGCGTAGCTGGTATGCCGATGCGAGTCGTGCCCATTGGAAAAGTCCGGCCGATATTAAAGCCGCCTATCGCAATGCAAGTTTCCTGGCCGATAACCGGGTGGTATTCAACATTAAGGGTAACGACTACCGGTTGGTGATGGCCGTGCATTACAACCGCGGCTTGATGTTTATCCGCTTTGTCGGCACACACCAGCAGTATGCAAGGATAGATGCCACTACGATTTAACGAGGTGCAAAATGGAACTGAAACCGATTAAAAGCAAACGTGACTATAAGGCCGCTCTCGAAGAAGCCGAAGCGCTGTGGGCGGCGAAGACTGGCACTTCACAAGCCGACCGGCTGGAAGTACTGACGCTGCTGATTGCTGATTACGAAGCCAAACACTATCCGATCTCAGACCCCGATCCGATTGACTTCCTGCACTACGTGATAGAAACGCGGGGACTGACCCGCAAAGACCTGGAGCCCTACATCGGTAGCCGTGGACGGGTCGCGGAAATACTGAATCGCACCCGCCCGCTTACCCTGGAGATGGTGCGCCGCCTGTCGGAAGGGTTGAGCATTCCATCCGACGTGCTGATACAGAAGTACCCGCTGCGCCGCATAGCCGCTTAATCCTTCTGCCAAAGTCCGGCCCGACGGGCGTACACCGCGTGATTTCAGTGAGGCTTGTAAGTCGTTGGTTTTATGGTGCCGGTGAGGGGAATCGAACCTCTGACCTACTGATTACGAATCAGTTGCTCTACCAACTGAGCTACACCGGCCAATTCATATAAAACACGCACAGCGCTTCGGCTCGACACCCTTCGCTCCGCTCTTCCCTCTCCCTTCGGGTGAGGGGATGAGGGTGAGGGCTGTGCATTCTAACGTGAAACAACGCGGGACGTCAGGTTGTGCAGGTTAAAAGTAAGGAGTTTTTGAGACTTGGAGGGGGTTAAGCGTTGTTCCGCACGCGGATGATGACCTCTACGCCCGCCGCGGCCGTTCCCTCAGGCAGGGTCGGCAGGTTTGTGACGGTGACTTGCTCGGAGGGGATGTCCTGCAACAGGCCCGTATCCATATTATAAAAGTGATGATGGGCGCTGAGGTTCGAGTCGTAAACAATCCTGGAGGGATCCACGATGACTTCGCGCAGCAGGCCGTGCTCCACAAATAGCGCCAGGGTGTTATAGACCGTCGCCTTGGAGACCCGCTTATGCTTGCGGTTCACCAGGGTCAGGATCTGCTCGGCCGAGAGGTGCTGCGGCTGGGCGAACAACTGCTGGGCAATCTCCACGCGCTGCTGGGTAAGGCTGACGCCGTGGCTGCGCAGCAGTTCGGTCACCCTGTCGGGACTTATCGTTTGGGGGGCGGAGTAATCCAACATAGGGTCACAGTATAAGCATGGGCTAAACAGTAGTCTATCCCCCATGACGGATTTGTTACTGCATCATCGGCCGGTAGGGGGAAGGATCAACAATAGGCTGTCTGTTCAATAAGATATCCGCAAGCAGGTGCGCCGAACCGGGGGCCATGACGATGCCGTTGCGGAAGTGCCCGGTGGAGATGTATAAGCCCTTGATTCGCGGATGCTCCCCGATATAAGGCACGCCGTTAGGGGACCCGGGGCGTAGGCCTGCCCAGTGCCGCTCAACCCGGTAATCCTTCAGGCTGGGCACGAGCATAGCGGCGAATTGTTTGAGCTGAAGCAGGCCCTCTTCCGTGACGGATTTATCAAAGCCCGCCTGTTCCAGAGTACTTCCTATCAGCAAGCGCCCATCGCGGCGCGGGATGACATAACGCTGTTGGGAAGACAGGATGTGCCTGACCAGCCCCACCGGCGCCTGCATCAGCAGCATCTGGCCGCGCATGGGGGTGACTTGTACTCCCAGCCCCAGGCCCGCGAGCAACGTCCCGCTCCATGCCCCGCCCGCAATGATGACCCGGCTGGCCTGATAATGCCCGCGTCCCGTCTCGACCCCGTTTATATGCCCCGCTTGAACCAGCAAACGCCCGACCTCGGTGTTTTCCTCAATCACCACACCCTGCTGCAACACGCTCTGTTTCAAGGCCTGCAACAGGCGCGGATTGCGGATTTGGGCCACCTCGGGAAACAGCAGCGCAGAACCTGGACGCGGAGCCAGTTCCGGCTCGAGTGTACGCAGGGTGCCGGTGTCGAGGATCTCCAGGGAGGCGTTGTGCTCACCGGCCCAATCCTGAGCGGCGGATTGTTCCGTTTCGTCCAGAATCAACAGGCCGCTGCGGATATATTCCGGGTCTATCCCGGTTTCGTCCAGCAGTTCGCGTGCGAGCGCGGCGTAACGCCGTTGACCCCAGAAGGCCAGCGTGTTGACCGCCTCGGGGTAGTGCCAGGGATACAAAGGGGAAAGAATCCCCCCCGCCGCCCAAGACGCCTCCCGGCCTGTCTTGCCGCGCTCCAGCAGGGTGACCTTCAGGCCAGCCTGGGCCAGTTCGCGGGCGGTCATCAGACCGATGACGCCGCCGCCGATGATGAGACAGTCGGACATTTAGAAGCAGGGGCTAGGGATTAGGGGCTAGGGGACTGTAACATGTGGAGCGGTGGTGCTGTAGTAGGTCAGGCTGCGCAAGCTGTCTGACGCGCTAAAGGCCGAATGAATTCGGCCCTACACGTGTAGGTGCGAATTCATTCGCACGAAAGGGAATTATAAGCCAATGACCCTTAGGGAGGGGAAGAAGAAGTCTGGGTGAAGGAAAAATCAGTTGCGCTTCCAGCACTCGGCGGGATGGGTTCCATCAATGACAGGTCCATTTTGGTTGATCTGGAGATCTCTACAAGTAGTATCGTTGTACTGGCTTTTAGTGGTAACCGCATCCGCTTTTATAGTAAAAGTAATCGCGTTGGGAGTTCCTACAAAGGATAGATTGTAATAACCACCGCTAGTAGTCGAGTTAAATCCTAAACCTGTCGGCGGAGCTGCGGTCAAGTTAGTCGCGTAGGTAGGATAATTCGCTCGCCACTTTTCCTGGGCCAGGGCAATAGCGCTGAGATCGTTAATAGCGTCCGAACGCCGGCTCTTGCGCACTGAGTCCATATAAGACGGATAAGCAATCGCCGCCAGGATGCCGACCACGGCGACGGTGATCATCAGTTCGATCAGCGTGAAACCTGTTTTACGTTGACGCATAGGATGTCCTCGTTATAAGGTTAGCGTACCATTATCGGCCAACAACCGCTCATCTTGAGCCGGTTCCGACGAACGGTAGCATCCGGCCGACGAACGGTAGTACGCTTACTATAATACCCGGCAGTAAATAGATAAACTGGTCTTACCCTGATTGTAAGCCCCAAACCGAGGCGCCATGCGGATAGTCACCCCCCAGCACGGCTTCACGCTACCAGAAATGGTCATCACGGTCGCCGTGCTCGCCATCCTGGCGGCGATAGCGGTTCCTTCCTTCCAAAGCACGATTGATAAACGCCGCCTCATCGGCGCCGCCGAACAGCTCTACGGCGATTTGCAGTATGCTCGCTCGGAGGCGATTAATGGAGATCAACGGGTAGGGGTGTATTTTAGTTTTGGCACTACTAGTTGGTGTTACGGGATAGATGATGATACGACTAGCGCTTGCAATTGCACCGCAACTGTAACTAACTGTACGGTCAACACGGTTGAGAAGGCGTTCAAAAGTGACGGATTTCGGGGGGTTAGTTTAGCTAGTCCTCTCGGCTTTGGAGGAACAGGCCCAGCGAATGAAACAGGCTTTGAGCCACGTCGCGGTCTGCCTATGAGGGCAATTGGGAGCACGTTGGCAGGAGGCACTGTCAGCTTTAGTTCAACAAGTGGCGGGATTGACGTAAAGCTCAGCCCGCAAGGGCGCATCATATTGTGTTCCCCAAGCTCACCTCCTTTATCAGGTTATCCCGCATGCCCACCATGAAGCGCCTACCAGGAAGATTTGGCAAGCTCACCGGTTTTAGCCTCGTCGAGTTGATGATCTCGATCGTGGTCGGGCTGATAGTTGTAGCGGGTGTCATCAGCATATTTTCCAGCACCATTAAAAGTTACACCGACAATTTAAGGATGACTCGCCTCAACCAGGAGTTGCGCGTAGCGATGGATCTCATGGTGCGTGATATTCGCCGGGCGGGATATAGAGGGGACGCCAACGTGGCGTTGATATCTGCCTCAGACCAGAATCCCTATGCTTCAAAGCAGTCTCCTCAGGATCAAGATAATCTGTCTATTACTGGGAGCTGCATTACCTTCTCCTATGATAAAAATGGCAACTACTCTAGTGCTAGTCCTCCCCCCCCAGGTAAAGTAGCACTCGTGGAAACTGAGGACAGGTCTGGTTTCCGGCTACTGTCTGGTGCTATCCAGTGGCGCTACGGTGCTAGTAGCCCATCTACTGTATGTTCTTCCACCACTGGTAACTGGAAATCAATCACAGATGGAAACACAGTAAATATTACTGCCCTTAACTTTAGCTTCGTGCCCTATCCCCCTCCAGGGATCCGGAACACAACCATATCCGGTGCCTTTCGTTATATACGTGGCGTGACGATTACCCTTACTGGTGAGTTGGTAAACGATCCGAACATTAAACGCACGATTACAGAAATGGTAAGGGTGCAGAATGACGCTTATTATTTCCCATAGAAGCCCTGTATTGAACGCAATGTATTCTAGTAATAAAAAGTTGTTCAAACAAACGGGAGCCGCTACCTTAATTGTAGCGATCATTCTATTGTTGGCCATCACCATTACGGTTTTCAGCGCCGCCCGGATAGGCGTTGATGAGCAAAGGACTTCGGCGAACCACATGCGCTCTAATACCGCATTTGAGGTGGCCCAAGCCGGGGTGGAGTATGGGATTAGTTATCTGGAGTCCAATATTTCCGAGATCATTTCGACAGCCCCTGGCGGCTGGGTGAATGCAGGTTCCCCAGCCATATGGACAGCTTGTACCCCCGCCGATACGATGTTGCCTTGTGGAAATGGCACTAATATCTACAATGCAACAGCACCAGCCCCCGGCAGTTGGTTAAGATACACCGTGCCCCCCGCTAACCTGATTCAACAAACCAACTCTGCCTATACCTATACGCTCCACTATTTGACGCCCTGTTTTGGCGGGTGCACAACCGCCACGCCGGCGCCGGCCGTGAACCCTACTGTAATTGTGGTCGCGCAAGCCACTCCCGTTGTCCCGCCAGGCGGCGCCGCTGACCCCTTCGCGGGACGGGCCGTGGCACGTCAAATCGTGCGATCTTATCCAGTGTTGGCACATATACCAGATGCGACTATCACGACGGCGGGTACAATTGGGAACACTGGCAGTATGAATATATGGGGAAACCCGGTTGGGGTTCTAAGCCTTCCAGCACTACCAACACCCCCCAACAATCCCTTAGTGGCTATTGGCACCTATGATCCAAGCTTACCGGAAGGCTTCACCCTCACGCCACCGGGCACGGCTTTTAATGCCACTCGGAATAGTGGAAATAACTACCCTGCTGGTACCACTACGGCATCTTTCACGGCCACAGTCACACAACGGCTTACTACGGGCAACACCACCACTACCACAGTTACGACCGGTACGCCATTATCTATTTGGGTGCGTGAAAATACCGCTGGTGGACTACCTGACGAAGTGCCGATGGGAGGTAGCGCCGCAACTTGTCGGAACATCCCTCACGTGCCCAACAATGCCTGTAGCGGTTATGAGTTGTCTACTTCAAGTAACTTTCCAACAACTTTAAGTAACACAGTAAGACCGCCCCCGTATTCTTATTCCTACAATAATCGTAACATGACGTGGCGTGACGTCCTGGTTGGCTCGCGTGTGTCGAGCTACAACGTATCAACTTACACCTCTCCCACTGGCACAACTGTCTACACTGCCACAACCGTCTGCACGCCCTTCCCCGGTACGACGTCCACCGGGAACCCCCCCAGCTATCCCGGTTCACCTACAGGTCTCTGTAGCTCCCATACAGACCCAGATGATGACATGTTTGACTATGTTTTTGGCATGCCGGATAACCAGTTCAATACAATCAGACGCAGGGCCAACATTGTCTCCAATTGTGGGGATCTTGGGACGCCCGCGAATCCGCCCGGGCTGTATTGGGTAACAGGGGGATGCACGATCAACTCAAACACGGTGGTTGGCAGTCCCACTAGCCCTTATCTGGTCGTGGTGGACGGCAATACCTTGCAGATGAATGGCGGCGCTGAGTTTTATGGCCTGATCTATGTCAGAGGAGGGAGCATATCGCTGAATGGTAGTAACACCCTGTTTGGGGCATTAGTCGCTGATGGGGGTACTTTGAATATCACCGGAAACTTCCAGGCGATCTATGACGCCAACGTACTCAATAATGTAAGTCATCAAACCGGCGGCTTCGGCAAGCTTGGCAATGGCTGGCTCGACAGTCTCGACTAGCCAAGAGATTATGCCTGGCCTGCGCAAAAATAAGGGATTCAGCCTGCTGGAAGTGCTCATCACCTTAATCGTTTTGGGTATGGGTCTTATTTCCCTGGCCATGTTTCAAGGCGCCGTTACAAAGGACAGCAGCCTGGCCAAAGAGCGCTCTATAGCCGTTTATTTGGCTCAACAAAAGATTGAAGATTTGCGCAACTACGCCGCGCTTGAGCCGCCTAGCCCGAACCCGCTTTCACTTGTTGACTATACGGCGATAGGGAACAATCAGGGCGGACTAGTAGCACGAACGGTAACAGGAACGGTTGCTGTACTTAATTCCAACGTGCAATACACTCGGAGTTGGGGTGTCAGGAATTTGTATTATCCCCTGACCCACAATTCCTTACCTACAACAACAGCCCCATCGACACCGCCGGGCTTCCCGTCGCCAATTCCAGACCTTAAGGAGGTCGTCGTTAGCGTCACCTGGCCCGACCGGGATGGCATTACCCCTCCAGACTGTACCCTACCCTTAACATCATCAACATATGACACACGAGTCTGCCTCACAACCTTCATCAGCGCATCCGACCCTAGTCGCTAATACACACGCCACGGGCGCCTCCCCGGCGGCCTGTTACCCCCTTCCCAGTGGCTTTCATCGGCCGTTTCACCACCCGACTGGCGGTAGCTTATCGCCGACGAACGGCATTCAGGCCGCTCCTGCCAGCCCGATAACATAACCAGCGATATGCCGTTTTTCAGAGGCTGGTTATGACAACCCACCTCCCCCGCAAGGCGTGTCATACACTGATACGGACTTTAGCACCACCCGTAACCCTAATGGCGGGCAGACCAAGCCCACCCCTGTCTTTGGGATCGTTGATTTCGGACCATAACATCGAGCAGGTCAACGGAACTTTCAACTCGGTCTATGACGCCGATGTCCTGTTAAGGGCTGGTCAGCAGACCGGCGGTTTCAGTCGTTTGTCGGGAGGCTGGATAGACCAGCTAAAGTGATCGTCATGCGCCTTTCAAAAAACTATCAAAGAGGAGTCAGCCTGATCGAGGTGCTTATCACCCTCATTGTGCTGGGCATGGGCTTGATGTCACTCGCCAAGTTTCAGGGAACGGTGATTAAGGACAACGGCATGGGCAAGGAACGCACCGTCGCCGTTCCTCAGTAACTCTGTAATTCCTTCGGCAACGGAAACACCACGTTCTCGCGCCTGCCCGACATCTCTTCGGCGGTTGAGCCGCCCCATTCTTTAAGCCGGGTGATGACCTCGGCGACCAGTTCTTCCGGCGCCGAGGCGCCTGCCGTTACACCTACCGACGTTTTACCATTTAACCACTCGCGGCGGATGTCGTCCGCGCTGTCTATCAGATAGGCGGGTGTGCCGAGTTTGTCGGAGAGTTCCTTGAGGCGGTTGGAGTTGGAGCTGTTGGGCGAGCCGACCACCAGCACCACGTCGCAGCGTTGGGCGAGTTCCTTGACCGCGTCCTGGCGGTTTTGGGTGGCGTAGCAGATGTCGTCTTTCTTGGGGCCGAGGATAGTGGGGAAGCGTGCACGCAGGGCGTCTATTACCCGCGCGGTGTCGTCCATGGAGAGTGTGGTCTGGGTGACGAAGGCGAGCGCATCGGGGTTTTTGACCTGAAGTTTTTCGACATCCTCAACCGTCTCCACCAGGTGCATCCGGCCCAATTCTTCGGGCTTGTTGTATTGTCCGAGCGTGCCTTCCACTTCGGGATGGCCGGCGTGGCCGATTAAAATACATTCGCGCCCTTCGCGGTAATGGCCCAGCACCTCCATGTGCACCTTGGTGACCAGCGGGCAGGTGGCGTCGAACACCTTGAGGCCGCGCCGCGTCGCCTCTTCACGCACCGCGCGCGAGATGCCGTGGGCGCTGAAGATGACTCGGCCGTCGTCGGGGACCTCGTGCAGTTCATCCACAAAAACCGCGCCGCGCGCGCGCAGCCCCTCGACCACGAATTTGTTGTGCACGACTTCATGGCGCACATAGATCGGCGCACCGAATATATCAAGGGCGCGCTCGACGATGTCTATCGCGCGGCTGACGCCGGCGCAGAAGCCTCTGGGGTTGGCGAGTAGGATGTTCATAATAGTAGGTGCGAATTCATTCGCATTATTCCCAAACACGACCGGCTGAATTCAGCCCTACAGCCAAGCCGTGTCCCAAAGCGAATATTCACCGATATCTGAAACTAGACCGGCGCGTAAAGGGTTCTCGATAATATAACGTGCAAGCTTAGGCAAGTCTTCATCGCGGCGCAGTGCATGATCATAATACGCTTTCTGCCAAATCGAGGCCGTTCTGTGCAAATGGTGGTTTAGTGACCGGGCCGAGCGTGCCTTAAACAGTTTCATGGCGGCTGAGAGGTCTGCAACATCTCCCAATTGAAATAGCCAATGTAGATGGTCTGGCATGAGCACCCATGCAAGAGATTGCAGAAGACCGTCATCGTGCAAGCGTCGCATTTCAGTTACTACGAGTCTGCCGCATGGCATATCGCTGAACAGCTTGGCGCGGTCCATTGTTACGGTGGTGATGCAATAGGCCAAACCCGCACCGGAAAACCGGCCTTTACGCAAATCGTCATAGGGCATATTTATGATCGCGCCGAATAAATTCGGCGCACCCGCAAAAACGGCCGAATGAATTCGGCCCTACAAGAATGCGGGCGAATATATTCTGTTGTAGGTGCGAATTCATTCGCACGGTTAACCTCGTGCCAGATAACTCATGATGAATTCCATGACCTCGACCTTATTGTACGCCTCCTGCAAGTTGCCGCCCCACACGGTGATGCCGTGGCCGCGCACCATCAGGGCGGGTAATTGCGGCGACGATTGCTGGAAGCGCGCCGTTATCGCATCGGCGATCCTGCCGACATCGAGAAAATTTTCAAACAGCGGCAGACTCACCTGCGGATGCTCGTCCCAAACACCCAGACCCTTGAGCATTTCCAGGGGCGGCAAGGGCAATGAGTCGGCATTGGCGGGAGAACGCGCTGCAGCGAGACAGGCGTCCACGCTGTGGACATGCAGACAGACGCGCGCCTCCGGAAAACACTGATACAGGCTGCGGTGTATGGCGGTCTCCGCGGACGGTTTGACGTTGCCGCTGTGCTCGATGACCTTGCCGTCGGCGATACTCACTAACAGGAAGTCGTTTTCCTCCAAGCGGCCTTTGGGTTTGCCGCTGGCGGTGATCCAAAAGCCGCCATCGTCTTCGCGTGCGCTGAGGTTGCCCGCGGTGCCCGCCATCCAGCCGCGCGCATGAAAGTCGCGTGCGATCTCGATGAGCGCCGCGCGCGGGGTGAGGTCATCCAGTGTACTAGCCATAACCTGCGCTGTGCATGGCCGCGAACATCGCACGCACCCCCTCCGCCGGACCTTGCGGATGATCGAAGATGGCCGAACCGGCGTTGAGCACCACGTCGTTGCCGTAGTCTTGCAGGATGCGCGGCACGACGTTCGCGTTGACACCCGCCGAGGGCACGGGCATCAGGGCAGGACGGCCAGCTTCGCTGCGTAAAATATCGCGGATACGGAATTCGGCGGCAGCGCTGAAGGGCAGAGAACCGTAATGCGCGGGATACAATACTGCATCGGCGCCGGCGTGGCGCATCAGCGTGCCCAGCGTGACGCTGTAGTCTATACCGTAATCGCCGCTGCCGTCGCTAGGTCCGCCCAGGGCGCCGGACAGCGCGGGGTGGGCGAAGATCGGCACGTTGAGTTCGGGGTCCGCAGCAAGCGCCTCCAGCGAGGAATAACCGTAACTCAGGACGTTAAACAGCAAGGCGTTGGCGCCTTGCTGCACGAGTTGCCGGGCGAACCCGTTGAGCCGATCTGCGCGGCCGGTGACGTTGACGGCGTAAAGAATTTCACGGCCGGTGGTTTGTTTTACCTCATCTATCACGGCGCGGCATGCGCGCACCCGTTCGAGAGTAGGACAGCCGGGAAGGTTGCCCAATATTTCATCGTCCTTGATGAGATCGAGACCGGCCAATGCGACTTCACGCAGCAATGCGGCATGATCTCCTGCGGTAAGTCCTAACGCGGGTTTGAAGATGGCCATGACCAGCGGGCGGTCAAAGATTTGAGTGCGCTTGCGTAAACCCTGTAGGCCGAATTTCGGGCGTGTGCCATAGTCATTGGGTAATTTTACATGCACGACGCGCGCGGGGCCGCTCAAACTGTATTTGCCGAAGATCATGGTGAGCAGGGTGCCGATGTCGCCTTCGGTGTTGGCGGCCGGGAAGGCGATGCGCGCGAGCGATGAACCGTCGGTCTGCGCGATGACCTCGACCACTTCGGCGAGGTGACTGTGCAGTTGTTGCTCACGGTGGGAGAATGACGCACCCCATGTCCCCACGGTCTGGCCGATGGCGATGACCTGCGCCTGCTTGGCGGCGTCCACAGAGGCAGGGAAACGGTAGGTGACCTGGATCATTTACAAAAAGTACACAAGGCCGAATGAATTCGGCCCTGCTACTCGAAACTTGCTACGGGTCTTTGCGTATACACCGGTGTCCAGCCGCTGGTGTCTATGAAGTAGCGTACTGCCTTGATGCGCGGTGAATCGCCCAGGGTGAACCAGTGTTCGGTGTTGGCCGGGACGGCGATGTAGTCGCCGGCGCTGACCTCCAGCATGAATTGTCCGCCGTCGCTGTCCACGAATCCGAAATAACCCTTGCCTGCCAGGATGTAGCGCACCTCATCATCGGTGTGATAATGCACCTTGTCGAACTTGCCGAGCATCTCGGCGAGACCCGGAATGTCCTCGTGCAGCACAATCATGTCACGCGTGGTATAGCCGGCTTCCCGTTTCAGTTCCTGAAAGCGATGATCCACGGCGGCGAGCAGCTCTTCCTTTTCGGCGTCATCGAGCGCGGGCTTGTTCAACAGGGACTGCGCGCGTGCGTCGGCGGGCGCCGGCCAGCTTCTCAGGGTGATGCCGATGTCAGACAGGCGTGCTTGTATGGCGGGAAGCTCGCGCGTTTCTTTACCGTCGGGGGAAATGATGCAGGCCATACTGACTCCAGTAACGAGTGGCTGGTTGCGAGTAGCGAGTATTATAGTTACTAAGGACTTATCCGCAAATAATTTACCGCAGAGGGCGCAGAGTGGTACTCTTAAAAAGATTTGTTACTCCTCTGCGGTGAAGCTTTTTCACCCCAGGGGACAAAGCGCTACGGTATTTTATCACCGTCCGCGGCTGGAACCGTGACTGCGGCCTTTTTGGTCGCCTGCGCCGCGCCGCGGGCGTGAGGGTTTAGTCGGCTTTCTGTTCTGGACAAACTCGCTGCGCTCGATTTTGACCGGCGGCAGGGGCTTGGCGAGCATCTCGTCGGTCACGCGGGCGACGCGGATCTTGTGGCCGGTGTATTCCTCGATGTCGGGCAGGGAAAAGGCGTACTCCTCGCAGGCGAAGCTGATCGCATCGCCGCTCGCCCCGGCGCGGGCGGTGCGCCCGATGCGGTGCACGTAGTCTTCGCCGTCCTGCGGCAGATCGTAGTTAAATACATGGCTGACCGCCGGGATGTGCAAGCCGCGCGCCGCCACATCGGTGGCGACCAGAATCGCCAGGTCGCCGCGTTGAAAGTCTGCGAGCAGCCGCTGACGTTTGCTCTGCGGCACGTCGCCGGACAACACCGCAGCGCTGAAGCCGTTGCCCTCCAGATAACTCCACACCCGCTGGGCGACGGCCTTGGTGTTGACGAACAGGATGGTGCGTTTCGGGTCCATGTGGCGCAGCAGGCCGATCAGCAGGGCGATCTTCTCGTCCTTGCCGACGTGATAAATTGTCTGGGTAACCTTGTCCGCGGTGACGGTGTCCGTCTCGACCTCGACCAGTTGCGGGTTGTTCATGTGCTCATAAGCCAGCTCGTTCACGCGATGCGACAAGGTGGCCGAGAACAGCATGCTCAGGCGGCTCGAAGGCGGCGGCATGCGGCGCAGCAGAAAGCGTATGTCCTTGATAAAGCCGAGATCGAACATGCGGTCCGCTTCGTCCAGTATCATGACCTGGATGGCCTTGAGATCAAACACGCCCTGCTTGAAATAATCAATGATGCGGCCGGGCGTTCCGATCAGGATGTCTACGCCTTGTTCCAGCGAGGCGCGCTGTGTCTCGTAGCCGGTGCCGCCGTAGATCAGTCCCAGACTGAGCCCCGTGTGAGAGACCAGGACTTGCGCGTCTTTGTGAATCTGGATGGCGAGTTCCCGGGTCGGCGCCAGAATCAGGGCGCGCGGCTGATTCGGTTTACGTTGCGGATGGGCGGGGTGTTTAAGCAGGTGATTGAGCAAGGCCACTAAAAAGGCCGCGGTCTTGCCGGTGCCGGTCTGCGCCCGCCCCGCGACGTCCTTGCCTGCAAGCAGCAAAGGCAGGGTCTGGGCCTGGATCGGCGTACAGTACAAAAAGCCTGCGTCTTCAATGCCTTGCGCTATGGAATGAGGCAAATCGAAGGTGCTGAAGGCGATATCTGTGAGATGTGTTTCGCTCATCGAATAAACAGGATAACAGAAATAGGCTTGAAAAACGTAGTCAAATCAGGTCACAATGTAACTGCTGGGTGCTGTCCAAAACTTGAATTACAGCCCGGCAACCTCCATAGTACAGATCCAAATACCCCTACTGAGGCAGATAGTGTGAGTGAAAACATCCTGCATGTGAGCGATGCCACCTTCGAGACGGACGTGTTGAAGTCCCCCCAGCCGGTGCTGGTGGATTACTGGGCGGATTGGTGCGCGCCGTGCAAGATGATTGCTCCGATATTGGACGAGATCGCCGATGAATATGCGGGCAAAATCAAGGTCGCCAAGCTCAACATAGACCAGAATCCGACTACCCCTCCGCGCTACGGTATTCGCGGCATACCCACCCTCATGCTGTTTAAGGACGGCAACGTCGAGGCGACCAAGGTGGGCGCCTTATCCAAATCCCAGTTGACTGCTTTTATTGATACCAATTTGTAAGATGATATGTCTTTGGCCGATGCACAAAATAGGTTTTGAGGTGAGCAAAAGACTAGACCCCTTAATCGGCGAGTGATAAAGTAACGGCAATAATACGAAAACGTAAGTGACATCCTGCCCTTGTCGGCAGCTCCCCCGATACGCATACGCTTCATCCCAGGCAGCCGCCTGGACAATCCTACCTTACACAGCAACTTCTTCACCTTCGGAAACTGCACATACATGAACCTGACTGAACTCAAACAAAAAAGCGCCGCCGACCTCATAGACCTCGCACTGTCCATGGGCGTCGAGGGCATGGCCCGCTCGCGCAAGCAAGATGTCATCTTCGCCGTCCTCAAGGCCCACGCCCAAAAGGGCGAGGATATTTTCGGCGATGGGGTACTGGAAATTCTGCAAGACGGTTTTGGTTTCCTGCGCTCCGCCGACAGCTCCTATCTCGCCGGACCCGATGACATCTACGTCTCCCCGAGCCAGGTGCGGCGCTTCAACCTGCGCACCGGCGACACCGTGTCCGGCAAGATACGTCCGCCGAAGGAAGGGGAGCGCTACTTCGCCCTGCTCAAGGTGAGCGAGATCAATTTCGAGGCGCCGGAAAACGCCAAGAACAAGGTACTGTTCGAAAATCTCACCCCGTTGTTCGCCAATGAACGCCTCACCCTGGAGCAGGGTAACGGCAGCACCGAGGATATCACCGCGCGCGTTATCGATCTGATCGCCCCCATCGGCAAAGGCCAGCGCGGACTGGTAGTGTCCCCCCCCAAGGCGGGCAAGACCATGATGCTGCAAAACATCGCCCAGTCCATCGCCGCGAGCCATCCAGAGTGCTATTTGATTGTACTGCTGATAGACGAGCGGCCGGAAGAGGTAACCGAGATGCAGCGTTCGGTACGTGCCGAGGTCGTATCCAGCACCTTCGATGAACCCGCCACCCGTCACGTGCAGGTCGCCGAGATGGTGATCGAAAAGGCCAAGCGGCTGGTGGAGCACAAGCGTGACGTTGTCATTCTGCTCGATTCCGTCACCCGCCTGGCGCGCGCCTACAATACCGTGGTGCCGGCCTCCGGCAAGGTGTTGACCGGCGGTGTGGACGCCAACGCCCTGCAGCGGCCCAAACGCTTCTTCGGCGCGGCGCGCAACATCGAGGAGGGCGGCTCGCTCACCATCATCGCCACCGCGCTGATTGACACCGGTTCACGCATGGACGACGTGATCTATGAAGAATTCAAGGGCACCGGCAATATGGAGGTTCATCTCGACCGCAAGATCGCCGAGAAACGTATCTACCCCGCCATCAACATCAACCGCTCCGGCACGCGCCGCGAGGAGTTGCTTACCAAACCCGATGAGTTGCAGAAGATGTGGATCATCCGCAAGCTGCTGCATCCGATGGACGAGCTCGCGGCGATGGAGTTTCTGCTGGAACGGCTGAAGGCGACCAAGACCAATGCCGAATTTTTCGATTCGATGAAGCGTTAAAAAAATCCGCTGTAGGTGCGAATTCATTCGCACGCAGGCCGAATGAATTCGGCCCTGCATTTTTTATTCTATCTTCACTTCCACCGGCTGCACATCCCAGATCTCCTCGGCGTATTCGCGGATGGTGCGGTCGCTGGAAAATTTTCCCATCCCCGCGACATTGAGAATCGCCCGCCGCGTCCACTCCGCTTGATCCCGATAGAGTGCATCCACCCGTCCCTGACAGGCGATATAAGAGGCGTAATCGGCCAGCAGTAAATAGTGATCGTACTGCAGCAGGTTATCAATAATGGGCTTATACAGATCGGCGTGGTCGGGCGAGAAAAAGCCCGAGCCGATCATATCCAGCACCTGCCGTAATTCTTCATTGGCTTCGTAGTAATCGCGCGGACGGTAACCCTCGGAACGGATTGTTCTCACTTCATCGGCGGTGTGGCCGAAGATAAAGATGTTGTTTTCCCCGACCTCTTCGCGGATCTCCACGTTGGCGCCGTCCAGGGTGCCGAGGATGATCGCTCCGTTGAGGGCGAATTTCATGTTGCCGGTGCCGGAGGCCTCGGTGCCCGCCGTGGAGATCTGCTGTGAGAGTTCCGCGGCGGGAAAGATGTCCATCGCGGTGGAGACATTGTAGTTGGGGATGAACACCACCTTGAGCCGGCCTTCCACGGTGGGGTCGTTGTTGATGACGTCGGCCACGTCGTTGATAAGTTTGATAATGAGCTTGGCCGTCAAATAGGCGGGCGCCGCCTTGCCGCCGAACATAACCGTACGCGGCACGGCGTCGGGGTGGGCGCCGCTGCGGATGCGGTTGTAAAGCGTCACCACATGCAGGACGTTGAGCAACTGGCGTTTATATTCATGGATGCGTTTGACCTGCACGTCGAACAGCGAGTCCACGTTGAGATTAATGCCCATGTAATGCTTGACGATCTCGATGAGATGCAGTTTGTTGGTGCGTTTTACCGCCAGAAATTGATTTTTAAAGTCCTCATCCTCCGCCAGCGGCTGCAGTTTTTTCAGCTCATCAAGCCGGGTGATCCAGCCGCTGCCGATGCGCGATGAAATCAGGCTCGCCAGCCCGCGATTGGCCTGATTAAGCCACAGGCGCGGGGTGATGCCGTTGGTCTTGTTCACGATGCGCCCGGGGAAAAAGCGCTCGAAATCGGCGAAGGTCGTGGTCTTGAGCAGATGCGTGTGCAAGGCCGCCACGCCGTTGACCTTGTGGCTGCCGACGATGGCGAGATGCGCCATGCGCACGCGCCTGCCGTTGTCTTCATCAATGATGGACATGCGCCGCATGAGATCGAAGTCGCCGGGATATTGGTGTACGACGTCCTTCATGAAGCGCTGGTTGATCTCGTAGATGATCTGCAGGTGGCGCGGCAGCACCGCTCCGATCAAGCGCACCGGCCAGCTTTCCATCGCCTCCGGCAGCAGGGTGTGGTTGGTGTAAGAGAAAACGCGCTGCGTGATGTCCCAGGCGGGTTTCCACTCCAGGTGGTGCTTGTCCATCAACAGCCGCATCAATTCGGGAATGGCGATGGCGGGGTGCGTGTCGTTGAGCTGAATGGCTACATGGTCCGGTAAATCTTCAATGGACTCGTGGGTCTTGTGGAAGCGCGATACGATGTCCTGCAATGCGGCGGATACAAAAAAGTATTCCTGTTTGAGGCGCAGCTCGCGGCCCATCGAGGTGGTGTCGTCCGGATAGAGGACCTTGGAGAGCATCTCCGAGGCGTTTTTGTCCTCGACCGCCTTGATGTAGTTGCCGTCGTTGAAATACTTGAGGTCGAAGTCGCGCGAAGCCTTGCTGGCCCACAGGCGTAGGTTATTCACGGTGTTGACGCCATAGCCCGGCACCGGCATGTCGTAGGCCATCGCCAGCACCTCTTCGGCGTCCACCCAGTGGTGGTGCAGGCGGCCGTGGTCGTCGGCGTATTCGATCACCCGTCCGTAAAAGTTGACCGGATAGAGAATCTCCGGCCGGGCGAACTCCCAGGGGTTGCCGTAACGCAGCCAGTTGTCCGGGTGCTCCACCTGCTGGCCGTTCTCGATGCGCTGGGTGAACATGCCGTATTCATAACGGATGCCGTAGCCGTAACCCGGCAAACCCAGCGTCGCCATGGAATCGAGAAAGCAGGCGGCGAGACGGCCGAGGCCGCCGTTGCCGAGCGCGGGCTCCGGTTCGAGATCAATGATGTCGTGCAGGTTAAGGCCGACATCGTGCAGGGCCTGCTCACACTCTTCGAGTATCCCCAGGTTGAGCAGACTGTTGACCAGCATGCGGCCGGTGAGAAATTCCAGAGACAGGTAATACACGCGCTTGGCGTCCTTGCCATAGTAGGTGCGCATGGTCGCCATCCAGCGTTCGATGAGGCGGTCGCGCACCGCATAGGCCAGCACGTTGAACCAGTCACGCTGGGTCGCGGTGTAGAGGTCCTTGCCGGCGGAGTATTCCAGCCGGTTGGCGAGCGAACGCTTTATGGACTCGACGTCCATGTCCAGCGTGTCGTACTTGAATGAGCGGATAGGGGGTTTTACTGCCATAGAAATTCCCAAGGGATAAATATATAGCGGTTTACTGGCAGCAATCGTGCCAGGGAGTATCTTCCGCAAATATTGGACAAAAGTACAATGGCTACGCGCCGCTTCTTCTAGTATCGTATGCATTATAGTACATCTACATAAGCGTGCACTCTATGCAATCCGCATTCGATTGGGACATTGATTTCGACGCCTGGTCCGAGTTGGCCAATACCGACCCGCATGCCTTTGAAAGGCAACGCTCCGATTTGGTGGACAGGGTGATCGAGTGCTCTATTAAAGAGCGTCAACCTAGGCTGCGCCGCTTGCAGTGGCGCATAGACCAGGTGCGGGAACGGGCGCCCACCCCATTGGCGGCATGTATCCGTTTGTCCAGCATGATGTGGGACTCGGTGATGGGCGAAGGCGGCCTGCATGAGGCGCTCCAAACCTTGCGCTACGCCAAGCCAAAGGCGGATCTGCGTCGCAAGGCCACGGTGCTCCAGTTTCGCGGCCCGTCCGTAGGTAGATAAGAATTTATCCATAAATAAGTTACCGCAGAGGACGCAGAGGAATACCCTCAAAAAGGGTTTGTTTCTCCTCCGCGCCCTCCGCGCCCTCTGCGGTGAAGCCTTTTCACCGCAAGGGACACAGGGGAACCATTTATGGGATATGCTCTAAGCCGTTTCTTGCTTGCGGGCAACCCCCGCACTCCGGTAAAATATATGATTTGCTAGTCGAGAGGTTCATCATGAAGCCGGACATTCACCCCGCCTATAACGAGATCACCGTCACGTGTAGCTGCGGAAATACCTTTAAAACTCATTCTACGGCCGAGAAAGACCTGCACCTCGACGTGTGCTCCAGTTGTCATCCTTTTTATACCGGCAAGCACAAAACCCTGGATACCGGTGGCCGGGTGGACAAGTTCCGCCAGAAGTACGGCCTCAAAAAATAGTTTCCAACAGCACACACTTTTTTTCCACGTTGCGGTGGCTTTTCGCCGCCCTGCTCGCTGTCCTGCCGCTGCTCGCGCAGGCGGCAAGCTGTAGCGCCGACCGGATCAATGAGCGCGTCCACGTCGCGCATGTCCATGACGGCGACACCGTCATGCTCAGTGACGGGCGTAAACTCCGGCTGATCGGCATAGACACCCCTGAACTCAGCCGCGATGGCCGGCCCGCCGAGCCGCTCGCCGAAGAGGCGGCGGCGGCTCTGCGTAAACTGCTTGCCGATCAGACAACCATCGGTTTGCGCCTCGACGCGGAACCCCGGGATCATTATCAACGCTCGCTCGCCCATCTCTTTTTGCAAGACGGCCGCAGCGTGGAGGTTTGGTTGTTGGAACGCGGCTTGGCGACGCTGTTTATTGTGCCTCCCAATGTGTGGAACATGAGTTGCTACATCGCGGCGGAGCAACACGCGCGTGACGCGGGCCGCGGGTTGTGGGCGCGGGCCGAATACCGGGTGACTGACACGACGGAACTCGTGCCCGGCGCCGAAGGGGTGCGTCTCGTCAGGGGCCGCGTGATCGAGGTGGAAGAGAGCGCCAAGTCGCTATGGCTCAAGCTTGCCGGTAATGTCAGCGTGCGTGTGGACCGGCGCGACCTTGTTTACTTCGGAGCAAGCGATCCCCGCAGTTTGCTTCATGGACAGGTACTGGTGCGCGGGCGGCTGGTGGCTAGGTCGTCCGGCTGGATGCTGCATGTGCGTCACCCTGTAGCCCTGCAACGACTGCCTGGGGATTAGGGGCTGAGGCTGTGAGGCGTGAGGTGTAAGGAGGGCGGAAAAACTGTTTCCCCTCACTCCTTACCCCTCACTCTTAACCTCTTCGCCGCACTATTCTATGAGGCCAGTGTCCAACGCACTATGACACGAATCTCTCATTCTCCCCGCCTGTTGCTGATATGGCTGATGATAGGCTTGGCCAGTGTCGTCGCCGGCACAGCCCGCGCCGACGACACCGATGAGGTCATCAAGCACTTCGGCTACTACGACGACAGCCAACTGCAAGCCTATGTGCAGAAGGTGGGTGAGCGGGTGGCGCAGCACAGCGATGAGCCGAATCGTGATTACCGTTTCACCGTACTCGATTCGGCTGATGTCAATGCCTTTACCCTGCCGAGCGGCGACATCTTTATCACCCGCGGTCTGCTCGCCTATCTCAACTCCGAGGCGGAGCTCGCCGGTGTGCTGGGTCATGAGATCGGCCACGTCACCGCGCGCCATATCTCCCGCCAGCAAACCGCATCGGCCGCGGCCAACCTCGGCTATCTGCTGGGTTCGATCTTTGTCCCGCAGTTGCGCAACCAGGGTGCGCAACAGCTCTTTAATGTAGTGGGCGGCGCGGTGTTGAGCGGCTACGGGCGCGAACACGAATTGGAGGCCGATCGGTTGGGCGCGCGGTTTATCGCGCGCAGCGGTTATGATCCGCAGGCTGTGATTGATGTGCTGACGGTGCTCAAGAATCAGGAGACTTTTGAAAGACAGTTGGCGCAGGAACAGGGGCGTCAACCGCGCGTGTATCACGGCCTGTTCGCCAGCCACCCCGATAACGACACCCGTTTGCAACAGGTGGTCGCTCAGGCCGGCGAACTGGAGAATTCAGGCGACCGCACCGTCAATCGCGCGGAGTTTATCCGGCACTTGGACGGACTGACCTTCGGCGACAGTGCCCGCGAAGGGGTGCGCCGCGGCAATGAGTTTTATCACGGCGAACTGGGTTTTGCGCTCACCTTCCCCGAGGGTTGGAGGGTGGAGAATCTGCCCAATCAGTTGGTCGCGCAGCCGCCGGGCGGCGATGCCGTGCTGCAAATGGGGACGGAGGAACTTATCCAGGATCTCTCGCCGCGGCAATTCATGCTCCGCAAACTCAAGCTCGGCCGCCTGCAACAAGGCGAGACCTTCGAGTATCCCTGGGGTGAGGGCTATACCGCGCTCGCCACGACGCGCACCCAAGTGGGGCCGCGATTGGCGCGCTTCACGGTGCTGTATTTCCGCGACAAGGCCTATGTGTTCGCGGGTGTGACCAAGGACGCCAATGATCCCTACCGTTACGACGGAGAATTTATCAAGACCGCGCAAAGCTTTCGCGCCTTGACGGACAAGGAGCGCCGCCTGGCCGAGCCGCTGCACCTCAAGGTGATCCGCGCGCACGGCGATCTCCCGCTGCTGAATCTTTCCGAGCGCAGCCGTATTCCCAGCCATGCCCTGGAACAATTGCAACTTCTCAACCATCTCTATCCCGACGGCGAACCTCAATCCGGCGACCTGATTAAGATAGTGGAATAGGATAAACTAGCGGGTCATAACAAAAACAATTCACCGCAGAGGACGCGGAGGAGAATCAAGTTCTTTGAATTCTCTGCGCCCTCTGCGGAGAGGATTTTTAAGGATTGAGCATGTCTTTGGATTTAAAAAAAGCCGCGTTGGATTATCACGCCGGGCCGACGCCCGGCAAAATCGCGCTCGCCATCACCAAACCTTGCGCCACGCAGGATGATCTGGCGCTGGCCTACACGCCGGGTGTGGCCGAGCCGGTGCGCGAGATCGCGCGCGACCCCGAGGCCGCCTACCGTTACACCGCCAAGGGTAATCTGGTCGCGGTGATCACCGACGGCAGCGCCGTGTTGGGTCTCGGCAAGGTCGGCGCCCTGGCCGGTAAGCCGGTGATGGAGGGCAAGGCGGTGCTGTTCAAAAAGTTCGCCGATATTGATGTCTTCGATATCGAGGTGGACGCGGCCACAGCGCAAGAATTTATTGACACCGTGACACGCATCGCGCCGGGGTTCGGCGGGATCAATCTCGAAGACATTGCGGCGCCGCAGTGTTTCGAGATCGAGCGGGCGCTGATCGAACGCCTGGCCATTCCGGTATTTCACGACGATCAGCACGGCACCGCCATCATCGTCGCAGCGGGTTTACTGAACGCCCTGGAGTTGCAAGGCAAGACTCTCGGCGAGTCGCGTATCGTGTGCCTCGGCGCGGGTGCGGCGGGGATTTCTTCCATGCGCCTGTTGCAGGCGCTGGGCGCTGACCCTGCGCGGATGCTGCTGGTGGATCGTCAGGGTGTGATCCATGCCGGGCGCGGTGATCTCAATCCCTATAAACGCGAGTTCGCACGCGTCTGCCCGGAACGCTCGCTCGCCGATGCGATGCGCGGCGCGGATGTGTTTATCGGCGTCTCCGGCCCTGATCTGGTGAGTCCGGAAATGCTCGCCGCGATGGCGCCGAGGCCCATCGTGTTCGCGCTTTCCAATCCCGACCCGGAAATCAGCCCCGCGTTGGCGCATAAAACCCGCGCGGATTTAATCATGGCGACCGGGCGCTCGGATTATCCCAATCAGGTGAATAACGTGTTGGGTTTTCCCTTTATCTTCCGCGGTGCGCTCGATGTGCGGGCGCGGCGCATCACCCAAGAGATGGAAATCGCGGCGGTGCATGCGCTTGCGGCGCTTGCGCACGCACCGGCGCCCGCCGAGGTGCTGGCCGCTTATCGTCTCGACAAGCTCGAGTTCGGGCCCGAGTACATTATTCCGAAACCTCTGGATATGCGTCTGATTGCCCAGCTTCCTCCCGCCATAGCCCGCGCCGCCATCGCTTCGGGCGCCTCCCGAGCGCCTTATCCCAGTCACTATCCGAAGGGATGATTAACAGGAATATGCCCCGTGAATAGAATCGTACAGATCGCTTTGACGGCCACGCTGCTCGCGTATGCGGCGTATAGCGCAGCAAGTTTCAAACAGCGCGAACAACGCTGGGCGAATCAAATTCTCGATAGCCAGATGATAGGCGAGGCGGTGTGGCTGAAGGTGAAAGCGGACAAGTTTCTCGCGCTCTACAATCCGGCGGCGAAACCCAAAGGCGGTGTGATACTCATGCACGACGCGGGCCTCAATCCCGACTGGCCGGATGTGATCTCGCCGCTGCGACGGGTGTTGCCCGAACACGGCTGGACGACGCTCTCGTTGCAGATGCCGCTGCTGCCGCAGAATGCGCCGCTCACGGCCTTCGGTCCCATCATGGATGAAACGCCGCAGCGCATCCGCGCCGGTATCGAGTTTTTGCGCGGCAAGGGCATCCGTCGCATCGTGCTGATCGGTCACGACATGGGCGCCGCGATGGGCACGGTCTTCCTGGCGAGCGAGCCTAAGCACGGCGTCGCGGGTTTTGTCGGCATCGCCATGAATGCGCCGGTGTTGAGCGGCACCCTCAATACCCTCGACCCGCGCCTGTATACGCCTAATGCGCTGGCCAAATTAACCTTGCCGATATTGGATATTTACGGCGGCCAGGACGCAAAGACCGTGACCGGTTCGGCGCCCGAGCGGCTGGCGGCGGCGGAGAAGGCGGGCAACAAGGATTATGAACAGGAACAAATCCCGGAGGCCAATCACTATTTCATGAATCACGACCAGGCGCTGGTGGAACGGGTGGCGAAGTGGCTGGAAAGGTTTGAAGGGCGCCCTGAAAAAACCCAATGACCTATCACATCGTGCTCAATACCTGCCCGGATGAAGAGACGGCGGAGCGTATCGCCAATGCGCTGCTGGACCAGCGCCTGGCCGCCTGCATCAACATCGTCCCCGGTCTGCGGTCGATTTATAATTGGAAGGGAAAGCGCGAGAACGGCACGGAAGTGTTGCTGATGATTAAATCGCCGGTGGCGGTCTATGCGGAGCTGGAAACCGTGCTGCGCGGTATGCACCCGTATGAACTGCCGGAAATTATCGCTGTGCCTATCAGCGCCGGATTGACTGCTTACCTGGAGTGGATCGGTAGTGAAACTCAGTCGTAAAGTGAAAGACCGCCCGGCCATGCTGCTGCCGCGAATTGAGCCCATGAACCGGGCGATCTCTTCTTCACCCGGCCCTTCGGGCCACCCTCTCCCAAGGGGAGAGGGGAAGTCGGTGCGGCCTTCGGCCGCAGGTTCATGGATAGGCATGCTGTGGGTGGTGCTTGCAGGCTGGGGCGGTCTGGCAGCGGCCGTGAATCCCGATGAGTTGCTGCCTGTTGAGCAGGCCTTTAAGCTCAGCGCCGAGACGAAAGACGCGCAGATGCTGCGCGTGCAGTGGGACATCGCCGACGGCTATTACCTCTACCGTGAACGTTTCAAATTTACGACCGATACACCCGGCGTGACGCTGGGGGCGCCGAATTTTCCGCGTGGCAAGAAAAAGACCGATGAGTTCTTCGGCGAGATGGAAATCTACCGTCATCAAGTGAGCGTGGATATTCCCATCACCCGCAGCGATCCGGGTGTCACGGAGATTGCGCTGGCGACGGTCTCGCAGGGCTGCGCCGATGTGGGCGTATGTTATCCGCCGCAGACGCAAAAGCTCACGCTGACCTTGCCGGCGGTGCAGTCGCAAGGTGCTGCGGACGCTCATCCGGTATCCCAATTTCTGAACAATCTCGGCGCCAAGCTCGGCGCGGGCCTCGGGTTCAATAACCCGGCAAATACATTCCTCGAACCCGACCGGGCCTATGCGCTCACCGTCGAGGCGGTGGACGGCCACACGCTGGTCGCACGCTGGCAGATCGCCAAGGATTATTATCTCTACCGCGACAAATTCGCCTTTCGTTTGGTGAACGACATGGGCGATGTGCAGTTGGGCGCGCCGCAGTTTCCGGCCGCCGAGCCCAAGACCGATGAGACTATGGGCAAGACCTGGGTGTATCACGACCAGGTGGCCGTGGCTATTCCGTTGCAGCGCACCACCGGAGCATCGGCGGAGATTCATCTCGAGGCCAAATATCAAGGTTGCGCCGAGACCGGTTTTTGTTATCCGCCCATGACCAAGACCGTGTCCCTGGATCTGCCCGCCGCTGCGGCTGCCGCGCTATCGTCCGCCGCTCCGCCCGCCGTGGCCGAGCAGGACCGGCTGGCGCGGGTGCTGACGAGCGGTCATATCGGGTGGGCGTTACTCACCTTCTTTGGGCTGGGCCTTTTGCTGGCCTTCACGCCGTGCGTATTTCCGATGATTCCTATCCTCTCCGGCATCATCGTCGGTCAGCACGCGGAGCAGAGCCCGCGCAAGGCCTTTGTGTTGTCGCTGGTCTATGTGCTGGCGATGGCGTTCACCTACACCGTGCTCGGCGTGATCGCGGGGCGGTTCGGAGAAAACCTTCAGGCCGCCTCGCAAAATCCGTGGATTCTGGGCAGCTTCAGCGCGGTGTTCGTGGTGCTGGCGTTCTCGATGTTCGGCCTTTATCACATACAGATTCCCGCGAGCTGGCAGACCTGGCTTAGCCATCACAGCAACCGGCAGCAGGGCGGCACGCTTATCGGTGTCGCGGTGATGGGTCTGTTGTCGGCGTTGATTGTGGGACCGTGCGTGGCCGCGCCGCTTGCCGCCGCCCTGATTGTCATTGGCCAATCGGGCGACGCCCTGCTGGGCGGCATGGCGCTGTTTAGCATGAGCCTGGGTATGGGTGTCCCGCTGTTAGTGATCGGCACCTCGCTCGGCCGGTGGCTGCCCGCCGCGGGCGGCTGGATGAATACCATCAAGGCCGTGTTCGGCGTACTGCTGCTGGCGGTCGCGATCTGGATGCTGGAGCGCATTCTGCCCGCCGCCGTGACCTTGTTGTTATGGGGTGGCTTGCTTACCGTGAGTGCGATCTTTATGGGCGCGCTCGACAGAATGTCGCCCGACGCCACCGGCTGGCGCAGGCTGTGGAAGGGCGCAGGGTTTGTGCTATTGGTGTATGGTGCGGCGCTGATTGTGGGCGCGGCGAGCGGCGGCAAGGATGTCTTCCAGCCCCTGGAGGGCCTCACGGCCGCGCGCAGTGGAGAGGCCGCTCCGCACGCCTCCCTGGCCTTCAAGCCCGTTAAGGGGGTGGAGCAACTGCAACGGGAGATTACGCTCGCGGGCGAGCAGGGCCGCTCGGTGATGCTCGATTTCTACGCGGACTGGTGCGTCGCCTGTAAGGAAATGGAGAAATTTACCTTCTCCGACCCGGCGGTGCAGCAGGCCCTGAGCGGCGTGGCATTGCTGCGGGCCGATGTGACCGCCAACGACGAGCAAGATAAGGCGCTGCTTAAACAGCTCGGCCTGATCGGCCCGCCCTCCATTTTGTTTTTTGGCGCCGACGGCAAGGAACGCGCGGAATACCGGCTAATCGGTTTTCTCAATGCGGAAAAATTTCTGGCCCATATACGCCGGGCTCTCTCTTATAACATATCCATAAATAGTTCCCCTGTGTCCCTTGCTATAAAAAGGCTTCACCACGGAGGGCGGGGAGGAGAAATAAACTCTTCTTGAGAAGAGTATTTCTCTGCGTCCTCTGCGGTAAATTATTTATGGATATCTTAGTCTGGTTGCTGATCGGCCGGCGGTTTGGCCGTGAGGAAGCACCAGGTATAGGCGACCAGCCAATACAACACCGACCAGACCACCGCCGCCATCAGCATGATCTCGGGACTCATGGTAAACCAGGTGAGTATCAGGATGATGATGGTAGTGTATATCCAAAGAGGGATCCTGTTGTTAAAACAATCAGTTAGATGCTTTTTCATGGCGTCCTCCGGGTATCACGGTCAAGCGCAACAATACAGTGTAAAATACCACTCCTTTTATACACTACGCCCATTCACGCAGTCCAGGGAGAAAAAATGTTTGCAAAAAGTATGAAGATCGCCGGTTTCGATGACGAGTTATGGACGGCGATGCAGGCGGAGAGTAAGCGTCAGGAAGACCACATCGAACTGATCGCCTCGGAGAATTACGCCAGCCCCCGGGTGCTGGAGGCGCAGGGCTCGGTATTGACTAATAAATATGCCGAAGGTTACCCCGGCAAGCGTTATTACGGCGGTTGCGAGTATGTGGATGTGGCCGAGCGTCTGGCGATCGAGCGCGTCAAGCAATTGTTCGGCGCGGATTACGCCAACGTGCAGCCGCACTCGGGCTCGCAGGCCAACGCCGCGGTCTACATGGCGCTGCTCCAGCCCGGCGACACGATACTCGGTATGAGCCTCGCGCACGGCGGCCACCTCACCCACGGCGCCAAGGTGAATTTTTCCGGCAAGATTTATAACGCCGTGCAATACGGCCTTGATCCGGCAACCGGCGAAATTGATTACGAACAGGTCGAAAGGCTCGCGCTCGAACACAAGCCTAAAATGGTGGTGGCCGGGTTCAGCGCCTACTCGCGCGTGGTGGACTGGCAGCGTTTTCGCGCCATCGCCGACAAGATCGGCGCGTATCTATTTGTAGACATCGCGCATCCGGCAGGCTTGATTGCCGCGGGCATTTACCCAAGCCCGGTCAATATCGCGGATGTGACGACCTCCACGACGCATAAAACCCTGCGCGGGCCGCGCGGCGGCGTGATCCTCGCGCGCGCCAACCCCGAGATCGAAAAAAAGCTCAACTCCATCGTGTTCCCCGGCATCCAGGGCGGACCGCTGATGCACGTGATCGCCGCCAAGGCGGTGGCCTTCAAGGAGGCGCTAGACCCGGAGTTCAAGACCTATCAGCAACAGGTGCTGACCAACGCCCGTGCCATGGCGGCGGTGATGATGCAGCGCGGATATAACGTCGTCTCCGGCGGCACCGACAATCACCTGTTCCTGGTGGATCTGGTGAACAAGGGTCTCACCGGCAAAGACGCCGAGGCGGCACTGGGTTCCGCCAACATCACGGTCAATAAAAACGCCGTGCCGAATGATCCGCAATCGCCGTTTGTCACCAGCGGCATCCGCATCGGCACGCCGGCGATGACTACACGCGGCTTCAACGAAGACGACGCGCGTAACCTGGCGGGCTGGATTTGCGATGTGTTGGATGATCTGAACAATGCCGCCACCATTGCCGCGGTGAAGCAAAAGGCACTGGATATCTGCCGGCGCTTGCCTGTTTATGCTAACTAGGGACTGGGGGGCAGGCTTTTCTTTTCCCTAGCCCCTACCCTTAACTCCTAGCCCCTAATCCCTGAGAAAGTCATGCGCTGTCCATTCTGCGGGGCTGAAGACACCAAGGTCATAGATTCCCGCCTCGCTAATGAGGGCGAGCAGGTACGCAGACGGCGCGAGTGTCTGAGTTGCGGGGAGCGCTTCACTACCTTCGAGTCCGCGCAATTGACGATGCCACACATCATCAAGCGCGGCGGTGAACGGGTGGCGTTCGATGAGGAGAAACTGCGTGCAGGTATGCTGCTCGCCTTGCAAAAGCGGCCGGTGCCGATGGCCAAGATCGAAGCCGCTATTCAGCACATCGAACACAAACTGCGCGCCAGCGGGGAACGGGAGATTCCTTCGCGCTTGCTGGGGGAGTGGGTGATGGAGGAGCTGCGCGCCCTCGATCACGTCGCCTATGTGCGCTTCGCCTCGGTGTACCGCAGCTTTGAAGATGTGCACGCCTTCCGCGAGGAGATCGAACGCTTGGAGCGTGAGCCCTCGCCCGAGGCCAAGAAACAACTGACCCTGCCTGTAGACCCCCCCAAGAAGGACGCATGAGCCGCGCGGATTACGAGTACATGGCTCGTGCCTTACAACTCGCGGCGCGCGGCCTTTATACTACTCACCCCAACCCGCGTGTCGGTTGCGTGCTGGTGCGTGACGGCAAAATCGTCGGCGAAGGTTGGCACGAGCGCGCCGGGGAACCGCACGCCGAGATCCACGCTCTGCAACAAGCCGGTGAAGGCGCCCGCGGCGCGACTGCTTATGTGACACTGGAGCCTTGCTGTCATCACGGCCGTACGCCGCCCTGCACGGATGCCCTGGTTCAGGCCGGCGTCGCCCGCGTGGTAGTGGCGATGATAGATCCCAATCCCAGGATCGCGGGCCTGGGCTTGGAGCAACTTAAGCGTGCGGGAATACGGGTAGAAACCGGCATGCTCGAATCCGAGGCCGAAAAATTAAACCCCGGTTTTATCATGCGCATGCGGAAACAGCGTCCTTATGTGCGCTGCAAACTTGCGATGACGCTCGATGGCCGCACCGCCACCGCCACAGGCGAAAGCAGGTGGATCACGGGTGAGGCCGCGCGCGCCGACGTACAGCGTTGGCGCGCACGGAGCGGCGCGATCATGACGGGGATTAACACCGTGCTGGCCGACGATCCACGTCTTACGGTAAGACCGGAAGTGCTAGGTGTCGAGATCCCCACCCACCCCTTGCGCGTAGTGCTGGACTCGCGCCTGCGCATCACGCCTAAGGCTCGTTTGTTTAAGGAGCCCGGAGAGACCTTGGTGTTTACCGCCAGCCGGGAACGCGAACTAATGGAACCCTTGCAGCAAGCGGGTGCAAAGCTCGTAACCTTGCCCGCTGCGGGCAGCCACGTGGACTTGGCTGCGGTATTGAGCTACTTAGCGGCGCAGCGCGAGATCAATGAGGTTTTGGTCGAAGCCGGTCCCATCCTAAGCGGCGCCCTGCTCCAAGCCGGCCTGATTGATGAGATCGTCATTTACATGGCGCCCACGCTGCTCGGCGACAGCGCGCGCGGGCTTGTTCATTTGCAACCTGACATCGAGAAGTTGATGGAGCGTATCGAGCTCGAGATTACAGAAATCCGCGCGGTAGGCCGTGATTGGCGTATCACCGCCAAGAGCGCTGCGCCGCGTGCCTGATGTACGCGTTAGAGCCCGATAAAACTGTCAACGCAGAGGGCGCAGAAGAATAAGAGCATATCCATAAATAGTTCCCCTGTGTCCCTTGCGGTGAAAAAGCTTCACCGCGGAGGACGCGGAGGAGAAACAAATCCTTCTTGATTCCTCTGCGCCCTCTGCGGTAAATTATTTATGGATAAGTTCTAAGATTAAATATAGTTTGTTTTCCCCTGCGTCCTCCATGGTGAAAAGCCTGCCCATACATTGGCATGCCATATGCTGCTTAATGTTGGGTTGAGTGAGTCACGTACATCTATGAATAAAACAATTCTGCTTGTCGATGACGAGGAAAACATCACTGCGTCGTTGGTGCGACTGCTCCATCAGGACGGTTACCGGGTGCTGACGGCGAACAGCGCTGCTGCAGCGCTGGCGCTATTGGCGAATAATAAAGGAAGCTCTGAAAAATATATCGCCAACCGCCAAGGCGCCAAGGCCGCCAAGAAAAGAGCTTGAATTGTAAGGAAAAATCTTGGCGTTCTTGGCATCTTGGCGGTTCAGTATGAATAAATCAGAGATCCCTTAAATTATCTCAAGCACTTTCCGTTATACGGTTTGAAGATAGATCAATCGTTCGTGTGTGACCTCTCGATCAATCCGGAAGACGCCGCGATAGTCGCCGCCATTATCGCGTTAGGTCACAGCCTGAAGCTGAACGTCATTGCCGAAGGTGTGGAAACCCTGGAGCAGCTAAAATTTTTGAGAGAGCTAAAATGTGACGAAATGCAGGGCTATTTGTTCAGCCCGCCCATGCCGGCGGCGGACGTCGCAGCCCTGTTGCGCGACGGCAGGCGCTTGCATTCGCAGGGGTAGATTCATAACTGAATAATCGTGACTGCGCCCATCGGGGTCAAAGGTTTTTTGACCACAGAGACGTATAAAGATAGATACGATTTACCGCGGAGGACGCAGATGAATCGAAACGGTTCGTCTTTCTCCCCCGCGCCCTCCGCAGTGGTGTTTTTACATCCCAAGAGATCATGAGCCTCCCGGCATCATCTCCATTAGTGGCATACAACTTGCACTTCGTAGGGTTGATACCCCTATAGTAGGGAAGGCCATCATGAATCCGAAGGTTGTTTTGCCGTTAGCCATACTACTTGGTGCAGCAGGCGTCGGCGCTGTATTCATGGCATTGCATAAACCCGCCGAAGCGTTGACGATGACGCCGGAGTTGACCCAATGTCTGACGGGTTTAAGCGGGCCAGACTACGCCAATGAGCCTATTCGCCCCATTCCATTGTCACTGCCGCTGAATAAGGAAAAGGTGGCGCTGGGCGAAAAACTGTTTAACGAGCCCAGGCTGTCACACGATGACACCATTTCGTGCGCCTATTGTCACGACTTAAGCTTGGGCGGTACCGATCGGAAGGTGCATTCACTGGGTAGCGGCGGCAGCTCCGGTGACGTCAACTCGCCGACGGTATTTAACAGCGGCCTCAACTATAAGCAGTTCTGGGACGGTCGCGCCGCTACGCTGGAAGATCAGATAGACGGCCCTGTACATCACCCCAAAGAGATGGCGTCCGACTGGCCGGAGTTGCTGGGCAAGCTGAACAAGGACCCGGACTATGTGCTGGCCTTTTCCAAGCTATACCCGGGTCTCGGCATACACGAACGCAGCATCAAGGACGCCATCGCGACCTTTGAATGTTCCCTCAGCACGCCTAATTCGCGCTTCGATAAATACCTGCGCGGCGACAAAAACGCCATAACCGCTGAAGAGCGGGCGGGCTATGTGTTATTCAAGACCTATGGCTGCGTGGCCTGTCACCAGGGGACAAATGTGGGGGGAAACATGTTCCAGACCCTGGGAATCATGGCCGACTATTTCAAGGACCGCGGCGACGAGGTCCAGGCCGATCTGGGGCGCTACAACGTCACTAAAGACAAGGAGGATCTGCACAAGTTTCGAGTACCCAGCCTCAGGCTGGTGGTGCTTACGCCGCCCTATTTTCACGATGGCCGGGTAGCGGATTTAAGCACCGCCATTGATTATATGGCCAGGTATCAGTTGGGCAGGCACATTACCCCCGAGCACAAGCAACTGATTATTAAATTTTTACACACCCTGCCCGGCGAATATAAAGGAAAGCCGTTGTTATGAAGCGAGCTTGGCTACAACACGTTCTGCTGGGATCGGTATGCGTTGCGATGTTCTTATTTTTATACGTAAAGACGCAAGCAGTGGACAGCAAGGGGCATGACGGCATGATTGACACCCTTCATGATCTTGCGCAACTGGACGCGGCGGTGAACAGCAATGTCTTGATGTCGCGCTACGGCAGGCTCGCCAACTACGATCCCCTTGTAAGCGCCGTTGAAAAATCCAGGTTGTTACAGACGAGTCTCAAGAAAGACCCTGCCACGCTCTACCATAAAGGCCATAAAGACATAGACGGATTCACCGATCAGGCCTTGCAATTATTCTTGAGGAAAGACCGTCTGCTGGAGTTGTTCAAGTCAAAAAACGCCATCCTGCAAAACTCGCTACGTTACTTTCCAACGCAGGTCGTCATCACGGTCGGCGATGAGGCGAAAGATCTGGATAAGCTGGATGAAGAGATGAAACATGAGCTTAGCGATTTGGCCGTGGATGTACTGAATTATACGGTAACCGGAAATGAAGAGGTCAAGGCGCATATCAATGAGCACAGCGATGCGGTTGCGAAGAGGCTGGATAGCGTCCCTGAAGGGGTGCGTGATAATATCAGACTGATTCTTGTTCACGCCAACATCATACTGCAACAAAAACCCGCCGTAGACGCCCTGGTTACCGAGCTAATGGGGCTGCCCAGCCCGCAAAATTACCAGGCCCTTGATGGGGCGTACGACGCCCACTACACCGCAAGGATAGAGGAATCGAACAGATATCGCATTGGCTTGTATGTGCTGCCCATGCTGCTTCTGGGCTACATCGCCTATGTGCTCATCAAACTGCAGCGTAATGCGATCACCTTAAGAGGGGCGGTAGCCGATCTCAAGCAGCAGAAACGGGCGCTCGACGAAAGTTATGAAAAACTCGCCACCTTTAATCATGAGCTCGAAAGCCGTGTGCAGGATCGTACCGCCGACCTGGAGTCCAACCAGAAACAGCTTGAGTACTACCTCACTGATTTAACACGCAAGAATGAAGAAAACGACATGTTCGTATACAGCGTCTCGCATGATTTGCGCTCGCCGCTGGTCAATCTGCAAGGTTTTAGTCGCGAGCTGGAGATGGTGGCCCAGGACCTGCGCGCAGTATTGGTCGAAGGTAACTGCACGCCGGAGGCGCAAAAACGCGGCATGGCATTGATTGACGAGGACATGTCGAGTTCGCTGCACTTCATCCAGGCCGGCGTGGTGCGCCTGTCCAACATCATGGATGGCCTGCTACAGCTATCGCGCGTTGGGCGGGTGGAGTATCAAATGCAGCATGTGGATCTGAATTCTATCGTAAAGCGCATTATTGACTCTATGCAAACCATCATCAGCCAACGCTGTGCCACGGTGACGGTGCATAAGCTGCCCGCCGCGTGGGTAGACTCCGGCGCGGTCGAGCAAATCTTCGCCAACCTGATTGGCAATGCGCTCAATTATTTGGATCCAAAGCAGCCAGGCCTTATAGAAGTGGGTTGTTGCGCCGATAAGGAAACCACGCACAACGCGGTATTGAATATCTATTACGTGAAGGACAACGGCTTGGGGATATCTGAACAGGCGAAGACCAAGTTGTTCCGGATTTTTCAGCGCTTTCACCCCGATTCGGCGAAGGGTGAGGGTATTGGGCTCGCCATTGTGCGGCGCATGGTGGAGCGGCATGGCGGCAGGATCACGGTGGAATCCACCGAGGGTGCGGGCACGACCTTTTTCGTGGCGCTGCCTTCACAAGAAATAAAGCAGGCGCCTATTTTTAGTGATACCCCGGCAGCGGAAGACGTTCTGTTTTCCTGAGACGCGTGAGGGGCTTCCCAGGGGATAGGCAGTAAAACCGCAGAGGGCGCAGAGTAATAAGATCAAAATATTTTTGTTTCTCCTCCGCGTGCTCCACAGCAATGGCTTATCACGGTTAGAGATAAGGATAAAGCGAAATGACAATACAACCAATCACCATCGTCTTGGCGGAAGATGACGACGGGCATGCCATGTTGATACAGCGCAGCCTGAAGCGGGCAGGCTTCGTTAACGAGATCGTGCGCGTGAAGGACGGTCAGGAGGCCCTGGATTTTGTGCACGCGCAAGGCACATATACCGGTCGTATCCACATGAATCGCCTGCTGATTTTGTTGGACATTAACATGCCGCGCATGGACGGCGTCGAGGCACTGCGCCAGATCAAGGCGAAAGAGGCGACCCGAACCATACCGGTGGTGATGTTGACCACTACGGATGACCCGAACGAGATCGCACATTGTTACCAGCTGGGTTGCGGCATCTATATCACCAAACCGATTGATAGCGAAAAATTTTCCGAAGCCGTGGGCCGGCTGGGATTGTTTTTACAAGTCGTAAAAGTACCCGCTGAGCATTTAGCCTAGAGGAAAGATATGAACACTGGCGTCAGCGGTATCGACATAAATGTCAGGTAGCTACAGCTTGCGCACAGCGCGCGCTATCCGCTAATTATAAGAGTATGTTGAGAAAGCAAGAAGGAAAATAGTATGACAGAGGCACACGCGGCGACCGTACTGTTGGCAGAAGATGACGACGGCCACGCGACGCTGGTGCAGCGCAATCTACGCCGCGCCGGCATCATGAACGAAATCGTCAGGGTCAAAGATGGGCAAGAGGCTGTGGAGTATGTGCTGTCGCAGGGCGCTTATACGGGACGGCCCCGCCCCAGTACATTATTTATGCTGCTCGATATCAATATGCCGCGCATGGACGGCATACAGGCGTTGCAGCATATCAAGGCGGATAAGCATAGCCAATCTATCCCCATTGTGATACTCACCACCACGGATGATCCACGCGAGATCGAACGTTGCTATGAGGCGGGATGCAGCTTGTACATTACCAAGCCGGTTGAATATGACGCCTTCTGCGAGGTGATACGGCGGCTCGGACTGTTCTTGCAAATTGTACGCGTACCCGAAACCAATAACAGTAATTTCATTTCGCACAGCGTGATGTGAAATCGCGTAGGCGACCCAAAGGGCCTCTCCCTTTTGGAAACCCCATCGCCGAGGAGCCCGCTGCAAGACCGCGGGGAATAAATTTTAAGCATCAGGAGCGAGATGTATGGAAACTGGCAAGATACTGGTCGTTGAAGACGATCTCGGCATCGCCACGCTGGAGCGGCGCAGTCTGGAAAAGGCGGGCTACAAGGTTGTTGTGGCCGCCGGCGCCGAGGATGCCTACCCGGTCGTCAAACAGGGCGATGTGGATCTGATGGTGCTGGATTACATGTTGCCGGGCGGGGTGACCGGCCTCGAATTTCTCGAACAACTCAAGGCCGAAGGTTACGATATGCCCGTGATTATGGCCACGGGTTTGAGCGACGAGAGCACGGTGATTGCGGCGTTACGCGCCGGCGTGCATGACTTCATCATCAAATCGACCGAATCCATCGGCTATCTGCCCGAGGCGGTGAATCGCGTGCTCGGCCAGGTCAATAACAAGAAGCGGCTGGCCCAATATGAGACGCAGTTGCGCGAGGAGCAGCAACAACGCATCGAGGAACTATCCGCGATGAACGAGCAAATGCAGAAGATGAACTACAAGCTGGAAGAGGCGCATAATCAATTATTGCAATCGGAAAAGATGGCCTCGGTGGGACAGCTGGCGGCGGGTGTCGCGCATGAGATCAACAACCCCGTCGGCTACATTTCTTCCAATATAGGCGCCTTGCAAACGTATCTTGCCGATTTGCTGAAGGTGCTGGATAGCTACGAGCAGGCCGAGCCTTTATTCAGCCGGCAACCTGGCGGCGCCCAGGTTATCGCCGACATCGCCGCGCTGAAGAAACGTATTGACGTGGATTTTTTGCGCAAGGATGTCGCCAACCTGATGAGCGAATCCAGGGAGGGCATCAATCGCGTCAAGCAAATCGTTCAGGACCTGAAGGACTTCTCGCACGTGGATAAGGCCGAGTGGCAGTGGGCCGATCTGCACAAGGGCCTGGACAGCACCTTGAATATCGTGAACAACGAGATCAAGTACAAGGCCGATGTCGTTAAGGAATATGGCGACATTCCGCTGGTGGAATGTCTGTATTCGCAGATCAACCAGGTGTTTATGAATCTGCTGGTCAATTCCGCGCACGCCATCGAGGAACGCGGCAAAATTACACTGCGTACCCTTACCCAGGATGATTGGGTATGCGTTGAGGTGGCCGATAGCGGCAAGGGCATCGCGCCGGAAAACCTGAAACGCATCTTCGATCCGTTCTTCACCACCAAACCGGTGGGAAAAGGCACGGGCCTGGGACTGTCCTTGGCCTACGGCATAGTGAATAAGCACAAGGGCAGAATCGAGGTGGCAAGCGAAGTGGGTAAGGGTACTTGTTTCAAGATATGGTTACCGGTACGCCAAGAGGTGGCTAGGGTCGAGCAGCCGCTCGCTGCGGCGAGCGCTTGAAGTTTAAGAGAGGTATGAGATGAGTACAGCGCAAGCAACGCAAAATGGTTCGGCGGCGGAGGCCAAGGATCTTGTCACTTTGCTGTTCGTGGATGATGAGGCGAATATTCTGTCGTCCTTGCAAAGGCTGTTCCGGCCGGTGGGTTACCGTATCCTGACGGCATTGAGCGGCGCCGAAGGCTTGGCAATCATGGAGAAGGAGGCGGTTGACCTCATCATTTCGGACATGCGCATGCCGAATATGGATGGCGCCGCGTTTTTGGAACAGGTTGAAAAGAGATGGCCGGATACGTTACGCATTTTATTGACGGGCTACGCCGATATTACTTCCACCATCAACGCGATCAACAAGGGCAAAATTTACCGCTACATCAGCAAACCCTGGGAAGATAACGACATCCGCCTGGTGGTTCAACATGCCTTGCAGGGCCAGCACCTGGAGCGCGAGAAGAAACGTCTGGAGCAGATCGTACTCACGCAAAATGAGGAGTTGCAGGAGCTTAACGCCAACCTCGAAAAAAGGGTGGAGGCGAGGACCCAGGAAATAAAACAGACCGCCGATATGCTGGATCTGGCCTTTAACGAATTAAAAAAGGGCTACATCGCAACCATCTCCGTGTTCGCCAATCTCGTCGAACTGCGCGACGGCGCCACCGCCGGCCATGCGCGGCGGGTGGCGGAGCATGCACGTGTGACCGCGCAACAGTTGCAGTTGATGGACGAAGAGATCCAGGACGTCTATTTTGCCGCGCTGTTGCATGATGTCGGCAAGATCGGCTTGCCCGATCATCTCATTCATAAGCCCTACATCGCCCTTTCCCGCCAGGATCGTGAACGCATCGAGCGGCATTGCGAGGTCGGGCAGGCCGCCCTGACAGGGCTGGATCAGTTGCAGAAGGCGGCGGTATTTATCCGCGGGCATCATGAGCGCTACGACGGCAAGGGTTTTCCCGATGGGCTCGCGAGATCACACATACCGATGGGCGCCCGCATCCTCGCCGTGGTTAACGATTACGATGCCCTGCAGATCGGCTCCCTGCTGGACGTCAAATTGAGCCCGGCCGAGGCGCGCGCCTTTCTGGTCGGCAATCGCGGCACGCGCTACGACTCCGTCGTGGTGGATACCTTTCTTAAGACCATTGAGACTCAATCCTATGGCTTGCTGCCGCAGAGAGAGGTTCCGTTGTCGTCGGAGGACGTGTGCGAGGGACAGATACTGTCCCGCGACCTGATTGATCCGGAAGGAAGGCTGTTATTGACCAAGGCCCGTGCACTCAATGCCGACCTGATCAAAAAGATCAAGGCCTTCGAACGGGAGGCGGATCGCGGGTTCACGATCTACGTTCAAAACCACCCGTAGAGGGATAGTCTATGCCACATATCCTGCTGGTAGACGACGAAGAAAATATCCTGCACGCCTTGCAGCGCCTGTTCAAGAGCGACGGCTATGAGGTCGAAAGCTACACCAACGCCACGGAGGCGCTCAAGCGGGCTCGCGCCGCCGAATTCGATCTGGTGATGTCGGATTACCGTATGCCCGGCATGGACGGCGTCTTTTTCCTCATGGCGCTTAAGCAAATCCAGCCGCACGCAATGCGCCTGCTTGTGAGCGGCTATACCGATCTCGATGCCTTGTTAGGCGCCATCAATGAGGCACAGATCTTCCATTTCATCGCCAAACCCTGGAGTGACTATGATTTGCGCGCGACGGTGGCGCATGCGCTGGCGCATCGCGCCACACTGGCCGAGAACCGCCGTTTGGCCGATCAGGTGCGCGCCCAGGAAGATAAGATCCAGCGTCAAAACCGGCTTATCCAAGAGCTGGAGGTGCAGCATCCGGGTATCACCCACGTGCGGCGCAGCGCGGACGGCGTCATCATCTTGGAAGATGATGATGAATAAAGGCTGGCTGGCCGAAAGCAACATGGGGCACTGTGAGCCAATATATTTTTTATTTATTTTTCAAATAGTTAGATATTTTTCTTGCTGCCCGTCCAAGCGCTTGCAACGAACTCTCCTGGGGCGTAGTCTAATACTGTAGATACCCGGTCACTCATCCGGATAGAGTGGTAATCCAACCGGCTAGGGGCTTACCGTCGGGGTCCCTAGCTCCATCATCGTTAGGAGGCCAACTATGGACCTGAATAGATATCTCGTGAACGCCAGTACTGTATGTAATTGGGATGGCCAAGACCAGCTGGCTGCAGATAACCTCAATCGTATTTATCATGCACTGGATCTGCGCATCTGCCCGGTCCTCATCATGGGGACGGAGCCGCATTGGGATCCCGATCTCTACGATAAGATTATGGGCCAGGTACGGGGCGACTGGTTGGACCAGAGAGACAGGCTACTCAATGTCACGGACGAGCAAATCCAAGATTATGTGGAATCCCGGGCAGCGGCCTTTCATATCCCACCGCCAGCGCCGTCCATTGGAGTCAGGGGCGACGCAATTGACCAGCTAAAGGTCACCGCAAGCAAAATGTAGCGCTAGTGCTCCCAAGTCCGATACGTTTCGGGCTTGGGAGATTTTCATCTCTCCCCGGTTGTGGGCGCGCTCCGCAACTGGTACTCTCCTTAGTGATTGAAAAACCCCTTTTGAGCAGTTCCATACTCCCACATGTTTACCGGTATCATCGAGGCTATAGGCAAGATCGCGCTTTTTGAAAACAAGGATTCTGATGTGCGTCTCGGCATTCATCCCGGCAAATTAGACTTGGCGGAGATTCGCCTGGGCGACAGCATCGCGGTGCAAGGAGTCTGTCTCACGGTGGCGGAACTCGACGGCCGTCATTTTTATGCGGACGTTTCCGCCGAGACCTTGCGCTGCACCGCGCTGGATCTGCTCAAAGCGGGCAGTCCGGTAAATTTGGAACGTTCGGTTACCCCTGCGACTCGGCTGGGGGGGCATCTGGTCAGTGGTCATGTGGACGGCGTAGGCCGGGTTGTGGCGCGCACTGAAGAGGGCCGCTCGGTACGTTTGCACATCGAAGCCCCACGCGAACTGGCCAAATATATCGCCGCCAAAGGCGCGATCTGTGCGGATGGCGTGAGCCTTACCGTAAACGCCGTTAATGGGCCGGGATTCGAGGTCAATCTCGTGCCGCACACCCTGCAAGAGACCACGCTAGGCGCGCTGCAAGCCGGTGACGCCGTCAACCTGGAGGTGGACATGATTGCCCGATACCTCGAGCGCTTGATATCGGTCGCTTCCGGCATCCTGCCTCCCGCGACACTAGCACATCCTGGTGCGTCGGAAAGGTCATAACGCATGGCGCTCAGTAGCATCGAAGACATCATCGCCGACATCCGCAGCGGCAGGATGGTCATCCTCATGGATGACGAAGGCCGTGAGAACGAAGGCGATCTGATCATGGCCGCGGCAGAGGTGCGGCAGGAAGACATCAATTTCATGGCGCGTTACGGGCGCGGGTTGATTTGTCTTACCGTTACACGGGAGCGTTGCGAGCAATTGCGTCTGCCGCTGATGGTCACCGACAACTTTACTCAGCACGGTACCAATTTCACCATCTCCATCGAGGCTGCCCGAGGCGTTACCACCGGCATCTCCGCCGCCGACCGCGCCCACACCATACGCACTGCCGTCGCTCCACATGCCGAACCTAGCGACCTCGTGCAGCCGGGACACGTCTTTCCCCTCATGGCTCAACAGGGCGGGGTGCTCACGCGCGCCGGACACACCGAGGCCGGCTGCGATCTCGCACGCCTCGCCGGATTGGAGCCCGCCGGGGTGATCGTCGAGATACTCAACGAAGACGGCAGCATGGCGCGCCGTCCCGATCTGGAGATGTTTGCGGAACAACATCATCTCAAGATAGGCACCATCGCCGATCTCATTCACTATCGCATCCAATATGAAAAGACAGTGGAGCAACTCAGCGAGCAGCCCGTGAAAACCGAGTATGGCGAATTCCGATTGGTAGTATTTCGCGACACCCTGTCCAATCACGTACACCTCGCCTTGGTACGTGGCGCGCTGCGGCCTGATACAGCCACGCCGGTGCGCGTGCATCTACAGCAAGGCCTGGACTCCCTCGCCCTGCTGCGCGAAGAAGGCGGGTGGTCGCTCGCGCGCGCACTGCGCTATATTGCCGCTCAAGAAAGCGGTGTGGTGGTCATCCTGCGCCGGCCCGACAGCGATCAATCCCTGCTTCAGGAAATTGGACAGTATCAGTCGCAGCAGAAAGGGTTACACTGGGTGCGGCCGGAAGCCGGCGATCTGCGCACCTACGGCATCGGCGCGCAAATTCTCAAAGATCTGGGCGTGTGCAAGATGCGCGTACTCGGCACGCCCATGAAGATCCATGCCCTATCCGGTTTTGATCTTGAGGTTGTGGAATACGTCACGAAAGACTAAGAGCATATCCATAAATAGTTCCCCTGTGTCCCTTGCGGTGAAAAAGCTTCACCGCGGAGGACGCGGAGGAGAAACAAATCCTTCTTGATTCCTCTGCGCCCTCTGCGGTAAATTATTTATGGATAAGTTCTAAGGAATCCCTGATTTATTCAGGGGTTCCGCGGCATATGGACGTGCCGCCATTTTTCAATCACAATGAGTGATTGAAAAATGAAGAAAAGAAAAAATCACATTTTTGCTTTTTGCCGGGCAGGAAGCCCCAATACCGCGGGCGCAGGGATGCGCAGGAGCGGCCGTCTCTGAAAAATTCAGAGATGAATTTTTCAGAGTTTCCCTAATAGATATGAAGCCTAATCACTCCACGCACATTCAATTCACCCTCACGGGTCTGCGCTTCGGCATCATCGCCGCGCGTTATAACAATGCCATCGTAGGCGGTCTGCTGCGCGGTGCGCTGGATGCGCTTGAGCGCCATGGCGTCATGCGCGATCAGGTAAAAATCGTTCAGGTGCCGGGCGCTTTTGAAATTCCGCTCGCCGCCCAGCAACTTGCCGCGACGGGGCACTATGCAGGACTCATCGCGCTCGGAGTTGTCATCCGCGGTGAAACCCCCCACTTCGACTATGTGGCGGGGAGCTGCGCACAAGGCATTGCGCAGCTAGGTCTCGAGTACAATACCCCCATCGGCTTTGGCGTGCTGACCGTCAACACCGAGCAACAGGCCATCGAACGTTCCGGACCCGATGCAGGAAACAAGGGCGTTGAGGCAGCGTTGGCCATGTTGCAGATGGTGCAACTCCTGCGCGATCTTGAGCAGGAGCACGAGCACGCCGCAACATCCGGCGCAGCGCAATCAAAACAAGAGGCGGGCACGTGAGCAGGGCGCGCAGCCTGGCGCGGCACAAGGCCGTGCAGGCGCTTTATCAGTGGCAGGTATCGCGGCAAGACATGAACGAAATTGACGCGCAATTCTCTGAAGAGCAGGACATGCGTAAGGTGGACATCGCCTACTTCCAGGAATTGTTGCGCCAGGTCCCCAAGCGCCTCGAGGAACTCGATGCTCAGATCGCCCCCGCCCTCGATCGCCCCTTGGCCGAGGTGGACCCGGTCGAGCGTGCTATCTTACGCATCGGTGCCTATGAGTTGCAGTTCCGCCCTGACGTTCCTTATCGCGTGGTCATCAACGAGGCCGTGGAGTTGGCCAAGGTGTTTGGCGGCGAGCAGGGTTATAAATATGTCAACAGCGTGCTCGACAAAGTTGCGCGCAATTTGCGCGTAACTGAAATGAAGGCAACCTAGCCTGATGGCGCTCTCCGAGTTCGACATCATTGAGCAATACTTTACCCGCCAGCAAAAGACAGATCCTGCGATAGTTCTCGGCATTGGCGACGATGCCGCTATACTTCATGTGCCTGAGGGCATGGAACTGGCGGTCTCGGTGGACACACTGGTCAAGGGCGTGCATTTTCCCGCCGCGACGCATCCCGCCGATATCGGCTATAAAGCACTTGCGGTCAGTCTCAGCGACATGGCGGCGATGGGCGCAGAACCGCGTTGGACGACGCTGGCGCTCACACTGCCGGAGTCAGATGAGCCCTGGCTGGAAAGCTTTAGTAAAGGGTTTTTTAATCTCGCCGAACGTTACGGCGTGCAACTGATTGGCGGTGACACCACGCGCGGGCCGCTCGCCATCACTGTACAGATTCACGGTTTAGTGCCCGCAGGTACCGCCCTCCGCCGCTCTGCGGCGCGCTCCGGCGATTTGATCTATGTCACCGGCGAGTTGGGTGATGCGGGCCTTGCGTTGTTACTGCTGCAGGAAAAGATCAGCTTATCCGCTGAACAGGCCGCACGCGTCATGGCGCGACTCAACCGGCCTGAGCCGCGCGTCAAGGAAGGCCTTGCCTTGCGCGGCATCGCCCATGCGGCAATTGACCTCTCCGATGGTCTCACCGCCGATCTTGGTCATATCCTCGATGCCAGCGGAGTGGGTGCCACGCTGCACTTAGAAAGCTTGCCGCTCTCGCCTGCGGTGTCCTCTGTGCTAGACAAAGCAGGCGGCTGGAATTTGCCGCTCAGCGCAGGCGATGACTATGAGCTTTGTTTTACCGTGCCACGGGAAAATCAGGCTAAATTATTGGAGGCGATGGAACAGTTCCCGTGCCGTTGCACCTGCATCGGTATGATAGAGGAAACACTGGGCCTGCGTTGCCGGTTGGTCAATGGCGAACTATTCGAGCCTATACGCACTGGCTATCAGCACTTCGTCTAAAGGGCGTGAGATTACTAGAAGCTATCTCAAAGTAGGGAGCAATCGGGGTGGTACGACCCGTCCCCGGTGGCGAGTGCGCATCTGTCCTGCTCGGACACGCGCATCTATCTGGAGATCGAGGGCCGAGTATGGCGCTTCTTCAAGAACTGGTGCGCCCGGAGGATAAATCCAGGCACTGGGAAATAACGGTCTCACCTGGATTGTCTGTCCAGCAACCTCTCGAACTCCTCGGCTGGCGCCGGTCTTGAGAACAGATAACCCTTTTTGTCTCCACCCGCGCTACCGCGCGGACTCCGACAAAACATCCGGTCCTACGGCTACGCGGGGGGCGTCGCACACCGCTCGTCCGCTATCGCCTCCTCGCTTCCTGTTCTCCTTCAATGACCGCTATCGTGTATTGCCATGTGCGTTCAGACTGGGGGGCGACGTCAACCACCCCCGGCTTGTCGCGGAACTCACCGTCGAAGTCTCCCGGCGTCGCATGCCCCTGCCAAGGCTCAATGCAGACAAATCCAGCGCCGGGTTTGGTCCAGATGCCGAGATGTGGAAAGTCAGGAAATTTGACCTGAATCTTGGGCGCGCCCGGTGCTGTGCAGGTGAGCGCGCGGCTGTTCAGTTTATCGAAGATCACTACATCATCCACGAACAGATCGTCCGCGAGATGTAGTACGCGATTTTTCACCGGCGTGGGATAGGTCTCTGTTTTCAACAAGCCGCCCGCCACACGGCGGATGGCCGCGGGTTCGTCGCGCTCGAAGGTCATGCTGTGCGCGGTACGCTCGATGCCGGGCTTGAGCGGCCAGCTAAACGCCGGATGGGTGCCGACACTGGCCAGCAGTTCAGTATTCGCCGGATTGCGCAGCGCATAGCTAATGGTCAGGGTATTGCCTTCCAGCGCATGGGTAATGCGCAGCTCGAAGGCAAACGGGTAGCGGACGCGGGTTTGTTCAGAGTCGGTGAGCAGATGCGTGCAATGGCGATCCGATTTATTTTCGCAGATAAATTCCAGATCGCGGGCGAAGCCGTGTTGAGTTAGAGTGTAGGCCTTGCCCTTATGGCGCAGGGTATCATTGGGCAAACGTCCAACGATGGGAAACAGGTGTGGCGCATGGCGTGGCCATACCCTGGGATCGGCCTGCCACAACAGTTCCAGGCCGTCGGTCAGTTTGAGCGATTGCAGTTCAGCGCCCTGGTCGGCGACCTTTACAGATAAAGCGGGCGAGCGCAGGATATGATGAGTCACAGTGTTCCCCTTGAGTTCAAAGTACCTAACCTTGCCAATCGCTGCACATTCTGTCAAGACGCATGCGGAATTTCTCTGAATTGCTGAACGTCTACCCGCAAATCGGCCGTGTCGAGTGGATAGGCCTGAGACCCGCTCACCGCGGGCCGCTCGTCGCCGTGTCGTCGGCGAAGCTGGAAAGAGCGTCGGGCCTGTCCGGTGATCATTACTCCAAACAGGGCGGCAATCGCCAAGTCACCCTGATCCAATTTGAACACCTGGCCGTCATTGGTGCGCTGTGCGGCTGCGAGACGGTGCAACCCGAATTATTACGCCGCAACCTGGTGATCTCGGGCATCAATCTCCTGGCGCTCAAGACTCAGCAGTTTTATATCGGCGACGCACTCCTGGAGGGAACAGGTTTGTGCGAACCGTGCAGCCGCATGGAGGATACTCTCGGTGCGGGAGGCCATCACGCGATGCGCGGCCACGGGGGTATCACGGCGCGAGTATTGCGCGATGGCGAGATACGCTTGGGCGATGTCGTAGGGCTGGCCGCGCCGGAACAATACGGCCTGCAACTCCACGAATCAACGCCGTTCGGTTAGCATCGGTTTCAGTACGGGCCAGACATTCTCCAGCACTTTGGGTTGCGCCACGGCGCGCGGATGTAGCCCATCCTGCTGCATCAATTCCGGGTTGCCGGCCACGCCTTCTAACAAAAAGGGCGCCAGCGGTACGCGGTAACGCTTGGCGAGGCTGGAATAGATCTCGTGGAACTTTCGCGTGTAATCGGGGCCATAGTTGGGAGGCAGGCGTAGCCCGACGAGCAGCACCCGCGCCTTGCGGCTCAGGATTTGTTCGATGATGGCAGCCAGATTTTTTTGGGTCTCCTCGAGCGAGAGGCCGCGCAAACCATCGTTAGCGCCCAGCTCGACGATCACAATCTCCGGTTGATGTTTATCGAGTGCGCGCGAGAGACGGGCAAGCCCTCCGCTGGTGGTGTCCCCGCTGATGCTGGCATTGATGACTTGATAACGTGGCGCGGTTAGCTGTAAACGGCGTTGTAACAGATTCACCCAACCGGCGTTTTGCTCGATGCCGTAGGCCGCGCTTAAACTGTCGCCAAACACCAGAATCGTTGCATTGCCGGCGTTGGTCGCCGCGGGCAATACAAGAGCAAAGACAAAAAGGAAATAGTGTAGTGCCAGACGTTTCATCGCCGCCCATTGTGCAGACAGAAGGCCTGGGGAAGCAAGTCGCCGGCCCTGAGGGCATGCTCGTTATACTGGAAGATATCAATCTCCAGGTGGCGGTAGGAGAAGCGGTGGCCATCCTCGGCGCCTCCGGATCGGGCAAGACCACGCTGCTCGGCCTGCTTGCGGGGCTCGATACGCCTACCGCTGGACGAGTGACGCTCAACGGACGCGATCTTTTCGCGCTGGACGAAGACGGCCGCGCCGAGTTGCGAGGCCGGTTGACGGGCTTCGTCTTTCAAGCCTTTCAGTTATTACCCAGCCTCACCGCGCTGGAGAACGTCATGCTGCCCCTCGAACTTGCCGGTCGCGGCCGTGAGGCGCGCATCGCGGCAAGCGAGGTGCTGGCGCGCGTTGACCTCTCTCATCGCCTGCATCACTATCCGAAACAACTCTCCGGCGGCGAACAGCAGCGGGTTGCCATCGCCCGCGCATTTGCGCCTAGGCCCAAGTTATTATTCGCCGACGAACCGACCGGAAATCTCGATCAGGCGACCGGCGAGCGCATTATCAATCTGCTGTTTGATCTCAATCGAGAGCAGGGCTCGACACTGATCCTGGTCACCCACGATGAGGCGCTTGCGCAACGCTGCCACCGGCGTCTCAAACTCGAGGCGGGGAGACTCGTCGCGTGAGGCAAATATTCTTGTTTTCGTTCCGCTTGCTGCGCCGGGAATGGCGGGCGGGGGAGCTGCGCGTGTTGGGTCTTGCGCTGGTCATTGCGGTGGCGAGCATCAGCGCCGTCGGTTTCGCCACAGACCGCGTGGAGCTGGCCCTTCAGTATCAGGCCAATGAACTGCTGGGCGCTGATTTGCTGATCGTCTCGGATCATCCCGTCGATCATCAATTCAGACAGCTTGCCGATGAATATAAATTGCGCAGCGCCGAGACCACGAGCTTCGTGAGCATGTTGCTGGCTGGCGATAAAAACCAGCTTGCCGAGGTCAAGGCGGTGAGCGCGGGTTATCCGCTGCGCGGCCAACTGCGGATTGCTGAACAACAGTTCGGCCCGGAGGCGCCGGTCACCGGCATTCCGGCGCCCGGTACGGCATGGGGGGATAGCAGGCTGCTCTCGCAACTTGCGGTCAAGCCCGGCGACACGATCAAGCTGGGCGAATCTCAATTAAAAATCAGCGCGCTGCTGGTTCACGAACCCGACCGGGGCGGCGATTTGTTCAGCATCGCGCCGCGCCTGCTGATGAATCTCCACGATGTCCCGGCGACCAAGCTCATACAAACCGGCAGCCGGGTGCGCTATCGTCTGTTACTGTCCGGCGAGGTGGACGGCATAACCCGCTATCGCGAAAGAATAAGTCCTAGCCTCGCTCCCGGAGAGAAATTGGAAGGGGTTAGTGACGCACGGCCCGAGGTACGCGCGGCGTTGGAGCGCGCCAAGCGCTTTTTGGGCCTGGCGGCGCTGGTCAGCGTGTTGCTGGCGGGCGCGGCCATCGCCACCGCTGCGCGCCGTTTCAGTCAGCGCCACTTGGACGCCTGCGCACTATTGCGCTGCCTCGGCGCGCGTCAGTCATTCATTACCTGGATCTATTTGACCCAACTCCTCACCCTGGGCCTGGTCGCCGGCAGTGTAGGGTGTGCCGCAGGGTACGCCGCGCACAGCGCGCTGACCGATCTGTTAGGCGGCATAGTTGCCGCGGAATTGCCGCCGCCGTCCTGGCGTCCCGTGGGATTCGGCCTGCTGACAGGGATGGTCGCACTGTTGGGTTTCGCCGCGCCGCCGTTGCTGGCATTAAAAAACGTCCCCACCCTCCGTGTGCTGCGTCGTGAAATCGGCCTGCCTGTCCGCGGTGCGTCGGTATATGGCATCGGGTGGGTCGTGTTCGCGGCGCTCATGGTGTGGCAGGCGGGCGACGTGAAGCTGGGTCTCTATCTCGTGCTGGGCACCGTCGCCACGCTCGCGTTCCTGGGCGCCGTGGCCTGGCTGCTGGTGCGGCTGCTTGGCCAACTGCGGGAGAGGGTGGGCGTGGCATGGCGCTTCGGCCTCGCCAACATCGCCCGGCGTCCTGCAAACAGCGTGACGCAAATCCTCGCCTTCGGCATCGGCCTGATGGCCTTGCTGCTGCTTACCCTAGTGCGCGCGGATCTGCTGGCGAGCTGGCAGGGGAGTTTGCCGCGCGATGCGCCCAATCGTTTCATTATCAACATTCAACCGGAACAGCTCTCCGCATTGCGCAGGTTTTTTGCGGACGAAGGCATGCCTGCAATCCAACTTTACCCGATGGTGCGGGGGCGGCTCGTGAAGATCAATGACAAGGCCATCTCCCCAAACGATTATCAGGATCAACGCGCGGCAAGTTTGGTCGAGCGTGAATTCAATTTATCCTCGATCGAGGCGTTGCCCGATGACAATCAAATCACTTCCGGACGCTGGTGGCGGCCTGATGATAGTGGGAAAAATCTTTACTCGGTGGAACAGGGCATCGCCGAAACCCTGGGCATCAAGTTGGGCGATCGCCTCACTTACCTCATCGCCGGGGAAGAGTTTGCCGGCAAGGTGGCGAGTCTGCGCAAGGTGGATTGGGACAGCTTTCGCGTCAACTTTTTCGTTATCGCAACGCCCGGTTCTTTGAGTCCGTATCCGACCAGCTATATCACCAGCTTTTATTTGTCCGCGGAGCGCTATGAGGTATTGAACAGGCTGGTCAAAACCTTCCCCAATATTACCGTGATTGATGTCGCCGCGATCATGGCGCAGGTGCGCAATATCATCGAGCGGGTCACGCTTGCCGTGGAGTACGTTTTCGCTTTTACCCTGCTGGCGGGCCTGACGGTCTTGTATGCCGCGATTCAAGCGACTCAGGACGAACGCCTGCACGATAGCGCCATGCTGCGGACATTGGGCGCCAGCCGCCGCCAGATCGTGTCGGGTCTACTCGCTGAATTTATTACTCTGGGTGTGTTGGCCGGTCTGGTGGCCGCGCTGGCAGCGAGCGTCCTGGGGTACGTGCTGGCGCAGTATGTTTTACACCTGCCCTACATATTCAATCCTGGGGTGTGGCTGATGGGGATCACCGCTGGTGGAATCGGTGTAGGAATCGCCGGCACATTGGGGCTGCTGTCCGTCCTTCGGCATCCACCCTTGCACAGCTTGCGTGAGGCGTGATTACTCAGGAGTCACAAAGTAAGGCAACACTGCTTATGATGTGACTCCTGAGTAAATACCCTGTTTTACCTACCCCCACCCTATCCCGCCCCCTACATAGGGGGCGGGAACGCAGTGGGAAGTGTATCTTACTTACTGACCCGTGATTACTGCGTACTGACTTTAGAGCTGTAGTATGACCCGATGACCTTGGTGACGTAGTTTTGCGTCTCTGCGTAGGGCGGGATCTGGTTGCCGTTATTGATGACCGCATTTTCACCGGCGTTGTAGGCCGCCAGCGCCAGGTGGACGTTATTCTTGAACATCAGCAGCAGATCGCGCAGATAGCGCGTGCCGCCATGCAGATTGGCGGTGGGGTCGGCGATATTCGTGACGCCGTAGCGTTTAGCGGTGTCAGGCATCAGTTGCATCAAGCCCGTCGCCCCCTTGGGAGAAACCGCGTTCGGGTTATAGCCGGACTCCGCCAGGATCAGCGCATGCAGCAACGCCTCATCCACCTTGTAATACTTCGCCATGCCGGCGATCAGCGGGCTGAAGCGCTCGCGGTTGGCGGCTGCGGCCGCCGCGCTCTGTGCTCCATTAATCCGTGTCTTGTAGCGGGGCTCCTTCATGAACACGGTATACCGCGGGTCGTCCGGCACGTTGCTGAAGTGCACCACGTTATTCTCATCCACGAATTTGTAAATATCGGCCTCGGCGGTCGCCCATGCGCAACATAAAGTCACGCCCGCCAACACCGATCGCTTGATACTGTTGTTCTTCATAGTCCTTCAAAATAGCCCAAAATCAAAAAAAGTGCAAAACTCGGGCCGGATTGCGTCCATAAGTAGTTGTATAATAAGCGTGTTGATAATGAATGCTAGAGCGTAAAGGGAACGGCATGGCACAGGATTTAATCAAGGCAGGCATTGTAGGCGGCACCGGGTATACCGGCGTCGAACTGCTGCGCCTGCTCAGTCAACATCCGAACGTTGAACTTACGGTCATCACCTCGCGCGCCGAGGCGGGCACTGCGGTCGCGGACATCTTTCCCAACCTCCGCGGCCACGTCGCGCTGAAATTTTCAGCGCCCGATCCCAAGACGCTCGCGCAGTGTGACGTCGTATTTTTCGCCACCCCCAACGGCACCGCCATGACCCAGGTGCCGGAATTGCTGCACGCGGGCGTGCGGGTCATTGATTTGGCCGCCGACTTCAGACTCAAGGACGCCAGGCTCTGGCAGCATTGGTACGGTATGCCGCACGCCTGTCCTGAGCTCTTGAGCGAGGCCGTGTACGGCCTGCCGGAATTGAACCGCGCGGCCATTAAAACGGCGCGGCTGGTCGCCAACCCAGGCTGCTATCCCACCTCGGTAACGCTCGGTTTATTGCCGCTCGTTGAACAAGGCTTGGTGGACATACAACAGCTCATCGCCGACGCCAAATCCGGCGTCAGCGGGGCCGGCCGCAAGGCGGAAATGAATCTCATGCTCGGCGAGGCGGGTGAGAATTTCAAGGCCTATGCCGTGCCCGGCCATCGCCACTTGCCGGAGATCGTGCAAAGTCTCGCGCAGGCCGCCGGCCAGCCGGTCGCGCTCACCTTCGTGCCGCATCTGGCGCCGATGATACGCGGCATCCATGCAACGCTCTACGCGAAGCTCAAGGACGCCAAGACCGATCTACAGGCGCTTTATGAACGGCGCTACCGTGACGAACCGTTTGTAGACGTGCTTCCCCAAGGCGCCCACCCGGAGACCAAGAGCGTGCGCGGCGCCAACGTCTGCCGCATCGCCGTCCACCGCCCGCAAGGCGGCGACACGGCGGTCGTGCTGTCCGTGATAGACAACCTGGTGAAGGGCGCGGCGGGACAAGCCGTGCAGAACATGAATATCCAGTTCGGGTTGGATGAACGTGCGGGTCTTGGCGGCGCCGCGCTGATGCCTTAACAGCCTGCTGGAAATACGGCTGCAATGCGGCTTTCCGTCTCATTGACGGCCCCCGGTGGAGAGGGGATAATGGTTTTTTACCAGTGAATAGTATCCGGCAGTGGAGATGAATGATGAGCACAACCGCAAACGTATTGTCCAACGAAATGCCGAGCCCGCTGGTCTTTACCGACAGCGCCGCGGCCAAGGTGCGCGAACTGATCGCCGAAGAAGGCAATGACGCCCTCAAACTGCGTGTGTTCATCACCGGCGGCGGCTGCAGCGGCTTCCAGTACGGCTTTACCTTTGACGAAAAGATCAACGAGGACGACACCAAGATCGTCAATCACGATGTCGCCCTGTTGATAGATCCGATGAGCTACCAATACCTGGTCGGCGCCGAGATTGACTACACCGAGGGCGTAGAGGGCGCCCAGTTTGTGATCCGCAACCCCAACGCCACCACCACCTGCGGCTGCGGTTCCTCCTTCTCCGTGTGAAATCGGCCTGCTTTGAGGTTACCCTAAGAAGGAGGCCGAGGCCTCCTTTTAGCTTTTTTAGATAGGTCAGGAATCAAACGATGAGTGCTCACGCACGCGGGCTTGCGGGCGTCCCCGCCACGCAGTCCAGCATTTCCTCCATAGACGGCGAGCAGGGGATACTCGCCTACCGCGGCTACCCGATAGATGTGCTCACCGAGCACAGCCGCTACGAAGAAACCGCGCTGCTGTTGCTGGACGGCGCGCTGCCGGATGCCGCACGGCTCAAGGCGTTCGACACCGAGCTGCGCAACCAGCGTGTGCTCAAGCCCGAAGTGATCGGCATGATGCGCCACCTGCCGCGTAAAGGCCACCCTATGCACATGCTGCAGAGCGTTGTGGCGAGCCTCGGCATGTTCTATCCCGACGAAATATCGCAGCCTGCCAGCGCGCGTTCCTACGCCGATCCGGACTATGTGCGCACCATGTCGGTCAAGATCGCCGCGCGCATGTCGCTGCTGGTCGCCTATTGGGAGCGCCTGCGCCGCGACGAAAAGCTGATCGAGCCGCGCGCCGATCTCGGCTTCGCCGCCAATTTCCTTTATATGTTTACCGGGAAGGAGCCCGAACCGTTCATAGCGCGGCTGATGGATGCCTGCCTCATCCTGCATGCCGAGCACACCATCAACGCTTCGACTTTCGCCGCCATGGTCACCGGCTCGACGCTCGCCAACCCCTACAGCGTGATCTCCGCGGCTATCGGTGCGCTCTCAGGCCCGCTGCACGGCGGCGCCAACCAGCGCGTGCTGCACATGCTGGATGAGATCGGCTCGCCCGCCAAGGTGGAAGGCTGGCTGGATAAAAAACTCAGCCAGAAGGAAATCATCTGGGGCATGGGCCACCGCGAATACAAGGTCAAAGACCCTCGCGCCGTGGTGCTGCATGACCTGATCGAAAAACTGGTACAGCACCGCGGCGGTGAAGTCAGCCATTATTACGCCATAGCCCACGCGCTCGAAGAAGCGGCGAAAGACCGCCTGGCCGCCAAGGGCGTATATCCCAACGTGGATTTCTACTCCGGCATCCTCTACACCGAACTCGGCATCCCCGCCGACCAGTTCACCGCCATCTTCGCCGTCGCCCGCACCGCCGGCTGGCTCGCGCATTGGAGCGAACAGATCGCCGACAACCGCATTTTTAGACCGACGCAGGTCTATACCGGCGAAGCGCTGCGGGAGTATGTGTCTCTTAAAGACAGATAAAAGATACAAGAGAAAAGATACAAGATAAAAACGAGAGCCTTCCCTCTCCCTCTGGGAGAGGGTCAGGGCGGGGGGTAAGCCGTACCCACTCTGTGGGCTGGTTCCTGTTCCGGTGGGCTACGCTTCGCTAACCCACCCTACACTTCTATCTTGCTTGAGTAAATCGCGCCTAACACTACCGCACGCCTCGCGCCGGTGACGCTCGGCAGATTCCCCGGTTTTCCTTCCAGCGTTTGCTTCGCCAGCCAGGCGAAGGCCATCGCCTCGACCCAGTCCGGGCTGATGTCGTATTTCTCAATAGATTCGACTGAACACCGGCTTAAGCGCGCGCGTAAGCGCTGCATCAAATGCACGTTATGCGTGCCGCCGCCGCAGATCAACACTTCTTTAGTTGCGGGAGCATGTTTTTGAATGGCGACAGCAATTGAGGCGGCGGTCAGTTCACACAGTGTCGCTTGCACGTCTTGTGCTGAGACCTTGCTGTAACTTTTCAGCGCGGCATCGAGCCACGCGTTATTGAAATGCTCGCGCCCCGTGCTCTTGGGCGGGGCGAGTGCAAAATAGCTGTCGCTCAAAAGGCCGGCAAGTAATCCCTCGTGCATCTTGCCAGTCGCCGCAAAACGGCCGTCTTCGTCCATGCATTTTCCGAGGTGGCGTTCGGCCCACGCATCGAGCAACACGTTGCCCGGCCCGGTATCAAAACCCGTGACGGGTTGCTTTGCGTCCTTGGGAAGGATAGTGATGTTGGCCATGCCGCCGATGTTGACGATGACGCGATCATGCCCGGAGGAGCGCAACACCGCGTTGTGAAACGCGGGCGCCAGCGGCGCGCCTTGGCCGCCCGCCGCGATGTCCGCGCGGCGGAAATCGGCGATGGTGGTGATGCCGGTGCGTTGTGCGATCAATGCGGGATTGCCGATCTGCAGACTGAACGGATAGGGGCCGGTGGGTTGATGACGGACGGTCTGGCCGTGGCTGCCGATGGCCAGTACCTCAGTGGCGTTAACGCCGGATTTTTTTAACAGCGCAAGCGCGGCCTCGGCAAAGAGTTCGCCCAGCCGCGCATCGAGTTCCGCCATGCGCTCGATCTCGTTCGGGCCGGGGATGCACAGCGCGAGCAGGGCGGCGCGCAGCTCCGCTGTGAGCGGAGTGCGGTGGGTGGCGATGAGCTTGGGTTCGCCGGCGCTGAAATCCACCAGCGCGGCATCCGCCGCGTCCATGCTGGTGCCGGACATCAGCCCGATAAAAAGGCTAGACATGCATTGAAGACTGTAGGGCCGAATTCATTCGGCCAACCTCATCCGGCCAAGGCCGTCACGGCGAGTTGGCGGCGGCTGCGATTCTCGAACCGTTCTTGAACAGATCCATCTGCGCAACCAGGCTGCGCGCCTGCTTGGAAAACTCGGCCTTGTATTTGGGCTGAATCGGCTCAGCCTTGGGTAGCGCGACTTTTAAGGGATCACGGTGCGCGCCGGCAATGCGGAACTCGTAATGCAGGTGCGGGCCGGTGGCGAGGCCGCTGTGCCCCACATAGCCGATCACCTGGTCCTGCTGCACCGGGCTGCCCTGACGAATCCCGCGTGCGAACCCCGACATGTGTCCATAGAGGGTGCTGTACGTGCCGGCGTGTTGCAGGATGAGGGTATTGCCATACCCGCCCTTCACGCCCTTGAACGCCACCTTACCATTACTCGCCGCACGGATCGGCGTGCCGTTGGGCGCGGCGTAATCCACCCCCATGTGAGCGCGCATCCGGTGCAAAATAGGGTGATAGCGGGCCACCGAAAAGCCGGAACTGATCCGGGTGAAGTCCACCGGCGTGCGCAAAAAGGCCTTGCGCATGCTCAGGCCCTCGGGGGTGAAATAACCGGGGCTCCTGTCGCCGTCCTTGAAGCGTAGCGCGCTATAGGTCTTACCCTGATTGGTAAACTCGGCGGAAAGGACGTCGCCATCGCGTAGCCGCTCGCCGTTCATGTAGTGCTCCTCGTAGACCACCGTGAAGCTGTCGCCCTCACGCAGGTCTTGCGCAAAATCTATATCCCAGCCGAAGATCTTGGCCATCTGCAAGGTCAAGGTGTCCTTCATCCCCGCCAACTGAGCGGCCTCGAACAGCGAGCTTTTGATCACGCCCGTGGCATAACGTACCCGCTTCTCTACCTCCTGGCTCATACTGCTGGCCTGAAGCTTGCCTTGCTCGCGGAACACGCGCAGCGATTTCTCCTGCACCTCGTACACCAGCTCTTGAAGCTGCTTGTTATCATCCAGCCGGAGCTTGATATGTTGACCGGGATTGAGGCGGGTCAACGGCTTGGTTACGTCCCCAAGGTCCATGACGTCCTGCACCTGTTGCCCGCTTAGTCCCAGCCGGTTGAACAGAACCGAAAGATTGTCGCCGCGCCCTACCGTAAGGGTCTGCCATGCCTGTTGAGGAGCAATGGATTGCGGTGGAGGTATCTGAGTAGTTTGCGGCGAGGGAGGGAGAGTGAGGGGAAGAGTGACGGTTCCGGTGGCTTTGTTGGCGAGGCCGGGATCGGCCGCTCGCTTGGCCAGTACCGATCCCTCGTCACGGGTCGCCTCGGCCTTACCGGATATCAGTACCAAGAAGCTGCTTATGATGACCAGGCTGGCCAGCAGCACCGCCCAATGCAGGTGTGAAAATGCGGGTTTCTGGGGTTCCGGGAGCATGGGCAACTCTAATAGACGCTTCAGAAAGGTCATGTAGTGCATGGGCAACCCCCTTAATAAAAAACAACCGCTACCATAATCGGATTGGCCGCTCCGGTCAATGCTCTTTACCCAGACTTAATCTACTGCCGTTCTCAAATTTCGTGCCACAATCTTCATTGTTCCGGCGGATTGCTCGGCTGTCAGGCCGGAGAGAGCCCCAAAATATGCTAATCTTGTCGCAAATTTCTAAGGAAACACCATGACATCCGCCGCCGAGACCCTGGAGATCATCAAGCGCGGGGCCCAGGACATATTAGTAGAAAGTGAATTGCGCGAACGCCTCCGGTCAGGCCGGCCTCTGCGCATCAAGGCCGGTTTCGACCCCACCGCGCCCGACCTGCACCTCGGCCACACCGTGCTCATCAACAAACTGCGTCAATTCCAGGACTTGGGTCACGAAGTTCTGTTTCTGATCGGCGACTTCACCGGCATGATAGGTGACCCTACCGGCAAAAACGTGACGCGCAAGCCCTTGTCGCGCGATGAAGTAATCGAAAACGCCCGCACGTATGAACAGCAGATCTTCAAGATACTCGACCCGGAAAAGACCCTGGTCATGTTCAATTCCAGTTGGATGGGCGAGATGTCCGCGGCCGATCTCATCGGCCTCGCCGCCAAACACACCGTCGCCCGCATGCTGGAACGTGACGACTTCCATAAGCGCTACACCGGCGGCCAGCCTATCGCCATCCACGAATTCTTGTATCCCTTGGTGCAGGGCTATGACTCGGTCGCCCTCAAGGCCGATGTCGAACTCGGCGGCACCGATCAGAAATTCAACCTGCTGGTCGGCCGCGAACTGCAAAAGCACTACGGCCAGCCGCCGCAGGTGGTCATCACCATGCCGCTGTTAGTGGGTCTCGACGGCATAAACAAGATGTCCAAGTCGCTCGGCAACGCCATCGGCATCGCCGAGCCGCCCAACGACATGTTCGGTAAGCTCATGTCCGCTTCCGACGAACTGATGTGGAGCTATATTGATCTGCTCTCGTTCGAATCCGGCGCCATGATCGCGCACTGGAAGGAAGAGGCCGCGCAAGGGCGCAACCCGCGTGACATCAAGGTGCAGTTTGCCAAGGAGATCGTCGCGCGCTTTCATAGCCAACAGGCTGCCGACGCAGCCCTCGACGACTTTGAGATGCGCTTTAAGCAGCACGCCATCCCCGATGAAATGCCGGAAGTACAACTCCAGGCAGGCGTCACCCCGCTCCCCATCGCCCAACTGCTCAAACAGGCCGGCCTGACCGCCAGCACCTCCGAGGCCCTCCGCATGATTGAGCAGGGCGGGGTGCGCTTGAATGGCGAGAGGGTGAGTGATAAGACTTTGACACTCTCACCCGGTGAGCCGGTAGTGGTGCAGGTCGGCAAACGTAAATTCGTCCGGGTAACCGTGCGCTGACGAGCCCTATTGACGCCTTCCCAACGCCGCGTATAATGCGCCGCCTGCCCGGGTGAGTTGCCGGGGCGGGTTTAGAAGATGTCCAAGAGGGTAGGAGTTGACGCTGCTCGCCGACTCTGTAATAATGACCCTCTCGCCGAGACTTAAGTCCTCGGTTCGCTCTTTAACAATATAGATCAAGTAATTTGTGTGGGTGCTTGCGTTGATGGTCGGTTTCACCAAAGACTGTCGATGTAAGCAACCTTAGAGTCAATTGAGTTGATTCAAAGGGTCGCTTTTCATCGCAAAAAGATTGGTTGCCTCAAGCAGCCGAGAAGTTTGAACTGAAGAGTTTGATCCTGGCTCAGATTGAACGCTGGCGGCATGCCTAACACATGCAAGTCGAACGCGAAAGGGGGGCAACCCCCGAGTAGAGTGGCGGACGGGTGAGTAATACGTAGGAATCTACCCAGTAGTGGGGGACAACTTAGGGAAACTTAAGCTAATACCGCATACGCACTACGGTGGAAAGCAGGGGATCGCAAGACCTTGCGCTATTGGATGAGCCTACGTCCGATTAGCTTGTTGGTAGGGTAACGGCCTACCAAGGCGACGATCGGTAGCTGGTTTGAGAGAACGACCAGCCACACTGGGACTGAGACACGGCCCAGACTCCTACGGGAGGCAGCAGTGGGGAATATTGGACAATGGGGGCAACCCTGATCCAGCAATGCCGCGTGTGTGAAGAAGGCCTGCGGGTTGTAAAGCACTTTCGGCGGGGAGGAAAAGCTCAAGGCTAATATCCTTGAGTCTTGA